>DAIOGX010000115.1:0-5548 GCA_036744995.1 Solirubrobacteraceae bacterium | reverse complement strand
CGCGATATGCGCGAGCGTCTCGACATTGTTGATCAGTGTCGGGCGTTTCTGGACGCCGCGTTCGAAGGGCATCGGGGGTGTCAGGGTCGGTACGCCGGGGCCACGATTGAGGTGGCTGACCAGCGCCGACTCCTGTCCCGCGAGGTAGCGGTCTGGCACGACTTCCAGGCGCACCGCCACGGAGTCATATTGCTCTCTCGCACGTTCCTTGAGGGCTTGGGTGAGACTGTCGCGCGCGGTCTTCGCCGACCGTGGGATGCAGACGATGAGCTCGCTGGCGCCGACCGCCGCGACCGCGAGCGATCCGCCATCGAGCACGAGGTGGGGCAGCGCCTCCAGCAGCAGCTTGTCCTTGAGGCTTGCGGGCTCGCCCTCGGCTCCGTTGGCGATGACGATCGCTCGCCGGCGTTCTTTGGCTACCGCGCGCATCTTGGTCGCGGTTGGAAACGCGGCGCCCCCGCGCCCGCAGAGTCCCGCGCGGTCGATACTCTCGAGGAGTCCAGCAACATCTCGTCGCTTGTGCCGTCTGCCGCGGCCGGCGGGGAGCTCGCCATGGATCTCCAGGTGCTCGCGCAGACTCATCTGTCCCTGATCCGGGATGCCGCTGAGCAAACGCGGTAGGCGCACGGCCTGTACTTGTTGGGTGTTCATTCGCCGCCCTCGGTCGTGGTGGGAGAAGCGGAGAGCGTCCCGCTGACGGTGCCCGCACCAGAGTTGACCGCCAGCGCCACCTGGAGCGAGAGGTGGTGTCCTTCGCTGCTGCGCACGCTTGCGACCAAGCGGCTGCCGTTCAAAGCGACGATCCGGCCGCGGTAGAGCACTGGCGTGGCGGGCGGTGCACTGCCCAACGTCACACGACTGCTGCGCAGCGAAACTCCGCCTTCCCGGAGCGGCTGACCGTCGATCTCGATATGAAGCTGCCCTGAGGGTGGGCCGTTGAAGCTGGTCGCGATCTTGACGGCCACCAAGCCCGGCCCCGGCCCGGAAACCTGTTTGACACTGCCCGAGAGGCTCACCTCAAAAGGGCCGCTCAGCGTGCTCGACTGTGAGCTCGGATTGCTCACCTTCACGCTCGTGGTCTGCGCGGCCGGCGAGGAGGAGCTGGGGGCAGTGGAGGCGAGCAGCGTTACCGGCGTGCCCGAGCGACGTGCCCAGCCGTGCCCCAGCGGGCCACCCGGCAGCCACAGAATCAGAGCGATCGGTCCGATCGCCGTGAGCGCCAGCGCACCGCCGCGCACGCGGCGGTGCTCAGGCCAGCCGGGGAGCGTTCGCATGCACACCGCGACAGCCACCGCGACGACGCACAACGCGGTGAGCACCAGCGACCATGCGCTCTTGACATCGCTGCCCGTGCCGAGGCCGTGCAGCAGCGCGACCGGCCAGCACGCGTATGCCAGCCAGTGCGTGATCCGCCAGGCGCGATGTCCGAGACGCTCCCGCAGCATGCTCGTGATCGCAACGGCGAGCAGCAGATCGAACGCGACCGCGCCCAGCCCCAGCCAGAACGGCCGGTAGCTTCCGATGAACGGCAGCACCGCGTCGAGGAGGGAGATCGGCGCGAAGCTGTCAAGCGCCGCGGTGATGATGTGCAGGCCAAGAAACACGAGCACCAGCATCGAGACGTTGCGATGCAGAGAGTCCAACACAAAGCGCGGCCAGCTCGGGGTGCTCCAGCGACTCACGTCGACCACGCCGAGGACCACGGTCAAGGTGAGCAACACCAACGCCACCACGCCGGTGGAGCGCGTCAGGTACCAGTAGACACTCGGACCGACGGTGCTCAGCACGAGCGTCATCCTCAGGACCCACCCGAGACCACTGGTGCTTCCGGCGCCGGCTGGGGGGCGGGTTCACTGTGTTCGACCGGCGCCGGTTCCTGGGCTGGCGCTGATTCTTTAGCCGGCGCGGATTCCTGGGCCGGCGCCGGTGCCTGGGCTGGCGCTGATTCTGGAGTTGGGGTCGATTCGTGGGTCGGCGCAGATTCTGGAGCCGGCGTCGATTCGTGGGCTGGCGCAGGTTCCTGGGCTGTGGTGGATTGCGGCGCTTGCGCTGGCGGCTGCAGCGAACTGGGCGAGCTTTGGATGTGCTGATGAGGTGTGGAGGTTTTGCTCGAATGTCCCGCGTTTGCCGTCCGGGCGCCCGGCGACTTGATTGTCTTGCCCGGGAAGGCGTTGGCTGCAACCGCTGTGAGCACTCCCGTCAAAGTCACGCTGCCGGCGACGAGCCAGCGCTTGGTGAGTACGAGCCTGCGCAGCCCGGCATCTCTTGCGTTGGATGAATGCGGTGGGGTCATGCAGTCATTATTCCCCGTCAGAACAAAATCCCAGCTAAAACGCTGGTGAGATATCTCTCAGGATGAGAGTTCACTTATCTGAGCCAGAAGCCGCGACTCACTAAGCCGTTTCTCATCGCAAGCTCATCCACGATTTAGATACGTGGCTGAAGCTGGCCTTGTGTTTTCTGCCCGAATCGCGCAAGCGTGACCGCCGGCTCGGAATTGGCGATCAGGTCAGCAGAGACTCCCTCACGCGCCCGTTGGGCATTGTGGCTGGCGCTGAGCCTGATACTCGTTTTGGCCGCCGCGCTGCGCCTGTGGAAGATCAACGATGTGACGGGCAACGTCTTCTACGACGCAGCCGTGCGCAGCATGGGCGACTCCTGGCACAACTTCTTCTTCGGCGCGCTCGAGCCCAGTGGGACGGTCTCGATCGACAAGCCACCGGTCGACCTGTGGTTGCAGGTGGCCGCCACCCGCGTGCTGGGGTTTGACCTGGTTGGACTGCACCTACCCGAGGCGCTGGGTGGCGTGGCCGCCTGCGGGTTGCTGTTTGGTGCCCTGCGACGCCCATTCGGCTTCGCGGCGGCGCTGGCGGCGGCGCTCGCGCTCGCGGTACTGCCGGTGTCGGTGCTGACCGCGCGCAGCGACACCATGGACTCGGTGCTCGCGGCCCTGGAGGTCGCCGCGCTGTGGCTCTCCTGGCGCGCCCTGCAGAGCGGGCGCATGCGCTGGTCGGTGCTGGCAGCCGGGGTGATGGGCGTGGCCTTCAACGTCAAGCTCTCAGAGATGTTGATCGCGCTCCCTGCCCTGGCGTTGCTGTGGCTGTGGGCGGCCGCGCCCGGGAATCGCGTGCGCGTCGTGCTGGCCACGGCCGGGGCGTTTCTCGCGGTGGCGCTTTCGTGGACGGCGATCGCGTCGCTTACACCCACCGGCATGCGGCCGTTTCCGATCGGTTCCGCCAACGGGAGCATCTGGCACGTGACGCTCGTATACGACGGTCTGAACCGCCTCTCCGGCGGTCACGGCGCGACCGGCACGGTCGCGGGCGGCGCCGGCCCGCTGCGTCTGTTGAGCGCCGGCCCCGCGCAGTACCTGACGCTGATCGGGGTTGCGCTGCTCGCGAGCTCGCTCCTGGCGCTGCTGGCACTGGTGGTATTGCTGGCTCAGGGCCGTGAACGGCTGTGGAGCGCCCTGCGCAGCCCGCGGGGACGGCTGGGAGTGGGCATCGTGGTGTGGTTTCTCACCGGCCTGGTCGCCTTCAGCGCGATGGGACGCCTGCAGCCTCGCTACCTGGAGGCGTTTGCGCCGGCCGTCTGCGCGGTGTTCGGGTGCTCGCTGGGGGTGCTCTGGCGCACCGGCCGGGGCGATCGCGGCAGCTCTGAGCGCGGTGGGCATCGGGTGAGCAAAAGCGTGGTGGGGCTGCGCACCCTGCTGGTGTGCGCCGGGCTCGGGCTGTTGGCAGCGTCACTGAGCAAGGACGCCTACGTGATCCGCCGCGCCCGCACCGACTCGCTGCTGACCGACTTCAGCACACCTGCCCTGAGCCACTATCTGCGCGCCCATCGCGACGGGACCCGATACGAGGTCGCGGGCGCGAACATCAACGACATCGTTGGACTCGTGGCACGCGACGACCTTCCGGTGCTCGCCCTCAACAGCGTGGACGGATCGCTCGTTCGGACGAAGAGCCTGCGGGCGCAGGTTGCTGGGCGCCGCGTGCGCTTCTACTTCGTCGCGTCACACCCCTGCCACAGTGGCCGCCACTGCCCGAACAACCAGATCTGGGCCTACGCCCACAGCACCCCCGTGCGCGGTCAGCCCGGCCTGCGGCGCTTCACGGCCAACTGAAGCCTGGCGTAGATAGCGGCGGTTTGTCAGCTCGTCGAGCGACACTGAACGACTCGATCAACTGGTGATACTCGCGTTGCAGCAGGCGCCTCCCCGATCGCGATGCCGCCCTCGTGGGCCAGCATTTCGACCCTGACATGATCAAAGCCGGACCTCGTCAACGCCTCGTGCCACCATGCGGCGTTGGCCGGATGCTCCCAGCGTCCCGTGAGGAGCCGGGCCGCGTTCTTCAGCAACCGCCAGATGCCAGGGAGCCCGCGACCTGCGATCTTGCGCAGCTTGACGATCACAACACGACGGTCGCGGGTTTGGATGGGGCTCAGCGAGAACATCATGTCACCCATCACGAGTCGTCCACCCGGCTTCAGGACACGCCTGGCCTCGGTGAGAGCTCGATACTTGTCGGCGCGACGCAGCTCGTGCAGGCAGTAGTTGGAGACCACGAGATCGGCGATCTGATCGACAAGCGGAAGGCTGACGGCGGAGGCCAGCACGGCGTCGACGTTGTGAAGGCCAGCGCTTGCTGCCTTGACGCGTAGATAGTCACACATCGGGGGCGAGCTGTCGATTGCCCACACATGAGCGACTCTTTTGGCGAGGGCCAAGGACAGAAGACCCGTGCCGGAGCCCACGTCAACGATCGTGTGCTCCGCCTGCGGCTCTGCCAGCTCAATTATGCGGTCGCGCAGGTCGCAAAATCCAGCGCCGCGTGCGACCAGCTCAGCCTCGCCGACGCGCCCGTCCCAATCCTTGGAAGTCGTGAAGATCTTCATCCCCCACAACTATTGAGTTCAAGGTATGTACTCCAATGGAGTTTTCTCATCATCATCATCCGGAGCCGTCGATGATTCGTGACACGAGGTCTCACTCGCTCGGCCCCACCTACGCGACGGTCAGCAGCCAGATGGTCAACGGCTCGCCTGTAAAGCTCGCCTCATTGAACGAGCGCACGACATACTGGCGCGACCCGATCTGCGTGCATCCAGACCGCGGCAGCGACAGCTTGGCGGCAGCCGGAAGCGAGGTCCGCATGTCCCCGAGGGTGCCGCGCACCACCACATCGGCGGCGTTTAGTTTGTGCACGAGCTTGATGAAGCCGATCACGTCCTGGACCGTTATCTGCAGCCGACCGAGGCTCCGGCCGTCTGCGGCGCGCAATTGCATGCCAGACCCCGCCACGTCGAACGAGGTCGAGTTCGCGTCGAGGACTACATGTGCGCCTCGTAGCACCCTGATCCGCACAACGTGTCTGACCAGCTGGCGATTCGCCTCAGCCAGCGCCGAGTTGAGGTTGCCGACACTCAAAGCTCCGATCAGGACCCTGTCGTGTGCGATCTGTCGCAGATCGGCGTGGATCACCATGCCCCGTGACTCGAGGAGGTAGCGCGCTCTGGCGGCGTTGAACGCCTTGCTGGCGCGAGA
>DAIOGX010000114.1:0-5554 GCA_036744995.1 Solirubrobacteraceae bacterium | reverse complement strand
CAGAATCAGCGCGCGAAGTCGCGCCTGCCGGACGAAGGGTCGGGACCTGCGCAGGTTACAACTCGTCAACGAGCGCGCGTACACGGCGCTCGATCTCGTCACGAGTCGCCCGGACCTCGGCGAGCGGGCGTCCCATGGGGTCGGGTAGGTCCCAATCGATGTAGCGCTTGCCGGGGACGTAGGGGCAGGCATCGCCGCAGCCCATCGTCACGAGGATGTCCGCCTCCTCGGCGAGCTCGCGGGTGAGGAGTTGGGGGCGCTTCCCAGCTAGGTCGATGTCCAGCTCGCGCATGACCTCGACGACCTCGGGGTGTACCTGTTCTCCCGGTGTGGTGCCGGCGGAGAGCGCTGTGTGGCGCCCGCCGGCTTCGCGGTCAAGTAGCGCGGCGCTCATCTGTGAGCGCCCGGCGTTATGAAGGCAGACGAACAGGACGGTCGCCATCAGCCAGAGACCTCCTGGTGGTGTGGCAGGAGGACCTCTTCTGCCTCGGTCGGCGTCACGTCCGTGTAGAGCGCTCTCACGACGACGATCGCGCATGCCCCACCGACGAGCTGCGCCACGATGTATCCGGGTACGGACGCGGGCGCAATTCCGGCGAAGGTGTTGGAGAACATGCGCCCGACGCTGATCGCGGGGTTGGCGAAGCTGGCAGAGCTGGTGAAGAAGTAGGCGGCGCCGATGTAGGCGCCGACCGCGGCCGGAATGGTGCTTGCGCGTTTGGTGCGGGCGAGAGAGAAGATCACCAGCAGCAGCCCGGCGGTGGCGATCGTCTCGGAGAACAGGTGCGCGGGCGAGGCACGGTGGTGTGTGGAGATGCTGATGGCCGCTAAGGCGAACATGCCGTTCGCGGTGATTGCGCCGAGCACGCAGCCGGCTACCTGGGCGGGGATATAGAAGATTGCGTCGCGCCAGCTGATGCCTCCGAAGGTCGCGTCGGCGAGTGAGACGACGGGGTTGAAGTGCCCGCCGGAGACGGGGCCGAACATGAGGATGATCGTGAACAGCCCTGCTGCGGTCGCGGCGGCGTTCTCGAATAGCTGTAGTCCGACATCGCTTGGGGAGAGCGTCTGCGCGGCGATGCCCGAGCCGATCACGAGCGCGGCCAGGAACGCCGAGCCGAGCAGCTCGGCGAGCAGCCTGCGTGCGATCGGAGGGGAGTCCACGTCCGGATCGTATTACATTGACATCTCTCACTTCAATAGATATAAGTAGATTGATGAGCGTCGATTTGGAGCTGGCTCCCAAGCAGAAGCGAGCTGCCGGTGCGCCGTGTTGCGAGCCCGTCGTCTACCCCGATGTGCAGCGCGAGCAGGCGGTTTGTATGGCCGAGGTCGCAAAGGCGCTCGGCGACCCGATCCGTTTGCAGCTCGTGGACGTCCTGCGCAAGCACGCCGGCAAGGTCTGCGTCTGCGAGCTCGTGCCGCTGTTCGACATCTCTCAGCCGACGCTCTCCCACCACCTCAAGAAGCTGCGCGACGCCGGCCTGGTGGACTCAGAGCGCCAGGGCTTGTGGGCTTATTACTACGTGATCCCCGACGCGCTGGAAGAGCTGTCCGCATGGTTGAGCTAGTGTCTTGAGTCACAAATATCCGCTGCCTGTCGGAGTGGTTCGCCGACACTAGGGCGAGATCGGGGCGCCGAGCAGCCCGGCCGCCGCGCCCACTGCGCCGGCGGCGATCAGGGTGAGTACGACGTTTCGACGTAGCGCGAGCAGAGCGACGGCCGCGGCGGCGAGTAGGAGGTACTGCCAGGTCTCCGACAGTGCCAGGGTGAGCGGGATGGCCGAGCCGATGATCGCCCCGGCCGCGGCGGGCGCCGCGCCGGCGAGAAACGCTGCTACGCGCTCGTTGAGGAGCAGCCGCTCAAAGCGCGCGGCGCCGAGGAGGATGAAAGCGAAGGACGGCGCGAACGCGACCAGCGCGGCGAGTAGTCCTCCCGCGAGTCCGCCCGCGGAGTATCCGACGGCCGCGACGGTCTGAGTCACCGGGCCGGGCGTGACTTGTCCGAGCGCGACCGCGTTGAGGAACTGCGAATGGGTCATCCAGTGGTAGGTGCTGACGGCGTCGGACTGCATCAGCGGGATGATCACGAACCCGCCGCCGAACGCGAGCGCGCCGACCTTCAGCGCCGTCCAGATGAGCGCACCGGCGCCACCGGGCTCAGCGACCACGGCGAGCAGCGGCCAGGCATGCAGGCCCGCGAGATCGCGCGTGAGCCCCCGTTGTTGCCAGCCGAGCTCGATTGCGCCGCACGCCAAGAGGACCAGTACGAGCCATGGACCCGCCGTGGCCGCTGCGATCCCGCCCGCCAGCGCGTAGGCGAGCACGCGGGGACGTTGATGTTGACGATGATGATGATGATGATGCTCGAGATCTGAGGCGACGCCTGAGCGTCTCCAGATCGGAGCGGCGACGCCGAGCCCGGCGCGAACGGCGACCGCGGCGACGGCCGCCCCGGCTCCCATGCCCGCGCCCCGAATCCATGATGACGGCGGCGATCCCGCGAGAAACAGCGCGGACAGCGCGAGGATCAGGACGAGGCCGGGGACGATGAAGCACAGGCCGCCGATGAGCGCTCCCTGGGGGCCGCGTAGTCGCCAGGCGCAGTAGATCGCAAGCTGCGTCGAGGCTGGCCCCGGCAGCAGGTTTGTAGCCGCGATTGCCCGCTCGAACTGCGCGTCGGTCAGCCACCCACGCCGCTTGACGCACAGGTCACGAAATAGTGCGATATGGGCGGGTGGCCCGCCGAACCCAATGCAGCCGATCCGGCTCCACTCCCGCACGATCACCCCCAACGACACGCTCGCGGGCGCCTCATCGCCGTGCGGGTCACGGCGGGAACCCTCCTCGGCGAGCACGCGGGCAGGGTGAACGTCGTGCATAGCGGCAGCGTACGCGTTGGCGAGTCTATCCTGGTCCGATGGTGCTAGACGGGACTGGACGCGGGAGCCGCGAGAAGGCTCGGCGACGCCTCGGGTTCTTGGCGGTTGCGATCGCGGTGCTCGTCGTGCTGGCCGCCGTGGCGCTGGCTGACGGCGGCACGAGCGGAAACTCGCCGCCTTCGCACTCCATCATGGCCGTGAGTGCCGCTTCGCCCTCGGCGAGCGTTTCGCAGAGCGCGCCGGCACGCTTTGCTGTCCGCCGGATGAACGGCTTGCCCTCGCCGCTCGAGGATGTCGCTGCCGTCGCGCTTCCAGACGGCACGCTCGCGCTGCTGGGCGGGCTGGACGCCAACGACACCTCCACCGCCGCCGTGAGGATCCTCGCGGGTGATCGCGTCTCTGCTCGCGCCCAGTTGCCGCTGGCCCAGCACGACGCGCAGGGCGCGCTGCTGGGCGTTGACGCTTATGTGTTCGGGGGTGGAGAGTTCAGCTCCTATGACCACATCCTGCGCTATGACCCCGCCCGCGGCGGCGTCTCGCAGGTTGGGCGGCTGCCGCAGCCGGCGTCAGACGTGGCGGTGGCGGCGCTCTCGGGAACCGCCTACGTGGTGGGTGGCTACAACGGCCAGCAGGCGCTCGACACGATCCTCGCGTGGCGCCCGGGCGCCACGGCGCGGACGGTCGCCCGCCTGCCGCTGTCCCTGCGCTACGCGGCGGCTGTGGCTATCGGCGGACAGGTGCTGATCGTCGGGGGCTCCCACGGCGAAGCGGCCGAGAGCGCGATCCTCCGCTTCGATCCCGCGACTGGCCGCGTGACGCAGATCGGGAGTCTGCAGAGCCCCGTCACGCACTCGGCGGCGGTGGCGCTCGGCGGCTATGTCTATCTGTTCGGCGGGCGCGCCGCCGCCGCCGATAGCCAGACCTCGGCGATCGTCGCGATCGACCCGCGCACCGGTCTTGCCACGCGCGTCGGGCGCCTGCCGCTGGCGCTCTCCGATGCCGCGGCGGCCGTCGTCGGTGGGCATGTGGTGCTCGCCGGCGGTCAGAGCGCGGGCGCGACCCAGTCCTCGATTTTGACGCTCGAACCGGTTCCCGCCACATCCGCGGCGAGGTAGCTGGAAAAGTGCGCCTTACGGCACCCGGCGACCCACGCCACCAGGCGCCAGCGCAGTCCGGCGGGCACGATCCGTGCGAGCGCCGGGCGCATCGAAGATCCCATCAAGCGGCGTCGCCCAGGCGATAGCCGACCGAGCGCACCGTGAAGATCGGCGCCGGATCGTCGCGGCGAGCGAGCTTGCGGCGCAGATAGCCGATATAGACATCGACGACGTTGGTCGCGGGATCGTGCTCGTAGCCCCACACCGCGCTCAGGATCTGCTCCCGTGAGAGCACCTGCCCGTGGTGGCGCAGCAGATAGATGAGCAGCTCGAACTCGGTGCTCGACAGACGCACCGGCTCGCCGCCGCGGCGCACCCCTCGCGTGAGCAGGTCCACCTCGATGTCCGCGCCCCGCAACGTCGTCTCCGAGGTCTGCGCGTGCGTGCGCAGCTGTGCACGCACGCGCGCAAGTAGCTCGGCCAGCGAGAACGGCTTGACCAGGTAGTCAACCGCGCCCGCGTCGAGCCCCATCACGCGATCCTCGATCTCCCCGCGCGCCGTCAGCACGATCACTGGCACCCCTGGCTTGGTCTGTCGCAAGGCGGCGAGAACTTCCAAGCCATCGCGGCCCGGGAGCATCAGGTCGAGCACGATCGCGTCGAAGTCGCCGCCGAGCGCCAGCCGTTCGCCCTCGATCCCATCGCGCGCGACGGCGACCGCGAAGCCCTCGGCCTCGAAGCCACGCCGCACGAAGTCGACGATCCCCGGCTCGTCCTCGACGAGCAAAACTCGCATCCGTCCAGGATAGGCGTCGCCGAGCCCGCGACTTTCCCTGCCGGGAAGTTTCGATGAGCTTTCTCATCAACCGGTTACCGAATCCTTAGCTCGCGCGCACACACTGCTTCCGTGGCTTCATGCGAACAACTTCCACCGCCACTGACTTGGAAATGCGCTCGCAGACAACTCATACCCGCGACGCCGCGCTGCGCAAGCTCACGCGCATCAACCGCTGGCTGATCGCTTTGAGCGTCGCCCTCACGGGAGTGTTCTCGGAGGTCGCGGCCAATGCATTCCCGGGCAAGACGATCAAGAAGACCGCCGCGACGGCGTGGGTGGAAAGCTCGAGCGCACACCACCACCACCATCGTCATGTGAGCCACCCTGCTGGCGAATCTGCGCAGACGGCGACGTCCTCCGGCGGCTCGCTTCAACCCCGGGCCCGGGCGCCGCAGGCCGCGCCGGAATCTACCCCTGCGCCGGAATCCACCCCTGAGCAGGAATCTGCGCCGGCGCATGAAGCGGCCCCCACCCCCACGCGGGAACCCGCCACTCCGGCTCACGAAGCGGCCCCCGCCCCCGCGCGGGAACCCGCCACTCCGGCTCAGGAATCGGCGCCCGTCGTCTCCGGGGGCTCATGATGATGATGATGATGATGCAAACGCGTCGGCCGTCGCCGTCGCCGTCGCCGTCGTCGCCGTCGTCTCTGCCGCCTGTCCGCGATGGGCTGGTTTCGGCGAGGTGGGAGGCGCTCGGCACGAGCGTCGTGCTGCGGCTGACGGATTCCGGCGCGCTGG
>DAIOGX010000113.1:0-5555 GCA_036744995.1 Solirubrobacteraceae bacterium | reverse complement strand
CGGTGCTGGAGGGCGTGATGATGCGCGGAGTCTCCAACTGGGCGGTGGCGGTGCGTAAGCCTACTGCCCAGCAGCTGAGCGAGGGCGAGCGCTCGGCCGAGGATGCGGCGCTCGGCGAGATCGAGGTGAGCACCTTCCCGCTGACCTCCGCGCTTCAGCGCCATCGCTGGCTGCGCTTGCCGATCGTGCGCGGCGTCGTGGCGCTCGGAGGGTCGATGGCGATCGGTTTTCGGGCGCTCGAGATCTCGGCCAACGCGCAGCTGCCCGCCGGCGGCGAGGGCGATGCGGCGGGGTCCGACGACGAGGAGAGCCCTCAGCGAGAGGGGTCTGAGCCACAAGCGATCCCGGCCGGTGTATGGGCGGGGACCGTGGTCGTGGCGCTGCTGTTCGCGATCGTCCTGTTTTTCCTGATCCCGGTCGGCTTGACGAGTCTGATCAAGGGCCAGTTGGGCTCCTCGGTGCTGTTCTGGCTTATCGAGGGCGTGGTGCGGACGAGCATCTTCCTCTGCTACATGGTGCTGCTTTCCCGCGTGCGCGACCTGCGGCGCGTGTTCGAGTACCACGGAGCCGAGCACAAGACGATCTCCTGCTTCGAGGCCGAGCTTCCACTCACCCCTCTGAACGCGCAGCGCTTCTCGCGGCTGCACCCGCGCTGCGGCACCAGCTTCCTGCTCGTCGTCATGATCGTGGCGATCTTCGTGTTCGCGCCGATCGGCCTGCCCGCGTGGTACTGGTTGGTGGCGACGCGGATTCTCGGCGTGCCGGTGATCGCGGGGATCTCCTTCGAGCTGATCAAGTTCGCCGGGCGCAACCGGCGCCGGCATTGGGTCAAGGCGCTGATGTGGCCAGGCTTGAAGCTGCAGCTGCTCACCACGCGCGAGCCCGACCTCGACCAGCTCGCCGTGGCGATCGCGGCGCTTGCCGCGGTGCTGGCGCTCGAGACGCCGGGGGAGCTCTCCGCGGCCGACCTGATGGGCGTGGAGGTCGTGGCGTAGGAGGTTCTCCGAGCGGGGTGCAGGTGCTCTTAGACTGGGTCTGAATGATTGAAGACCTCGTCAAGCAGATCGAGACGCGCTTTGAGGAGCTCGGCGCGCAGATGACCGACCCCGAGGTGATCTCAGACCGAGAGCGCTACGCCGAGGTCGGTCGCGCCTACAGCCGGCTCGAGTCCGCGGCCAAGCTCGCCGTCGAATGGCGCCGCGCGCAGGACGACGCCGCGGGAGCTCTAGAACTCCTGTCCGAGGACGGCGAGGATCCCGAGATGCGTGAGGAGCTAAGCGGCGCGCGCGCTCGCATCGAGGCGCTCGAGGAGGAGATACGCCTCGCGATCCTCGAGAGCGACCCGAACGACGAGAAGAACGTGATCGTCGAGATTCAGGGTGGCGCGGGCGGCGATGAGGCGGGGCTGTGGGCCGGCGACGTCTACCGGATGCTCGTCAAGTACGCCGAGCGTCTCGGCTTGCAGACGGAGTCGATGGACATCGGCGAAGGTAAGTACACGTTCGAGATCAAAGGATCCCGCCCACCCGACGGCGCGTACTCGATCTTCAAGTTCGAGGGCGGCACCCACCGCGTGCAGCGGGTGCCCCAGACCGAGTCCCAGGGGCGGGTGCATACCTCGACGGCGACCGTCGCGGTGCTCCCGGAGGCCGAGGAGGTCGACGTGGAGGTCGACCCGAACGACCTGCAAATCGACGTCTACCGCTCTTCCGGGCCGGGCGGACAGTCGGTCAACACGACCGACTCGGCGGTCCGCATAACGCACAAGCCCTCGGGGATCGTGGTCTCCATGCAGGACGAGAAGTCTCAATTGCAGAACCGCGAGAAGGCGCTGCGCGTGCTGCGCGCGCGGATCTACGAGCGCGCGCTCTCAGAGCAACAGGCAGAGCTCGCCGCCGACCGTCGCTCACAGGTAGGCACAGGCGATCGCGCGGAGAAGATCCGCACCTACAACTACGGCGAGCGCCGTGTCACCGACCACCGGATCAAGCTCACCGTGCACAACCTCGATCAGGTACTCGAAGGCGAGCTCGACGAGCTCACGGCGGCCCTCCAGGCGGATGAGAAGCGCCGGCGCCTACAGGCGCAGGCGGCGGCGTGAGGGGGCGGGGTGGGGGGTTGGGCGGCGATGTTGCGCCCCAGCGTTAGGGTTGCGGTGTGAGGGGCCGGGTGGGTGGGACCTCCATCAATGACGCGCTCGACGGGGCGATCACGGCGATCACGGCGGCCGGCTGCGAAACGCCGCGTTTGGATGCTGAGCTGTTGCTGGCGGACGTGCTCGACGTGTCACGTGAGCGATTGCTCCTCGACCGCGACCTCCTCGTCGAAGGCCCCGCCGTTCGGGCCTTCCAGAATGCCGTGCGCCGCCGCGCGGTGGAGCGCGAGCCGGTCGCCTACATCCTCGCTCGACGCGGCTTTCGTCGTCTGGAGTTGGCCGTGGACCGCCGCGTGCTCATCCCGCGCCCGGAGACAGAGCTGCTCGTCGAAGTCGGACTTACGCTGCCGCGCGGCGCGCGCGTGCTCGATGTGGGCACGGGCAGCGGCGCCGTGGCACTGTCGCTGAAGGACGAGCGTCCGGATCTCCAGTTGAAGGGCAGCGACATCGACGAGAACGCGCTCCAGTTGGCGCGCGCCAACGGGGAGCGGTTGGGGCTTCAGGTGGACTGGTTCCTGGCCGACCTGCTGGTGGGCGTGCCGGACGAGTTCGATGCGATCCTCTCCAACCCGCCGTATGTCTCCGAGTCAGAGCGCGCCGACCTGGCCCCTGAGATCCTGCGCCACGAGCCGGCCGGTGCTCTGTTCTCAGGGCCCGACGGGCTGGACGCGATCCGCTCGCTGATCGACCAGGCGGCCGCTCGCGCGTCCGTGCGCCTGCTCGCGCTCGAGGTTGGCGCTCGGCAAGCGGCGGTGGTCATCGAGCTCATGCGTACGGCGGGCTTCCCGGCGGTCCGTTCAGAGCCAGACCTCGCGAGGATCGAGCGCGTGGTCGTGGGGGAGAGGTGAGCGAGGCGATGCTGAGCGCCCAGGACGCGATCCAGCTCGAGGCCTGTCTGGCGGACGGCGGTGTGGCGGTGTTCCCGGCGGATACCGTCTACGGGCTGTGCTGCGATCCCCTGAACGAGCGGGCGGTGCGGCGGCTCTACGAGCTCAAGGGCCGCCCCGCCGAGCGCCCGGCGGCGGTCATGTTCTTCGCGCTCGCCTGTCTCCTGCGCGCGCTGCGCGAGATCGGAGCGCGCGAGCGCGTCGCGGTGGAAGCGCTGCTGCCCGGCCCCGTCACTCTGCTGCTGCCCAATCGGACCCGCCGCTTTTCCCTGGCGTGTGGTCCGGGGGAGGGCGGCGCCGGCACGCTCGGGCTGCGCGTCCCCGCTTGGCCCGCCTCGCTGGAAGCCCTGGCCCAGGTGGATATTCCGGTGCTCCAATCGAGCGCCAACCTCTCCGGGGAGCCCGACGCGCGGCGCCTGAGAGATGTCCCGGAGTCGATTCGCGCCGGGGCCGATCTGGTGCTCGACGGCGGCGAGCTACCGGGCACGCCGTCCACGGTGATCGATCTCTCAGACTACGAGCGTACCGGCGAGTGGCGGGTCACACGTGAGGGAGCCCTCTCCATCACCGCTCTCGAGCGAGTCCTCGACGCGGGCGCCTGAGCTCGCGCACAGACATCGGGTAGTCCGCTCCTGCTAGCCTCGTGAGAGCTGCCGCGACTGGCGCCCTTGAGTGGAATCGACCACTGGGAAGCGGACAGCGCACCCGCCGCGCGCCTGGGCACCAAAGCCGTCATCGCCTGCTCAAGGAGGGCGTCGTGTCCGAGCTAAGCCCCGACTACTTCAACCAGCCGCTCGCCGAGGTGGACCCCGAGATCGCCGAGGCTCTGCGCGGCGAGCTCGAGCGCCAGCAGGGGACGCTCGAGATGATCGCCTCAGAGAACTTCGTCCCACGGGCCGTCCTCGAATGCCAGGGCTCGGTACTGACGAACAAGTACGCCGAGGGCTACCCGGGTCGCCGCTACTACGGCGGCTGCGAGTGGGTGGATGTCTCCGAGCAGCTCGCGATTGACCGCGCAAAGGCCCTGTTCGGAGCCGATCACGCGAACGTCCAGCCGCACTCAGGCGCCCAGGCCAACACGGCCGTCTACCACGCGCTCTTGGAGCCGGGGGACACGATCATGGGGCTGTCGCTGGCGCACGGCGGTCACCTGACGCACGGCATGAAGATCAACGTGTCCGGGCGGCTTTACGACATCGCCGCCTACGAGGTCGACCGCGAGTCAAGCCGGATCGACATGGACGAGGTGGCGCGCATCGCGCGCGAGCGGCGTCCGAAGCTGTTGCTTGCCGGCTGGTCGGCCTACCCACGGCAGCTCGACTTTGCGCGCTTTCGCGAGATCGCCGACGAGGTCGGGGCGTTGCTGATGGTCGACATGGCGCACTTCGCGGGCCTCGTCGCTGCGGGGCTCCACCCCAACCCCGTCGAGTTCGGTGCCGACGTGGTGACGACGACGACACACAAGACGCTCGGCGGCCCGCGGGCGGGGATCATCCTCTGCAAGCAGGAGTTCGCTAAAAAGGTCGACTCCGCCGTCTTTCCCGGCCAGCAGGGAGGGCCGCTGGAGCACGTGATCGCGGCCAAGGCCGTGGCGCTTGAGATTGCGAAAAGCGAGCTGTTCGCCGAGCGCCAGCGCCGCACCGTCGAGGGCGCCCAGGCGGTGGCTCGAGAGCTGTTGCAGGCCGGCCACGGCGTCAACGTGCTCACCGGGGGGACGGACGTGCACCTGGCCCTGGTTGACCTGCGCGACTCAGAGCCCGAGTTGAGCGGCAGGCAGGCCGAGGACCGCCTGCACGAGATCGGCATCACGGTCAACCGCAACGCGGTGCCGTTCGACCTGCGCCCCCCGATGGAGGCCTCGGGCCTGCGCATCGGCACGCCCGCGCTGGCCACGCGCGGCCTGCAGCGCGAAGACTTCACCGAGGTGGGACGGATCATCGCCGCCGCGCTGACCCCGGAATACGAGTCACGGGCCGGCGAGCTGGCCGGAGGAGTGGCCGCGATCATCGAGCGGTATCCGCTCTACGAAGGTCTCGCGACCGCCGCGCTTTCCTAGCTACATACGAGGCTCGGCCCCGATAACCCCCGCGCCTGCGATGCTGTGCGCGAGTCGATGGCGCAACCGACTGAGCTAGACGCGCTTTACGCCTTCCTGGCCGCCGCGGCCGTGACCGCGCTGCTGACCCCGGTCACGATGCGGATCGCGCGAGCTGTGGGCGCGATCGACGAGCCGCGCGAGCGGGGCCTGTCCGAGCGCCCGACGCCGCTGCTCGGGGGCCTCGCGATCTTCGCCGGGGCGCTCGTCGCCGCGCTGATCTGGCTGCCGGCGGGTTATGGCGAAGCCCACCAGCTGTGGCACGGCATGCTGCTCGCGGCCGTGCTGATCACGCTCGTGGGCGCACTCGACGACCGCTTCGACCTGCCGCCGGTGGTCAAGCTGGTCGGGCAGATCGCCGCGGCGGTGATCGTCGTGCACTTCGGCGTGGCGGTGAAGGTGATCACGCTGCCGTTCG
>DAIOGX010000112.1:3556-5562 GCA_036744995.1 Solirubrobacteraceae bacterium | reverse complement strand
GACTCCGACTCGATGTGCGTGGACTCGTTCGCCAGGTGAGCGCTGGCGGGGTGGATGCGCTCGCCCTCCGCCTCGAGCACCCGGGTGACTGGATCCTGGGCGAGCCAGTCAATCTGCAGATCGGGGTGCAGGCGGCGCAGCTCCCGGGCGATCGCGACATCACGCTGGGAGTGACCGAGCCCAATCGGCGAGGAGATAAACAGCGCCCGAGGACGCCCGTCGGGTCGGTAGACGGTCGGGTCGCGTGGCGTCCGCGGCCGTCCGAAGGCGTCCTCGGCGAGGTCCCGCAGCGCCAAGTTGAACCCGACGGGCTTGCGGGCGTGCAAGAAGTGGCCAGCGCCCTTGACCGTCTCGAGCTTGCCACCGCTGAGGCGGGCCAGCGCCCGGGCGTCCTGTGGCGGTGTGACCTTGTCACGGTCGCCGGAGACCACGAGCACCGGACAGTCCAGGTTCTGTGCCAGCCCGCGCAGGGTGCGTCGACCGCGGATGAACTCACCGTGCGACAGTGAGGCGGTCAGCGTCTCGGGATCCGTGTCGAGCGCCCATCCCACCCCGTCCTCGATGGCCTTGGTCGAGTGCGGCTCCGGAAGGCTGCGAGAGACGAACCACTCCGCGGACTTGCGGTAATCCTGGCGCCAATGGGCCCCGCTCATGTGCCCCCACCAGACGGGCTTGGGCAGGTGAACGGCTTGGGAGAAGGAGAGCGTCAGCGGGTGAGTCAGGACCGACTGGTGCGAAAGGGTGTAGGGGAACACTGGGCCGATGAACACAGCACCGGCCACGCGCTCGGGCGCGAGCCGTGCCAGCTCAAGCTGGTATTGGGCGCCCGTTGAGAGGCTCACCATCACCGCTCGCTCGGTGACGGTCGCGTCCATCACCGCCAGGCAATCCTGGGCGAACTCCTTGGGTGCGTAGCGCTTCGGGTCGCGGCAGCGGTCAGAGCGCCCGTTGCCGAGACCGTCCATCGTGAGCACGCGGAAGTGGCGTGCGAGGTAGGGGATCTGCATCTTCCAATGGCGGGAGTGAAACAGCGACCACGTCGGGAGCAGGAAGATCGTCTGCTCGCCCTCGCCCTCGCCGTAGACCTCGTAGAAGAGACGTTGGCCGTCGCGCTCGACGAACCCCTCGGTGTCGGGGTAGCCGGCGCGGCTCTGCTCCGGCGCACTGCTCGGTGTCTCTGTGTCGAGCGGTGGCGGTCCTGTTTTCGTACCGGTTGTCATGTTTCGTCCCTTTCCTAGAGCAGCTCGGCGATGCGCCGGGCGGCGTTGGCGGCGCCGTCGGTCTCGACGTCGCGGTAGTCGACCTCACGGCCGATCTCCTGCGCGATCGCCACGGCTATCTGTTCGGGTGGGGAGTCGTCGTAGTCCATGCGGCGGCCGGCCCGGTAGCGTTCCAGGCGATGGCGGACGTGAAAGTTCTGCTCGAAGTGGTGGCGCAGAGGGAAGTAGATGAAGGGCCGCTTGTTCGCGGTCAGCTCCATCGTCGTCGTGAGGCCTCCCTGCACCACCGCGAGGTCGCAGGCGGCGAGGTGGCAGTAGAGGTTGTGCACGTAGGGGACCACCTCCAGGCCGTTGATCAGCGCCTGCCCACCCAGCGAATCGGGGTCGATGCGGGGGCCGGCGACGACGATCATGCGCAGCTCCGGGATCCGCTCTTTGGCCTGCGGGAATGCGGCGATCACCCGTCGCAGCAGGCTGGCGCCAACGCCTGAGCCACCGACGGTCACGATGCACACCTGCTCGTCGTTCGCGTAGCCCATCTCGGCGCGCAGCTTGGCGCGATCGCTCAGGTCCGCGGGGTCAAAGCCGGTGATGTAGCCGGTGAAGTCATAGTTGCGTTCGGCCCAGTCGCGGATCATCGGCAGCCCGGGCCCGAAGCGCTCGGGGACGATGTCATCGGGGTTGCCCACGAACAGGGAGAGGTCGCGGACCTCGGGGTGCTCGGCGATGTGTTCGATCCTCTGGGCGTTGAAGTCGGCGGTCAGGAAGCTTTCCCGCGCGTCCCCA
>DAIOGX010000112.1:0-3456 GCA_036744995.1 Solirubrobacteraceae bacterium | reverse complement strand
CCGAAGGCGTCCTCGGAGAACTCGCGCAGCGCCAGGTTTGCCTGGACCGGCTTGCGCGCGTGCGACAGGTGCCCGGAGCCACGGACGACCTCCAGCCTGGCGTCGGTGAAGCGAGCCAGAGCGCGGCCGTCGCGGAACGGCGCGATCTTGTCGTTGTCGCCGTGGATGACCATCACCGGGCAGTCGAGCCCCAGCGCCAACTCACGCAGGGCCGAGCGGCCGCGGTGGATGTCGCCCCCAGCCGCGGCGATCAACGTCGCCGGGTCGGTTTCCAGGCCCCAGCCGATCCCGTCCTCGATCGCCTTGCTCGAGTGCGGCTCCGGAACGCAGCGCGAGATGAACCACTCGACGTACTCGGGAAAGTCCTGTAGCCAGTGGCTTGCGTTCATGCGTCCCCACCAGCGATAAAAAGGCAAGGACCATTGAGTGAAGTAGTAGCGAAAGGTCAGCCGATTGAAGAGGAGCGACTGGTGCGATGGGGTGTAGGGGAAGAGCGGTCCGATGAAGACCGCGCCGGTCACTCGCTCCGGGGCGATCCGCCCCAGTTCGAGCGTGTACTGCGCGCCCTTGGAGAAACCCACCATGAGCGCCCGCTCGGTGCCGGTCGCGTCCATTACCGCAAGGCAATCGCGGGCGGTCTCATCGATGTCGTAGCGCCGCGGGTCGCGGCAGCGGTCGGAGCTCCCGTTGCCGAGGCCGTCCATCGCCAGCACCCGGAAGTGGCGCGAGAGGTAGGGGATCTGCATCTTCCAGTGGCGCGAGTGGACGATCGACCAGGTCGGCAGCAGGAAGATCGTCTCCTCGCCCTCGCCGTAGACCTCGTAGAAGAGCCGTTGCCCGTCGCGCTCGACAAACCCTTCGGCATCGGGGTAGCGAGCACGGCTCTGCTCCGGCGCACCGCGAAGCGCTTCCCCATCGAGCGGCGGTGACCCTATCGTGGTCTGGATAGCCATCTAGCCTTCCCCTTTCTATGCCTTCAGTTCGTAGAGGACCGAGAAGGGTTCCTCGATCGGGAGCTTGCGAAACTGCGTGAAGCCGGCCGCATAGGCCAGCTCGCGCGCCTTGTCCTGCCCCATGCACGCACCGATGCCCGCGCCCCCGTGCGCGAGTGAGGTCGTCATGCAGTAGAGCGTGCTGACGTTGTAGAGGAACTTGCCGAGCGGGTTGCGGTTCTCCTCTACATCGCCGGAGGCGTTCATCTCGAGCATCAGATACGTCCCGTCCTCCCGCAACGCTCCACGGATCGCGCTCATCAGCCCGACCGGGTCGACCGAGTCGTGCACGACGTCGAACGTGCTGATGAGGTCGAACTGTCTCTCCGGCAGCTCGGCACCGTCGCCGACTGTGAACGTCACCTGGTCGGCGACTCCCTCGGTCTCCGCATTCGTACACGCGCGCTCGATCGAGCCCGCATGGACGTCGTAGCCATGAACCTCGGCCTCCGGGAACGCCTTGGCGATCGTGATCGGGGCGCGGCCCGACCCGCAGCCGACGTCACAGGCCGATCCACCTGCCTCTAGCTTCTCGCGGACGTCCGGCATCGCCGGGATCCAGGTCTGGACGAGATGGTGCTTGTACCACGGCGCCGTGAGGCGCTCGATCGCCTCGTACATCTCGGGCAGATACTGATCCTGCGTGACCCCCTTACCGGTCTTGAACGCCTCGGCCACCTGCGGCGCGACGGTGACGGTTGGGACGATCATCTGAAGCATTCCGCCGGTAAAGAAAGGAAAGTCCTCGTCGGCGAGCGGCAGAGCGTGCTCGGGCGGCAGGAAGTACGTGTCGCCTTCGTTGTCGTGCTCGACGTACTCGGCGGTTGCCATCGCCCCAAGCCACTCGCGCAGGTATCGCTCATTGAGCCCCGTTTGCTGCGCGAGCTCGGCGGCCGTCACCGGCCCGGCATCCGCCAGTGCCGCGAAGATGCCGAGGCGATCGCCGATGTACATCAGCCCCCCGCGCATCGCGGTTCCGACGTCGAGCACGATCCGCTCGACGAATCCTTCAAGCTTCTTCTGGTCAAGCTTCACCTCAGTTGCCATTTTGCGTTCCCTTTCGTGGTAGCTCTCTCGGAGTGGTCACTGTCCCATGGCTGCGTGGCGAGAACGCGAAGCGCACGCGAAACCTCCGTGAATCCGCGTAGGCTTGGCCAATGCTGCGCCTCAAGCTGCTCGGAGAGCTGACGCTCGAGGTCGACGGGGTTCGGCAGGAGTTGCCTGCGAGCCGCCGGGCGTGTTCGCTGCTCGGCGTGCTCGCCTTGGAGCGGCGCGCGCATCCTCGTGGACAGCTCGCGGCGCGCTTCTGGCCCGACGTGCTCGACGAGAGCGCACGCACGAGCCTGCGCAGCGCCCTGTCGGCGCTGCGTCGCGCACTGGGCGCCGACGCCGATCGCTACCTGCTGGCCACCCGCGAGGCAGTCGCCCTCGCCGGCCCGGATCAGGTCTGGACAGACGTAGGCGAGTTCGAGCAGCTCCTCACGGAGGGCCAGCTCGAGGATGCGCTCGAGCTCGCGCGGGGCGAACTGCTCGCAGACCTCGACGACGACTGGGTCTATGAGCGACGCGACGAGCACCGCGCCAGCGTGGTGGCGTTGCTGGAGCGGATGGCTGCGGCCGCGGAGGCTTCGGGGGATCTCGCGGCGGCGGTCGCGTTCACTCGCCGCCAGGTCGCGCTCGACCCGCTCTCAGAGGAGGCCCATCGCGAGCTGATCCACCGCCTGGCGGCGAACGGGGACCGCTCGGCGGCGCTCACCACCTACCGCCGCCTGGCTGACCGATTCGCCTCGGAGCTCGGGATTGTGCCCTCCTCGGTTACGCGGGAGCTGGTCGAGCGGATCCGCGCCGCTGAGACGATGCCGCAGCCCGTCGCTGAGCCGCCATCAGACCCCCCGCCGCCCGTCGCGTCGGCGCGATCAGACCCCCCGGCGCCTGGGCCGCCGGTCCCGGCACCGGTGGCCGACCGGACGACGGGCACGGTGACCCTGCTGTTCACCGACCAGGTCGGCTCGACAGAGACGCTGCAGAGACTCGGCGATGAGGAGGGCGAGCGTCTGCGCCGCGCGCACTTCGGCCTGCTGCGCGAGGCCGCGGCTATGCACGGCGGCGAGGAGGTCAAGAACCTCGGCGACGGGCTGATGGTGGCGTTTGTCAGCGCGGTCGATGCCGTCGTGTGCGCGATCACGATGCAGCAGGCTGTCCACCGCGCCCGTACTACCGGGGAGCTTGCGTTCGCGGTTCGTATCGGCCTGAATGTCGGCGAGCCGATCCGAGACGAGGGCGACTACTTCGGCACGCCGGTAGTGATCGCCAAGCGGCTCTGTGACGCCGGCGCGCCAGGCCAGATCCTCGCCTCGGAGTTGGTGCGTGCGCTGATCGGCACCCGCGGCGGGTTTGCCTACCGCGCGCTCGGGGCGGTTTCGCTGAAGGGTGTCGCGGACCCGGTTCCCGCTTGCGAGGTGAT
>DAIOGX010000111.1:0-5592 GCA_036744995.1 Solirubrobacteraceae bacterium | reverse complement strand
GCATATCTGACCAGAGCCGGGGAGTCCGCCGCTGTCTGACCGGCTCCTGTGCCGGTCATTTTGTAGCGGACTCCGGCGGCTTGCTCCATCCCGTGCAGCGCGACGTTCAGCAGCACGGGGCTGATCACCCCGCCCTGAGGAACTCCTTCCTCAGTTGGGGCGAACCGGCCATCCTCGACCACGCCCGCCTTCAACCACTGCTTGACCATTCCCCTCGCGGGGAACGAGCCAAGCTGCTCGAGAAGGTGATCGTGATTGATTTGGTCGAACGCCGCCGCCAAATCCGCGTCGAGCACCCACCGGCGCTTCGGGCTTTTGCCCTTGCCTACCTGGTGGATCGCCTCGATCGCGTCATGGCAGCCACGGCCCGGCCGA
This sequence comes from Solirubrobacteraceae bacterium, assembly GCA_036744995.1. GTDB lineage: Bacteria > Actinomycetota > Thermoleophilia > Solirubrobacterales > Solirubrobacteraceae > Palsa-744. Next base: position 5,217 of record DAIOGX010000111.1, on the reverse strand, counting down.
AACCCATAGGACCTCGGCTCGAACCGCGCCTCCCACTCGGGCTCCAACGCGTTCACGACCCGTGCTTGATGCACGCGATCGACAATCACGGGAATACCGAGCGGACGCCGCATCGCGCTGCCTCGCTTCTTCGGGATATACACCCGCCTGACCGGACGAGCTATGAACGGCTCGGTGCTGTGCTGCACCCACCCGACCAAATCCATCTTGGCCCTGGGGGTCAACACGACCTCGCCGTCAATACCCGCGGTCTTGCGGCCGGCATTACGCTCCGTCACCCGCCGCACACTCAAAAGTGTGTTAGCGCGCGAACGAAGCATCAACTTCTGCAAACTGCGGACCCTCTTCAGGTCCCCCACCTGCGACGCCGTGAAGATCCGTTGACGCAAACGCCGTACGTTCCCCTCACAAGCACGCCAATCAACAGCGTCCCACGTAAAGAGCTCGTCCTCTGGTCCGTTCGCCACGACGATTGTCGTGGCGTCTAACTTGTCCTTTGGTTCCAGTGCCATCGTCATCTTCCTCTTCACAGGCTCACCTGACCGCGTCAGCGCCCTTCAGGGCCGGGCCACCAAGACCCGTATCCGGCCAGTTATCCAGGACGGCCAGCTGAAGGGGCCAGCCATATGTCCCGGTTTCCTGCTGCCTTTCGGCCGCCGGCATTCGCTTCTCGGTCATCCGATACCCGCCAGGGGATTGGGCCTTCCTTACGGTCGGCTTACCGGACACCAGGTGCCCGGACCCTGTCGGGGTTACCACGTTCCACACGTATGAGCTGCGGCCGGGATGGGTGCCTCCTGTACCCCGAGGACGGCGATGCTCACCCGGCTGACTACTTGTCTTCAGCCGGCGCCTGCCGCTTCCCAGCGGCCAGTCCCTACACCCCGCTCCAGCATCCCATCTGCGGGGACTAGGCCAACGAGGCATCAACGGAGGTTCACGCAATTCACCCGTCCGGCCTTCCCCTCGCCTGTAGCCCCCGGATGGAACGGAGGCCCTTGGGCTTCTCCCCGAGCTTCGCACCCCGCCATTACTAGCGACGCACGTCAGGGTAGGGACAGGCTTCGAGCACAAGCCCAGGATCACGCTCTCGACATCAGCCGAACCTCCAATCATCGAAATCCACTCATAACGTGCGACCTCGTGTCGCAACAAGCGCGGCCTATGGTGGTTTGCTCAATCGATCCGGCGGATTCTCGTCGGTGGAGTGACCCATGGCCTATGACCCTCCCAGCGCAATCGACCCAGACGGTCGCCGCGTCGTGTTCGACGCCGGCTCGCACCTGCACCTCGCTGCGAAGCGACCGTGGCTGCCCGATGAGATCGACACGATCCTCGACACCGTCGCACGGCCCGACCTCCATGTCCTGGACCCCACCGGCCACCGCGAGCGCTTCTACCGCAAACACCCCTACCCTGGCGGCTGGTTGCGCGTGGTCGTAGACTTCGGCGAGGAGCCAGCCTGGATTGTGACCGCCGTGATACAGGACAACGATCCCCGTGGATAACGACATGACGATCACAATTGCCGGCATAGACTTCGATTACCGCGACTACGACGAGCGCGGCGATGTGCTCTACCTATACACATAGGCCCTCCAAACGGCCCGTCCACAAAGACGCTCGAGACGCCAGAGGGGCACACCGTCGAATACGACGACCATGATGCCGTTGTCGGGCTTGAGCTCATGGGCGTGCGAGGAATGCTCGATCGCAACGAAGAGCTCCAACTCACCTGGCCGCCGGCACATCTGGCCGTAAGCGCACTTCGCCAAGCGCTCGCGGCCTGACACGTGCTGTGTACCAGCTGCGACGAGCTCAATCCCCGGGGCCGAAGTCCGGCCCGGGCGCAGCCGATACGTAGTCCTCGTCTTTGCCCGTGATTTGACCATCGAGAAGATCGCGCTGGGCGAGGGCGCTGGCGCGCTCAAAGTCCTCCCACGTGAGCTCCGGGAGGTCGGGCAGCGATCCCGCGAAGCTGCCGCCCGACCTGGCCGGGTCCGCCTCGGTGTGTTCGTCTGCACTCATGATGCAAGTCTAGAGGCCATTCGTCGAGCATCAAACCCACGCCACGCCTGGCGCGGTACCGCTCTTTCAGGATATGCCGGAGTCTGACTCATCGGGAGCGCGGACGCTTGATTTCCTCCTGCGCAAGAGTTCATATTCGGGCAAGCTTTGGCGTGAAAAAGGGAATCAGGTAGTCTCGGAGGATGCGCTCGGCAGATGACTCCGCTCGCCGCCGCCTTTGACGCCGACGGGACGGATTGAGAGTTCCGTCCTAAGCGCGGCGCAGCCTCGGCGGTAGGTCAGCTTGGTGGGTGTTGGCCGGGCCCGGGCACTCCCCGGAACTGAAATGCCGCTGGCTCTCGACCGGGCTGGATGAACCAGCACTCGCCCGCCATCTCGCCGGAGAAGAGGGCAAGCACGGTTGCCGCGACGGTCTCGGCCGAGATGATGTCCAGCCCGGACTTGACCAGCTCGTCGCGGATTGGGGCGATCATCGAGGTCTCGGCGAAGCCCGGGCAGATTGCATTGAGGCGGATGGACTCGGTGACGAGCACGGGGGCGAGGGAGCGCACGAGGCCGACGACGGCGTGCTTGTTGGCCGTGTAGATGGGCTCCAGCGGCACGCCGGTGAGGCCGGCGAGGGAGGAGGTGGCGACGATTGCACCGCCCCCGCGGGCACGAAGGGCGGGGAGGACCGCGTGGATGCCGAAGGCGACGCCGTCGAGGTTGACGCCCATCGCGCGGCGGTAGAGCTCCAGGTCGAAGTCGTCGCCGAGCCCGCACCCGCTGGTCACGCCGGCGTTGAGAAAGGCGAGGTCGATGCCGCCGCAGCGCTCGGTGGCAAAAGCCACGGCGCGCAGGTTGGCCTCCGGGTCAGACACGTCGGTCTCGATGAAGTGCCCGCCCAGGCGCTCGGCGAGCTCTGTACCGGCCTCAACCTCGAGGTCCGCGATCATCACCTCGGCGCCCGCCTCGGCCAGCGCGATGCAGGTCGCTCGCCCCAAGCCGCTCGCGCCGCCGGTCACAAGCGCGACCTTGTCGCGCAGGGTGGTGTGCTCGATGGATTTTGTGGGTTCGTTCATGCTCGATAGAGCCGGGCTCGGCGGCCCACACGCTTTCGATCCCGAGCACGCGGCAGAGATGGTCGAAGTGGCGATCGTATTGCAGCATGCCCGCACCGCGCTCGGCGGCCACGGTGGTGATCAGGTGGCCGGCGGCGCACGCTACTCGCATTTGTGACCCTCCCGGAGTCCCGCTCGATACTGCCGCATAGCCTCAACGTCCCTACGTATCGACGATCTGCTCGAGTAGCGCGCGGAGTTGTCCGTTCTGGCCGTTGAGACTTTGCACGTTGGCGGCGAAGCTCAGCTCCTCGTCGAGGTGCTCCCAGTCCGCTCGATGCCCTGCGTATCCGGCGAGCTGGCTCAGGAACGCGCGCAGGCTGCGCGTGTTGCCCTCTCGAAATGGATGAATCGCGTACATCTCCGCGTGGTAGTACGTCAGTCGCTCGAGGAAAGGGCTGCGATCGAGACCCCTCAGGTACCGCTCGCGGGCAAGCTCGGCGAAAATGCGCTCTGCGTAGCCGACGATGTGCTCCGGGCGGGCGTAGAACGCGTCGGGTTTTGCGATCTGCACCGTGCGCAACTCACCTGCCCACGGATACAGCCTGCCAAAGACGCGACGGTGAAATGCTTGCCAATGCACCAAGTCATACCCGCCGGGGAGCGGTTCATCGGTCAATGTCGCCAGTGCGGACCGAACGATGTCGGCCTCAGCCCGCGAGAGCTCCCGCGGATCACGAATCTCCAGATTGTTGGGCAGGACGCTGGCGCCTGAATAGACATACGGGTCCTCGGCCATCAGACGAGCTGACCCGTTATCGGACGGCGGTTCGACCCAGACGGTGGCGCACCTGCTCGAGATTGAGCAGCTCGAACTGCTCGTTATCGATCTCGCCCGCCACCCAACGAGCGGCAAGCGCTTCGTGCTCTGGGCTGGGCTCCAAGCCCTCAGCACGCAGGAGCCCCAACGCGTTCGCCGCCGCCTGCTCGCGGGTCACGTGAACTGCCGTCCCGGCGGGCATAGCACCGTTGCTATTGCGCGTGGGGACATCCCAGAATTTTAGCGTCCTCATGGACCGCGCTTCATCTGTCTGACGGACTCGCGGAAGCGGTCGTCTTCCTGGAGCTCTTCCCACTCCAGCCTGCTCATCACGGCGCGATAGCGGGAAAGACGGGTTAGAGAGCGTGGTGTTGGCGCGGCGCCGACTGAAGGCCGTAAGCAGCTTGACGCTCTGATGCTCAGTGGGGGCTGCGGAGCGCCTTTCGGCCTAGGGCGCAACGGGCGGAGTTATGTGGAGTAGGCTCCGCTCAAGGACGCCGCAACGTGACTACGGGAAGGGGAGATCGTGAGCACCACCAGCCAGGATCGGACGCCGCTTGACGAGGTGCGCGTAGCCGATCGTGAGCAATTCCGGGAGGGGCCGCCGCACGAGGTCTTCCGCCGGCTGCGCTCGGAGTGCCCGGTGCACTGGTCGGATGGCATCACCGAGTACCCCGAAGAGGATGGCTTCTGGTCGGTGACCAGAGCGGATGACGTGCATGAGGTCAGCCGCGATTGGCAGACGTTCTCATCGGAAGTGGGCGGCTTCACGGCCACCAAGAAAACAGGCTTGTCGCTGGAGATGCAGCAGGCGATGTTCATCGGCATGGACCCGCCCAAGCACGACCGTCTGAAGTCGCTCTTCCAGCGCGGCTTCACACCGAAGCGGATCGCCGAGCACGAGGACGCGATCCGCGCGATCACCATCGGTGTGCTCGACAGATTAGAGACCCCGCCCACCCCGCCCGCCCGCGAGACGTGCGACCTGGTCAACGATGTGGCGCAGCCGGTGGTGGCGCGCGTGATCGGCAGCTTCATGGGCCTCACACCCGAGGACGACGCCGTGTGGGCGCGACTGATGAACGCGATCGTCGGCGCAGGTGACCCTGACGCGACGCCGGATGGAGCGGACAGCGTCATGGAGAACGAGGTCCCGGAAGTGTTCGAGCGCTGCGGGCGCCTGATCGCCGAACGCCGCGAGACGCCCACGGACGACCTGACGAGCGTGCTGGTGCACGCGGAGCTCGACGGCGAGCGCTTGGAGGACCACGAGATCGTGATGGGTTTCCTGCTGCTGATGGCAGCCGGCAACGACAGCACCAAGGCGAC
>DAIOGX010000110.1:0-5627 GCA_036744995.1 Solirubrobacteraceae bacterium | reverse complement strand
ACGGCATCCGCGAGATCGCCGGCGAGGTGCGCAACTCGCTCGACTTCCACCGCTCTCAGGAGGGCGGTGGAGAGGTCTCTCGGATCGTGCTGAGCGGCTCCGCGCTCGATCTCCCCGGCTTCGCCGCCGCCCTGCAGGCCCAACTTGGCGCCGAGGTTCACGCGGAGACGGTCGGCTTGGCCGATGGGAGCCTCGACGGCGCGGTCTCCACACATCGCCTCGCGATCGCCGCCGGCCTCGCCGCTACCGAGGTGCACCAATGAGGGCCGTCAACCTCATCCCGGCGGACCAGCGCGGCGGTTCGACCATCGGCGCCGGGCGCTCGGAAGGCGCCGCCTACGCGGTGCTCGGCCTGCTGGCCGCGCTCGCTCTGATGGCGCTGCTCTACGGCATGGCTGACCGCCAGATCTCGAGCCGCCGCGCTCAGGTCGCCTCGCTCACCGCCCAAGCACAGCGGACGCAGATGCGGGCCACCGAACTCGCGCCCTACACCAGCTTCATGGCGCTGCGCGAACAGCGCATGCAGGCCGTCTCGGATCTCGTCGACTCGCGCTTCGACTGGGCGCACGCCTTCCACGAGCTCGGCCGTGTGCTCCCGTCCCAGGCCACGATCTCCTCGCTCACCGGCACGATCGGCGCGGCCTCCGCGACGGCCGTGGCTCCCGCGGCCGCGCGCGCCGGCGCCTCCACCGCGGCCGCAGGCACGACGGTGACCTCCGCCACCCCGCCGGGCAGCGTCCCGACCTTCACCCTCAGCGGCTGCGCCAGGAGCCAGTCCGCGGTTGCGCTGACGCTCGATCGCCTGCGCCTGATCGACGGGGTCGGTGAAGTGACACTCGAGAGCTCCACCAAGGCTGGCGGGACCGGCGGCTCTGGCGGCGGCGGGTGCTCCGGCAGCGACCCTGTCTTCGCCGTGCAGGTCTCCTTCGACCCGCTTCCGGCCGTCTCCACGACGGGCTCTTCGACCTCGGGCTCGACAGCGACCGCCTCTGACACAGCGACGCCCACGACATCGATTGGAGGCTCGCGATGACCGGCCGCGACCGTATCGTTCTGATCAGTGCCGTGACGCTCGTCGTGATCGCCGCCGTCTGGCTGCTAGCCATCGCGCCTGAGCGTGAACAGGCCTCCAAGCTCTCAACAGAAGTAAGCACGGCGCAGACCCAGCTCTCCGCCGCCGAAGGCCAGGTGGCCAGCGCCCGCCAGGCGCAATCGCAATACGCAACCGCGTACGCCTCGATCGTGAGCCTCGGCAAAGCCGTGCCGCCCGGCCAGGAAGTCCCATCGTTGATCTATCAGCTCGATCAGGCGTCCAACCAGAAGCACGTCGAATTTTCCTCGATCACCTCCAGCTCGGGCGCCTCCAGCTCGAGCGCCTCCACCGCTGCCGCGACAGGCTTCACCGAGATGCCGTTCACGTTCGTCTTCAACGGCGGCTACGAGGACCTCTACCACCTGTTCCAGCAGCTCAACGGCTTCACCGTGCGCACCGCCTCCGGTGGCCTCGAGGTCAGCGGCCGCCTGCTCACGATCCAGAGCGTCAAGCTGTCCCCCGTCACAAGCTCTGGCGCCGAAAAGGGCGCCGAAAAAATGACGGGCACGATCACCGCGACCGCCTACGTGCTGCCCGCGAGCCAGGGGCTGACCGGCGGGGCGACGGCAAGCTCTCCCGCGGGCGTGGCGGCGCCCGCGTCCTCGACCTCTGGAGCCGCGAGCTCCCCGACGGCTCCCGCGATCGTGAGGGTGAACCCATGAGCGAGTTCGTGCATTCCCTGAAGGCCGACCTGCTGGACAGGCGCCTGCTGCCGATCCTGGCTCTGGTCGGGGTCGCGCTGGTGGCCGCCGTGGCCTACGCCGTGCTCGGCGGGGGCGGCTCGACAGCCACCACCCCAGCGGCGACCTCGACGACGCCCGTCGCAAAGGGCGCCTCGGGCATCGCCGTCAGCCAGGCCCCGACGAACCCGAATCAGGCGGTGGCCGAGATCACCAGCGGCGCCTCGCACCAGCGCGGAGGAGCCTCGCGCAACCCGTTCACGCCGCTGCCCGGTACGAAGGCGACGACCTCCAGCACCAGCGCTTCGGCCAAGTCCACGGCGCCCACCACCTCCGGGTCGGGCTCGTCCTCGCAGGGTCAGGGCAGTGGAGGAACGACGCCCGCGCCCGCCAAGCCATCTCCGGCGAAGCCCAAGCCCACGATCGTCTACCACGTCGCCGTGCTGTTCGGCGTGGCTCCCACCGGCACGCCACCGCAGAGCTCGCAGCTGACGCCGTATGAGAACCTCAAGCTCCTCACGCCCCTGCCCTCGTCTACGCAGTCGCTGCTGGTGTTCAGAGGCGTCGTCGCCGGGGGCAAGAGCGCTACCTTCACGCTCGTGGGCGAAGCGATCCTGCACGGCGACGGGGACTGCCTGCCCAGCGCGTCGCAGTGCCAGGCGATCGACCTGAAGCCTGGTCAGGCCGAGCAGCTCGAATACCTTCCAGCAAGCGGTCCGGCGACCGTCTATGAACTGCGGGTCGTGAGCATCTCCTCGAGCAATGCGTCCGCCGCCAAGGCCGCAAGCGCCTTCCACACCGAGTCGAAGGCTGGGCGTGAACTGCTGCGCCGCGCCGGACTCACCGCACTGCCCTGGCTGCATTACTCAGCGGACAAGGGTGTGCTCGTGTTCGCCGGTCACCCGGCGTCTGTCGCCGGCGCCTACCCAGGCCGCTGAGCGGCGGCGCCACAAGCGCCGAGTCCCGAGCAAATAAGCTAAGGCGGAGATGAGCCTCCGCCTGATCACCGCCGGCGAGTCGCACGGCCCCGGCCTCACATGCATAGTCGAGGGCCTGCCCGCGGGCCTCGAGCTGCGCCCGGAGGATCTGAACGAGGACATGGCTCGCCGCCAGCTTGGTCACGGCCGGGGCGGGCGCATGAAGATCGAGCGCGACACCGCTGAGGTCACGGGAGGAGTCCGCCATGGCCGCACGCTCGGTGGCCCGGTTGCCCTGCAGGTCGCCAACCGCGACTACGCCAACTGGGAGGAGCGCATGAGCCCGTGGCCGGTTGGGGAAGAGATCAATGAGGTGCACCTGCCGCGCCCCGGGCACGCCGACCTGGTGGGCACGCAGAAGTACAAGCAGTCAGACGTGCGCAACATCCTCGAGCGCGCCTCCGCGCGCGAGACCGCCGCACGCGTGGCCGGCGGGGGGCTGTGCAAGGCGTTCCTGCGCGCGCTCGGCGTGAGCGTGTACTCGCACGTCATCCAGATCGCCTCCGTGCACGCGCCCGAGCGCGAGGGCGCGCTGAGCGCGGAGGACTTCGCGCAGGTCGATGAGTCACCGGTGCGCTGCCTGGACGCCGCGGCGACGAAGGCGATGGTGCGCGAGATCGACAGGCTGCGCAAGGCCAACGAGTCACTCGGCGGCGTGTTCGAGGTGCACGCGTTCGGCTTGCTGCCGGGCCTCGGCTCGCACATCTCCTGGGAGGAGCGCCTGGACGGGCGCCTGGCGATGGCGATCTGCTCGATCCAGGCGATCAAGGGCGCGGCGATCGGCGATGCCTTCGCGGTCGCCGGCCTGCCCGGCTCTGAGGCGCACGATGAGATCTTCTTCTCTGAGGAGCGTGGCTACTTCCGTGAGACCAACCACGCGGGGGGCCTCGAGGGCGGCATGACCAACGGCAGCCCGCTGATCGTGCGCGGCGCGATGAAGCCGCTGCCGACGCTGACCAAGCCGCTGCGCTCGGTGGACACGGAGACCCACGCGCCGGCACAGGCGCTGCGCGAGCGCACCGACTCCTGCACGGTGCCCGCCGCCGGGGTGGTGGCGGAGGCGATGGTCGCGCTCGTGCTCGCGGACGCCTACCGGCGCAAGTTCGGCGGCGACCACATCGACGACGTGCTCGAGGCCGTCCGCGCCTACGAGGAGCGGATCGGATGGCCACGCTAGATAGAGCGCTTGTCTTCATCGGCTTCATGGGGGCCGGGAAGACCACGGCCGCCCATGAGGTGGCTGACGCCCTGGGTGTGGACGCGCTCGACAGCGACGCGTTGCTCGAGGAGCGCCTGGGGCATTCGATCGCCGAGGAGTTTGCCCGCAGCGGCGAGGAGGCCTTCCGAGCCAAGGAGGAGGAGCTCGTCTGCGAGCTGCTCGGGGATTCTGGATCCCCCCAAACGGTGATCGCGCTCGGGGGTGGCAGCGTCCTGTCCGAACGTGTCCGCGCGGCGCTCGAGCCCCATCTGACGGTCTTGCTGGAGGTTGACGTGGAGGAGGCCTGGAAGCGTGCCGGTGGCGTGAGTCGTCCCCTGTCACGCGATCGGGACGCCTTCGCGATGCTCTACGAAGAGCGCAGGCCGCTGTACGAAGAGCTGGCCGACGCGTTCCTGCCACCAGGTCCGCGCGGCATCACGGATGTCGCCGAGGCCTCGACCCGTCCCGCCTCCGGCACGCCTGCCGTGGCCGTGCGCGCGCTCCCCGCGCTGCGCGCCCTGGCGGCCGCTCCCGCAGGCACGCGTCTGCTGTGGGCCACCGCGGAGTCGGGGGAGTACCCGGTGTTCATCGGCTCGGGCCTGCTGGCAAACGGGGGATGGTCTGAGGCGATGTGGCCGATGGACCGCTCGGTGTCGCGCGGCTGGTGCGTCAGCGACGAGACGGTCGCGGCGCTGTACGCTCCGCCGCCCGGCGCGGTCGAGGCGCTCGTGACGATCCCGCCGGGCGAGCGGCACAAGACGCTCGCGACCGCCGAACGCGTGTGGCACGAGCTGGTCGCCGACGGCATGACCCGCGCCGACCACGTGGTCGCGCTCGGCGGCGGCGTCGTCGGCGACCTCGCCGGCTTCTGCGCCGCCACTTACCAGCGCGGCGTCCCCATCGTGCACGTCCCCACGACGCTCGTCGCTCAGGTCGACTCCGCCTACGGCGGCAAGACCGGCGTCGACCTGCCCGAGGCCAAGAACTACGTCGGCGCCTACCACCAGCCGGCGGGCGTCCTCGTCGACCCCGACACCCTCGTGACACTGCCGCTCGCGGAGCTCGCCGCCGGCTGGGTCGAGGTGCTGAAGACGGCGCTGATCGCGGGCGGCGTCCTGTGGGAGCTTGTGTCCTCCGTGCCCGGATGCGATGGGGACGAGCGCACGATCCTCGACTGCGCGCGCACGAAGCTCACCATCGTGGCCACCGACGAGCGCGACGCCGGCCAGCGCCAGGTCCTGAACCTCGGGCACACCGTCGGCCACGCGATCGAGACCGTCACCGGCTACGCCCGCTACCGCCACGGCGAAGCCGTCGGTCTCGGGCTGCTGGCCGCGCTGCGGCTCTCCGGCGCCGATGCCTTGCGCGAGCAGGTGCGCGAGCTGCTGCTCGCCCGTGGTCTCCCCGTCGCGCTCGACGGCACGGGGGTGGGGATCGAGGAGATCGTTGCCGCGACCCTGCGCGACAAGAAGCGCTTCGGCGCCGGCAGTTCGGTGCCATTCGTGCTCCTCGATGCTCCCGGCGAGGTGCGCATCGGCTGTCACGTGCCGCAGGACGAGCTGAGCGCCGCAGTGGCAGAGTTGGCGCGATGACCAGCACATACCGCATCGAGGTGATGCACGGGGTCAACCTCGACCAGCTCGGCCGCCGCGACCCGCTGCTCTACGGCACGCTCACGC
>DAIOGX010000109.1:0-5784 GCA_036744995.1 Solirubrobacteraceae bacterium | reverse complement strand
TTTTCAGTCGTGTGCTCTACCAACTGAGCTATCTGGCCGCTGACGATCTTCGATCGGTTGCGATGCTAGCCGACTCAGGTCGCGCCCGGTGGTTGCCCTTCGACGTCGCCGGAGCGTGCTTTCAGCCGCTCGCCGCGTCCGTTTCCCAGGCTTGTAGATACGGCAGCGGGTTGATCGGCTCCCCGCCGGGTGCCTGCCAGCCCCCCACCCAGATCTCGAAGTGCAGGTGCGGGGCAGTCGCGTCGCCGGTTTGCCCGGCCTTGCACAGCGCCTATCCCGCCGAGACCGCTTGGCCTGAGGCCACGGCGAGCGAGTTGGCCTCGCAGTGGGCAAACATGAAGTCAAAGCCAACACCGGTGTGCTCCACCGCGTAGTACCCGGCGCCGCTCGCCTGATAGCTCGTCGTCGTGATCGTTCCCGCCAGCGGCACCACTACGGGCGTGCCTTCCACCGTCAGAACATCCTGACCCTGGTGCGTGTAACCGTCACGGGGCGCTCCGAACAGGTTTTCCGGACCCCCGAAGTTATGCGCGCCCGCCACCGGGAACACGGCGCCTTCCGCGGCCGACTGAGCCGGGGTCGGCACGCCCGCGATCGGAGGGGTCGGGGTTAGGGGTGGGGTAACGGGCTTGGGCGCGGGGCCCGGCGGGGTCACGGTCAGGGTCGCCACGCCGGAGCTGTGCGCCCTGCGCAGCAGCGTCTTACCGTGATGGTCGTGGGCGCTCAGGCTCACGTGGTAACTACCCGGCATCAAAGTCGCGCCCCGCGGCCAGCTCACGGTCAACGCACGGCCCGTGTGCACCCAGCCCATGTTCACCAAGATCAGGAGCTTGCGCGTGGAAAGGTCGTACACCGCGACCTGCACCGCCACCGTGCCCCCACGCTGCTCGTCGATCCGCAGCACAACCCGCGGCGGTCCGCCCGCTGTTGCCGCGGTCGGGACGCTCAGCTCGCTCACGACCGGGCGCACGGCGACCGCCGTCGGCGTGGAAACGCCGTACTCGCTGCCCCCCGCCAGTGGCGCCGACGGCGCCTGCGCGCCGCCCACCATCACATCCGCGCGCGAGGCTTCGGCGACGATGCTCATGAGCAGGACCATCGCGACGGTCAACGCGGCAGGTACAGACGCTCGCTTGGGGCGGACGATCACAGCACATTTCTCGACCCGCCCGACCGGCCTGACGACCGTTGCACTGCCGCTTGCGCGATCGTCCGCGGGTCATCGTCTACTGGGCGGCGCGCTCGAACTCCTCCACCAGCGCCTGGTAGGTCATCCGCAGTCCCGCGGCGATCGACACCTCCGCGCGCCATCCCAACTCGCGTTCGGCCAGGCCCGCGTCCAGGCAGCTGTGCTTGAGCTCTCCAGGGCGCAGGTCCGCCAGCTCGGGCTCCATGTCCGAGGAGGCCGCGGTCCGCAACTCGCTCCACACGGTGCTCACGTCGGTCTCCACGCCCGTGGCAATGTTGTATGTGCCCGACCTCCCCGACGCGGCCAGCAGGGCGGCCACGACATCCCCGACATACACGTAATCACGCGTCGGCTTGCCGTGGCCATAGAGCTTTGGCGCGCGTTCGGAGTGCAGGTGGTGGGCGAAGATCGCGACGACCCCTGCCTCCCCGTGGGGACTCTGGCGCGGGCCATAGACGTTACCCAGCCTGCACACCGCGTGGGGGATGCCGAAGGAAAGCGACCAGGTCTTCACGTATGCCTCCGCGGCCCACTTCGAGGCGCCGTAGGGAGACAGCGGCGCAGGGATTCGATCCTCGCCGGTTGGCATCGGCGCGTCGTCCCCGTACAGCGCTCCCCCGGTGGAGGTGAACACGACCGGCGCCCCGCACCTGCCGGCGACCTCCACGACGTTCAGCGTGCCCTTGACGTTCACTTCGCAGTCGCGCCCGGGGTCCTCGACGGAGGCCACCACGCTCGCCTGCGCCGCGAGGTGGAAGATCGCGCGCGGCTCAACTTCCTCCACGACCGCCGCGAGCGCCGCGAGATCGACGATGTCGAGCTCTCGCAGCTCCGCCTCCTCGGCCACCCGGGCAGCGTTGCCCGAGGAGAGATCATCGATCACGGTCACGCCGTAGCCGTCGGCGAGCAGCGCGTCGACGACGTGCGAGCCGATGAAGCCGGCGCCGCCGGTCACGATTGCGCGGGGAGGCATCCGCGGCAATTTAGCCGACGGCCCGCGCCTGGGCGTGAGCAGGCTGCTCGCCGGCCGGCGACCCGGATTCCAGCCGCGCCTCGACGACCTCGACCAGCCCGGCTATCCGCTCCAACGCTTCGGGCTGCTCGTCGCGACCCAGCACGTAACGGTGCAGCGTCGCCAGCACCCTCCTGATGATCACGAGCGCGCGCCGCTCGGAGTCCGCGTCGAGCTCTCCCGCCTGTTTCATCTCGCCGACCCACCGCAGCGCGGGTTCGATCACCTCGCCGTGCAGCGTCACCGCCGGCACCCCGTCCTCGATCGCCTGCGCGATCGCGCCCTCCGCCATCTCCGCGTCCCCGCGTTCCAGCGCCGTCACGAAGGTCTCGAGCGCGCGCTCGGAGAGTGCCAGCGGATCGGCCCGCGTCTGCTCACGCGCGTCGGGACCGGAATTGTCCAGCACTTCCAAGAAGGCGTCCAGCAGCACCGGATCGAAGTGCAGCCCGCGCTGCGCGCGCATCATCTGCACCGCCTCCTCGACCGGGAACGCCTTGCGGTAGACGCGATCGCTGGTGAGCGCGTCGAATACGTCCGCGATCGCCACGATGCGTCCCTCGATCGGGATGACCTCGCCCATAACACCCCGCGGATATCCGCTGCCGTCCCACTTCTCGTGGTGGCTCAGCGCAATCGTGGCCGCGAGATCGAGGATCGAGGAAGACGACCCTCCCAGCAGCCGGTGGCCCTCCTCGGCGTGGGTCTCGACGATTGCACGCTCGTCGGGGGTGAGGGATCCCGGCTTGAGCAGAATCGAATCGGGAATCGCGACCTTGCCCACGTCGTGCAGCGGCGCGGCGTGGCTGAGCCGCTCACAGAGCTCCGGCTCCATGCCCACCTGCTCGGCTAGCAACGTCGAGAAGCGGCCGATCCGCTCGATGTGGGCACCCGTGTCCTCGTCTCTGAACTCGACCGCCATCGACAGTCGTCGCACGGTCTCGGCCTGCGCGGTCTCGAGCTCAGACAGCGCGCGTTCCAGCTCGCTCGAACGGTCATCTATCTCCTGCTCGAGCGCCGCGCGAGCGTCCTCGCCGAGACGCCATCCGAGGATCGTGGCCATACCAGCCAGCACGATCACGCACACGGCAGCGCCCACAAGGCCGCCGGCCACCACCGCGCCCACGGCAGCCGCGACGGCGAGCGCCACCCAGGGCGCTTGGCGCAGAACTGAGCTCCGGCGAGATGAAGCTCCGCCGGATGGCCGCCTGCCAGTTGAGGCCTGCTGCCGAGGGTGGCTCCCCACAGAACCGAGATTACCCGCTAGCCCGACGGATGTAACTGTCCGGACGCTTACCGTCCCGTCGCCCCTCACTGGGTGCGCTGGGTGTGGCGAGCCCATCCCGCGCCTGACGGGCCGTCGAAGGTCGACTTGTGTTATTCCGCTCACAGTGGGACTCTCACGTCCTGCCCTCTTGAACTGGTTCTCTGACCCAGTCTCACATTCGACGCTCAACGCCTGCGCCTTGAGCGTCGAATCGACGCTATCGGCGCATGTTGGGAAACGACGCCGGTCCCTGTCGCGGGCTCTCGATCGGGATCGGGCTCGAGCTGAGGTTGATCTGAGGCGATCTCGAACGGATCGTCATGTCTACCGAGAAAACCGGTCTTCGCCGCTGGGGTTAGGGTAGGGATAATCATGGCCGTCGATGACTCAGCATTCACGCCGCCGGGACCGCCGCGACGATCACCGCCGCGGCGGTCGTCCTCGTGGCTCTCGCCAGAGCGGGACCTGCGTTCGCTGTATTACAGGCACTTCGGCGATCGGCGCAAGGAGCGCCAGCTGTTCTCGACCGGCTCCTTCTTCGTGACCTTCGCCGCCGTGCGTGGCATCACCCATGCGATCAGGGCCGAACGGGGACCTTTCCGGAACATCACTCCGGGCGGCCGGCACATCCACCACATGACTTTCGGGATCACGGGCCTCTTGAGCGTCGGATACCTGTGGCTACTGGAGATCGGCACCAACGAGCAGCGCCGCGCATCCCGGGTGACCTCGGTCATCTACGGGAGCGGCGCCGCGCTCACCCTGGACGAGTTCGCGTTGTGGCTCAACCTCGAAGATGACTACTGGACCAAGCAGGGCAGAGAGAGCATCGATGCAATCGTGCTGTTCGGGTCGCTGCTGACCCTTAGCGTCCTGGGCAAGGGTTTCTTCGCCGAGCTGCTGCGAGACCTCTGAGGACCGTCGTTCGCTTTGGACAGTCGCTGAGGCTGTCGTTCGATTTTGCTTCTCTTTATCCACCCTGGTTAGCTTGCTCGCGGATGAGGAGGAGGAGGAGGAGGAGGAGGATCTGCCTGCCAGCGCTTTCGCTGCTCGCCGTCTGCCTGTTCACGGGCTGCGGTGGCGGTTCCTCGACCTCAACCGTCGTTGTGGTTCCCAGCTCCCCTGCCGCCGCCGCGCACACGCAGGCCACCGTCTCGAGCGCCGATGCCGTCGCGTCCGTCGCGGGCGTCCCGATCGCAAAGGCGAGCTACGAACACTGGCTCGCGGTCGAGCAGGCGGGCGGCGCCACGACCAACGCCGGCCACAGGGCGCTCAGCTTCCTGATCACCTCCCAATGGGTGATCGGCGAGGCCGCCGCGCGCAAGCTCTCGGTCTCCGAAGCGGAAGTCAAGCAGCGCTTTGCCCAGATCTCCAAGCAGAGCTTCCCCAAGGCGGGCTCCCTGCAGAAGTTCCTCGCCAAGGCTGAGGAGACCGAAGCCGACCTGCTCGCGCGCGTGAAGGTCGAATTGCTCGAGTCGCGCATCTCCGCGCAGGTCACCGCGGGCAAGAGCCAAGGACAGAGGACGGCTCTGCTCGCGAGCTTCCAGAAGGCATTCCAAATCCGCTGGAAGCGCTACACGACCTGCAAGCCCGGCTACGTGATGGAAGATTGCTCTGAGTACAAAGGCAAACCCGAAAACCTGACCGCCCCAACCTCCTCGTCGAGCTCGTCTAGCTCCTCGAGCTCTTCTGGGTCCCGCTCCTCGAAGTCCTCCCACCCCGGCATCTCGCACTCCTCCACTCAGAGCGCCTCGAGCTCTCCCACGTCCGGCGCCTCCAACTCCAGCGGCGAGATCCCCATCCACCCCGGCGAGTTGGATATCACGAGCTCAGCGTTCGAACGCAACGGGGCGATCCCATCTCAGTACACGTGCGACGGGGCGAACGTCTCCCCGCCGCTTGAATGGCAGAACGTGCCCGCGAAGGCCGCCGCGCTCGTGCTGATCGTGATCGACGACTCTTCCACCGGCCCGGCCTCCGGCATCCGCTGGTTTGTTGGGGACATCAACCCGAGCTCGAAAGGCGTCGCCGCCGGGCAGACACCCGAAGGCGGGATCGTCGGCTCGGACACCCAGGGCAAGAGCGGCTACGGCGGGATCTGTCCACCGGCCAGCAAGACCTCGACGATCCAGTTCACGCTGTATGCCCTCTCCAAGAAGATTCCCCTGACCGCCGGCTTCCAGCCCGCTCTCGCCGAGGAGGAGTACGGCCAGGGCAAGCTCCTGATGGGCGAAGCGGCCACGACGTACGGGGTCTACTCGCGGCCATAGGCCGGGACGCAACCTGGCGAGCGGCCCCTAGTTGTTCCCGCACCGTGAT
>DAIOGX010000108.1:0-5788 GCA_036744995.1 Solirubrobacteraceae bacterium | reverse complement strand
TGGGCCCGCCTGGACTCGAACCAGGGACCAATCGATTATGAGTCGACTGCTCTAACCAACTGAGCTACGGGCCCTCCTCGCGCCCGGACGAAGACCCGGCCACGATCGAGCAGACGCTACCAGCGAGATGTGGAATGCTCACTGCCGCCGTCTCGTGCCCGAGGCGGGGATCGCCGGTCGCGGCGATCCGACACTACGAGGAGGAGCTCTCAGATGGCAGACCGTGCAGCGATCGTGACCGGAGCATCGAGCGGGATCGGCTTGGCGATCGCCAAGGTCCTCGGTGAAGAAGGCTACGGCGTGACGATGGCCGCGCGGCGGCCCGACAAGCTCGACGCGGCCGTCGCAGAGCTCGTTGCCGAGGGCTTCGACGTGCACGGGGTCGCGGCGAACGTCTCTGAGGAGGAGGCGATCCAGCACGTCGTCGGAGCGCACCGCGAGCGCTATGGCCGGCTCGACGTGCTCGTCAACAACGCCGGCGTCGGGTTCGGGGCGTCCGTCGGGGAGATCCAGACCAAGCACCTCGACATGCAGCTCTCGATCAACCTGCGCTCGATCGTCATCTTCTATCGCGAATGTCTTTCCATGCTCCAGGCCGCCGCGGCCGAGCACGCAAGTGCGCTCGTCGTCAACACCTCCTCGATCACCGGCAAGTTCGGCCAGGGCTGGACCTCGGTGTACTCGGCCACCAAGCACGGCGTCGTCGGCTGGACCGAAGCGATGAACAAGGAACTCGCCTCCCAGGGCATCAAGTCGACCGCGCTCTGCCCCGCCTTCGTCGACACGCCCATGACCGACTACGCCAAGGAGCACGTCCCCGCCGAGGAGATGATCCGGCCCGAGGACATCGCCGAGGCTATCCGCTTTCTGCTGAAGCTCTCCCCCGCCTGCATCGTTCCGGAGATGATGTTCGTGCGACCCGGCGACTCGCTGTAGCTCTCCTAGCGCGTTCTCACGCCGGGCAGGCTCACGGCCCGGGCAAGCCGACCATCAGTGCCCTCATACAGACACAGACACGCGCTCTCGACGCCGGCCGAGCCAGCGCGGGGCACGAAGGCGGCGGGCGACGATCTCGCCGGTGGGCTCGGTGATGCGTAGGAGCCGGCGGCGCGCGAGCAGCTCGGTGTGCTCGTGGATCGCGCGCGCGAGGTCGACGCGCTCATCGTCCATCAGGCTCGCGCTCAACAGGTCGACGAGGATCGAGAGCTCGCGCCTGGTGGCCCTGCGGGCGTGGCGCCCAGCGTGGGTGAAGCGATCCCAGGACCTCGCGAAGGAGATGAAGTTGGTGCGTCCGCCACGGCGGTGGGCGGCGAGCATCGGACACATGCCGCCCTCGCGGTCGGTGTAGGCGCCGACGATGATCCGCGGGTTGGAGGTCACCCCCTCGAGCATCGCCTGACGGGTCTCGAGTGGCAGGCACGCGATCGCGAGACGCAGATCGTCGAGGGGCGTGGCTTTGCGAGAGTGGGCTGTTGGCATAGGCTTCATCGCGCCGGTTGCCGCGATGGTTCCGGACGGGGCGCCCCCAGAGCGTATGAGATGGGCTCGCGCACTGCAAAGAATTCCCTTCCGCTGAAAGGAAACTTGCGCATGAGGCTCGGCGTGCATATCGGCTACTGGGGCCTCGGCCTCTCCTCCAAGGACCAGCTCTCGATTGTCCAGGAGGCCGAGCGCCTCGGCTATGACTCAGTTTGGGCGGCCGAGGCCTACGGCTCGGACACGGCCACCGTGCTCGGCTGGCTCGCCGGTCAGACCTCCAAGATCCGCCTCGGCTCCGGCATCTTTCAGATGCCCGGCCGCTCCGCCGCGATGACCGCGATGACGGCCGCCACGATCGACCAGCTCTCCAACGGTCGCATGATCCTCGGCATCGGCTCCTCCGGCCCACAGGTCGCCGAGGGCTGGCACGGGCAGCGCTTTGCCAGACAGCTCCAGCGCACGCGCGAGTATGTCGCCGTGATCCGCATGGCGCTCGCGCGCGAGCGCGTCGAGTTCCACGGCGAGACCCTCGACCTCCCCCTCCCCGACGGTCCCGGCAAGGCGCTCAAGCTGACGATCTCCCCCGTCCAGGACCACATCCCCATCTACCTGGCGGCGATCGGCCCCAAGAACACCGCCCTCGCGGGCGAGATCGCCGATGGGTGGATCCCCACCCTCTTCTCCCCAGAGCACGTCTCCGAGCTGCGGCCGCTGCTCCAGGAGGGCGCCGCGCGGTCCGGCAAATCGCTCGAGGACTTCGATATCGCGCCGACCGTGCAGGTGTTCGTCACCGACGACCTGGAGGGCGCGCGCAACGCGATGCGCCCGTTCATCGCGCTCTACGTCGGCGGCATGGGCTCGCGTAAGCAGAACTTCTACAACCAGCTCGTCTGCCGTTATGGCTTCGAGGCCGAGGCCGCCGTCGTTCAGGACCTCTACCTCGAAGGCAAGCGCGAGGAGGCGATGGCCGCCGTCCCCGACGCCCTGATCGACGCCGTCTCGCTGTGCGGCCCTCCGGACGTCGTACGGGAGCGCCTCGCCGTCTACCGCGACGCGGGCGTCGGCACGCTCGGCGTCACCCCGATCGCCTTCACCGCGCCCGAGCGCCTCGACCAGCTGCGGCTCGTCGCTGAGCTGGCCGCTGCCTGACCCCGCCGGGATGGCCCCGCGCCGGATCCTCTTGGGCGCCTTCGGCGACCCGGGCCACGCCTTCCCGATGATCGCCCTCGGCCGCTCCCTCGCGGCCCGCGGGCACGATGTCACCCTCCAGACCTGGGCGCGCTGGCGAGAGCATGTCGAGGCCGAGGGCATGACGTTTGCGATGGCGCCCGAGTACCACGTGTTCCCCAACGGAGGGGCGGGTTCTCCAAGCCTCGACTTCTACGAGGCGGTCGTCCACGCGACCAAGGACACGGTTCCGCTCGTACGCGCCCTCAAGCCTGAGGTGGTCGTCGCGGACATCCTCACGCTCGGCCCCTCACTGGCAGCTGAGCTGTGCGGCATCCCCTATGCAACCCTCATCCCCCACGTCTACCCCCACGGCGAGCCGGATTTCCCGATCTATTCGCTCGGCGCGCGCCTACCGCGCACCGCGCTCGGCCGTGGGCTGTGGCGTCGCGCGCAGGGGCCGATCGACCGGGGCCTCGAGCTCGGACGCTCAGAGCTCAACCACACCCGCGCGCGGCTGGGGTTGGCGCCGCTTGCACATGTCCACGGCGGCATCAGCCGCGAGCTGGCTCTCCTCGGCACCTTCCCGCAGCTCGAGTACCCGCGCGCTTGGCCCGCTCACGTCAACGTGGTCGGCCCGCTCATGTGGGAGCCCGCCGCGCGCGACGTCGAGCTCCCTCCGGGCGATGCCCCGCTCGTACTCGTGGCCCCCTCCACCGCGCAGGACCCCCAGCAGCGGATGCTCCTCGCCGCGCTGCGCGGCCTCGCGGGCGCCCCCGTGCGCGTGCTCGCCACCTGGAACCGCCGCCTGCCCTCCCGCCCGTTGCCGGTGCCCGCCAACGCCCGCGTCGTCGACTGGGTCTCCTACTCGCGCACGATGCCTCTCTGCGAGGTGGTCGTCTGCCACGCAGGCCACGGCACGCTCGTCCGCGCGCTTTCCGCGGGCTGCGCCGTGGTCGCCTGTCCGGCGGTCGGCGACATGAACGAGAACGCAGCGCGCCTCGACTGGTTCGGCGCGGGCGTGCGCGTCCCGCGGCGCTTCATCTCCCCCCGGCCTTTGCGCCTGGCCGTGGAACGCGCCTTGGGCGAGCCATCGATCCGAGCGCGCGCGCGCGAGCTGGCGGATTGGGCTGCCACACACGAGGCGGGCGATACGGCCGCGCGGCTTGTGGAGCGGTTGGCCGCCTAAACCGGTCGGGGCGAACGATTAGAGAACCAACAAAGACGGCGGCATACCTTGGCCCCGACGAGAAGATTGGGCGCCGCGGTGAGACAGGAGTGGCCGCTAACCAGCGGCTGCGGACGACATGTCTGAAAATCTTAACATCGAACAAAGAACAGGTCTCTGTCCGGAAAAACCGACTTCTGGTAGGCCCTGCTATAATGTCTAGATATGCAGACATCGAACGATAACGGCGCGCCCGAGAGGGCTCCTCACACAGGCAAGCCCTTCCGCCTCTATACCGCGGCGTCGGTCGGCCCCGCGATCCGCCATTACCGCGAAGAAGCCGGACTCACACAGGAGGAGCTCGCCGCGATGGCGGGCCTGAACCGAAGCTACCTCTCAGAGCTGGAGCAGGGCCGGGAGACTGAGCAGATGCGTCGCATCCTGCGCCTGTTGAAGCTGCTCGGTGTCCGAGCGACGCTGCAGAAGGCGGACTGGTAGGTGCCGGGCGCGCTTGCGATCTGGCTATACGGCCATCAAGTCGCGATCGTTGAGAAGCAGCGCAAGGACCGCCTGCGCCTCTCCTACACCGAGTATGCACTTGACACCTACGAGGGCGGCACCCCGCTGCTGTCGCTGGCGTTCCCTCTGACCCGCGACCGCTACCCGAACGGCGCGACACGCGCATTCCTCGACGGCCTCCTCCCCGAGGGAGAGCCGCGCAGGGCGATCGCGCAGGACCTCGACCTGCCCGCGAGCGACGTCTTCGGGCTGCTCGCCGCTCTCGGCAAAGACAGCGCCGGTGCACTAGTCATCCAAGCCGAGGACGCCCCGTCTCCCCCCCTGCCCACCACGCTGACCGCCGCGCCCCTCACGGCAGACGACCTCGCCGAGCTGATCGCGAACCTCCACCGCGCCCCACTCGGTATCGACCGCAACGTACGCCTCTCCCTTGCCGGTGTGCAGGAGAAGCTGCTGCTGACCCGCATGCCGGACGGCACATGGGGGCGGCCCGTAGAGGGGACGCCCTCTACTCACATCCTCAAGCCCGAGATCGAACCCTTCCAGAACACCGTCGAGAACGAGATGTTCTGCATGACCGTCGCCAAGAACCTCGGGCTGAGCGTCGCCCCCGTGCAGACGATTCTCGTCGACGATCGCCCAGTGCTCGTCGTAGAACGCTACGACCGGGTCACCGACCCCGACGGGACCGTTCACAGAATCCACCAAGAGGACTTCTGCCAGGCGCTCGGCCTCCCGCCCGAGAAGAAGTACGAGCAGGACGCCGGGCCAAACCTAGCGCGCATCGCGCTGGTACTGCAGGACTTCGCCGAGCCATCAGCCCCCGAAACACTCCTGCGCGTACTCACGCTCAACGTGGCGCTCGGCAACTGCGACGCCCACGGTAAGAACTTCTCGCTGCTGCACACCCTCACAGGGGCTCTGCGGCTCGCACCCCTCTACGACCTCCTGTCCACGAGGCTCTATCCGCTCGACGACAAGCTGGCGATGTACGTCGACAGCGTGCAGAAGGCAGACCGCGTCACCGCCGAGCGCATAGTCAACGAGGCCAACCGATGGGGCATGACACCTCAGATCGCCGAGGAGATCGTCGCCGACACGCTCGACCGCCTACCAGCGGCCATCACCCAAGCCACCGAGGACATCGAGGCGGTGCCCGACTCGCTCCCCGAACTGGTCACCAAGCGAGTCGAGCAGCTGCGCACCTCCACCCCGCCCTCGGATCGCACCTGATCGCATGACATCGGAGGGCGCGCGATGCCTGCCTCGAGATCGAGCCGTTGTGCGGCGAAAAGCTCCGGGGGTGGGACTCGAACCCACAACCAATCGGTTAACAGCCGACTACTCTGCCATTGAGCTACCCCGGAATGGGCTACCCAGGATGATCGTCCGGGAGTCGGATGCATTGTAGGGCAGCAAAATCGCACACCTCACGCGCCGCTCAGAACCTGTTTC
>DAIOGX010000107.1:0-5847 GCA_036744995.1 Solirubrobacteraceae bacterium | reverse complement strand
GGCAAGGTCGTGGACGTGACCAAGCGCGCGGTGATCATCGAGGTGACGGGCACGACGGAGAAGATCGAGGCCTTCGAGGGCATGGTCCGACCGTTCGGACTGATCGAGATGATGCGCACGGGCGAGATCGCGATCTCGCGAGGTCGCAACGAGACCTGAGGTCCGTTGAGCTGCGGTTCTTGCAGTCCGACTTCGATCGGCGGAACGAGCGCGTTGAGCGACACGGCGAGGACTGAACACCAGCACCTGAGAGGTCCGTTCGCGCTGAACGACGAGGATCGTAAAAGGCTGCTCGCACGTTTGCAGCTGGCCGTAAAGCGTGCGCGGAGCAGCGGCTCTCAGACGCTGGCGACGATCTCGCGGCCGTTAGCAGCTGAGATGGACCCATCCGCGGTGGTGTGCGCCTCACGCCGCGCGGGTGAGCGGTGGTTCGTGCTCGAGCAGCCCGACCGCGGGGGAGCCGCGCTGGCGGGCCTGGGAGAGGTGGCCAGCTTGCGGGCCGCAGGGGAGGAGCGCTTCGCACGCGTCGCCGAGGATTGGCGTGCGCTGTCGGCCGCCGCGGTTGCCGATCCTCCGGATGACCCCGACGGCGGTGGACCGGTGGCGGTCGGCGGTTTCGCATTCGCCCCCAACGGGGGAGCCGCCCCGCAGTGGACTGGGTTCGAGCCAGCGTCGTTGAGTGTGCCCGAGGTGCTGATCAGCAGAGTCGAGCGCGGCGGCAAGCGGGCAGTGCGCATCACGCTGGCGGCGCTCGCCTCGCCCGATGACCTGCCCGAGGAGTTGCTGGCGCAGCTGGAGAGGCGGCTGGGAGAGCTGCGGATACGCGTCCTACCGCTACTGGACCCCGCGCCTGCAGGCCGCTTTCAGGTCTCGAGCGTCATGCCGCCGGAGCACTACGAGGCGGCGGTGGAACGCGCGGTAGAGCGGATCAGGGCGAACGAGCTGGAGAAGATCGTGCTGGCTCGCGAAGTGCAAGTCCACGCGGGCGGGGGGGCTCCCGACTTCGACCCGGCGGCGGTGTTCGGCGTGTTGCGCGAGGAGTTCCCATCCTGCTTCGTGTTCTGTGTAGGGCGCGGCGACGCGACACT
Organism: Solirubrobacteraceae bacterium; assembly: GCA_036744995.1. Lineage (GTDB taxonomy): Bacteria > Actinomycetota > Thermoleophilia > Solirubrobacterales > Solirubrobacteraceae > Palsa-744. Next base: position 4,759 of record DAIOGX010000107.1, on the reverse strand, counting down.
GATCGCCGCCAGCCCCGAGCTGCTGGTCCGTCGCGAGGGCCACCGTGTGAGCACGCTTGCGCTCGCGGGCTCCACCCGTCGCAGCGCCGACCCAGCCGTCGACGATCACCTGGGCGAGCAGCTGCTGCGAAACGAGAGCTATCGCGATGAGCACGCCATCGTCGCAAGGCGCATCGAGCGCACTCTGCGTCCCCACGCTGTATGGGTCGCCGCCGCGCCAGAGCCGGAGCTGGTGCGGATCGCGAACATCCAGCACCTTGCGACACCAATCCGCGCCCAGCTGACCACGCCGATCGAGGCATTGGAGCTGGCGGGCTTGATGCATCCCACGCCAGCGGTGGGAGGCGAGCCATTGAGCCAAGCCGCGCCTCTGATCCCGGCCCTCGAGGGTCTCGACCGCGGCTGGTACTCCGGGCCGGTCGGCTGGACCGACGCGACGGGGGACGGAGAGTTCTGCGTAGCCCTGCGTTGCGCTCTGCTGCGTGGCAACGTAGCCCGCTGCTATGCGGGCAATGGAATAGTGCGCGATTCCGACCCGGCGGCCGAGCTCGCGGAGACCGAGATCAAGCTACAAGCCCTGCTGCCGCTATTGGCAGGCTGAGACAGAGGTCAGCCGCCGGCGCTGAGCGTGCTGGACACGGCGCCCCATATGCGCTCGTGGAGCTCGACGTTGGCGGCGCGTTCGCTGCGTACTTCGACGATCGCCGAGCCCGGTCCGGCCAGCGCTTGCTCGAGCGCGATGCGAAACCCGGGCATGTCCTCGATGCGCTCGTGTGACAGCCCGTAGAGCGCGGCGGCGTTGGCGAAATCGAGGCCGGTGGGAGTGGCGACGTGACGGGTGTAAATGTCATCCGCCTGCGCCATCGCCGCGCGTGACACGGGCAGGAAGTCGAAGATCCCGCCGCCGTCGTTGTTGAGCAGAACGGTCGTCAACTCAAGCTCCAGGCGCCGGGCCGCCAGCAGCCCGCCGATGTCATGGGCGAGCGCGACATCGCCGATCAGCAATACCACGGGGCCCCGTCCAGCCGCGGCAGCGCCAAAGGCAGAGGAGACCGTGCCGTCGATTCCATTCGCGCCGCGATTGCACAGCACGCGTGGCGGGTCTGCACGGACCGGCCAGAACGTCTCGATATCGCGCACCGGCATCGAGGAGGCGACGAACAGAGTCGCCTCCTCGGGAAGCAGGACGCCCAGCTCGGCGGCCACGGCTGGCTCTGAGAGCTGCTCGCCACCGAGCGCCCCGAGCATCGCCTCCGCGGCACGCTCGTCCGCGCCGCGCCAACTCTCGAGCCAATCCGGCTCGGTGGCCTCGGTGGTGGTAGTGGCGCCAGTCAGCTCAGCCAGCGCCGCGGCGGGGTCGAGTGTCAGCGAGTCCGAGAGGATGGATGCCGGGTCCTGCCACGCGCCCTCCGGGTCGAGCGCGACCTGACGCACGCCGTCGAGGCCCGCGAGCCAGGTGCGCAGGGGCTTCGATACCGGCAGGTCGCCCACCCGTAGAACCAGGTCAGGCACAACCGATGCGGCGAAGTCCGGCTCGCGCAGAAGCGCGTCGTAGTGCCCGATCGCTGCCTCCCCGCGACGCGCGCCGGAAAGAGGATCGGCCAGTAGAGGCCAGCCCACAGCGGTGGCAAATGCGGCGGCGACCTCGCCCAGTGGCGTGTGACGCTCGTGACGCCCCGCAACGATCACGCCTCGCTTGGCCTGCGTGACGATCTCTCCCAGGTTCGCCGCACTCAGGGAGGCAGCGCAGGCAGCCGGCGCACGGCGCACGTACGCAAGACCGCCCGGGCGGCCGGTCGCGTCTTCAGGCAGGTCCTTATCCTCATCGAGCACCAGCGGCTCGCGCAGCGGGAAGTTCAGATGCACGACCCCGGGACGGCCCTCGAGCGCCGTCCAGTAGGCGCGACACGCGAGCGTTCGCATCCAGCGCAGCCGCTCGTCGCTCGCGTCGTGCGTGCCCACCTCGAAGAACCACTTCGCCGCACCGCCGAACAGCTCGAGCTGGTCGATCGCCTGGCCGGCGCCGTTCTCGCGCAGCTCCGGTGGGCGGTCGGCGGTGAGCAGGAGCAACGGAACGCGGGCCTCGTGGGCCTCGATCGCCGCCGGTAGAAGCTCCGCGGCGGCCGTGCCGGAGGTGCATGCCACCGCCACCGGCAACCCCGATGCCTTGGCGACCCCGAGCGCGAAGAACCCGGCGCAGCGCTCGTCCACGTGGGAGAAGCAGCGCAGGCGCCGCTCGCGTGCCAGCGACAGCACCAGCGGCGCGCTGCGCGAGCCGGGCGAGGTGCACGCCGCGCGCATCCCGCACCGCGCAAGCTCGTCGACAAACGCGCGCAGCAGCAAATAGGTGTCGGTGGCGGAAGTCACGAGATTAGGATGGCGTCATGGGGGAGAGCCTCGTTCTACTGCATGGATTCAGCGGTACCCATCGCGCCTGGGACGGCGTGACGGCATTGCTGTCCGCCGAACGCTACCTGCCGCTGGCGCTCGACCTCCCGGGGCACGGCGAGGCCGCTGAGGCGCCGAGGCCGATCACCTTCGCCGGCTGCGTCGAGCATGTGCTCACGCTCAGCCCCGAGCGCTTCACCCTGTGCGGCTACTCGATGGGCGGACGCATCGCCCTGCAGGTGGCGCTCACCGCGCCCGAGCGGATAGTGCGACTGGTGCTCGTGTCGAGCACCGCCGGCATCGAGAACCCCGCGGAACGCACCCAGCGGCGCGCCGCCGATCAACGACTCGCCGACGAGCTTCAGAACATCCCGTTTGAGGATTTCATCGAGCGCTGGCGCACCCAGCCCCTGTTCGCCGGGGAACCGCCTGAGGTGGGCAGGCTGGCGCGCGAGGACCAGCGCCGCAACCGAGGAGATGCGCTCGCGGCGGCGCTGTGCGGCATCGGTAGCGGCGAAATGGAGCCGCTGTGGGACAGGCTCCCCGAGCTCGAGATGCCGGTTACGGTTCTGGTCGGCGACCGCGACACGAAGTTCCAGGCGCTCGGGCGGCGGATGGTCGAGCTGCTGCCCAGCGCCGAGCTCGAGGTTGTCCGGGGGGGCCATGGCCTGCCATTGGAGAACCCGGTGGCGGTGGCCCGGGCGCTCGAGCAGCGGACTCCAAATGGGCTGTGAGGAGAGAGCGCTTGGCGGCCACCCGTGCGTCTATCCCTCCTGGCCGGCCCGCCTGGGCTACGCGCCCTGCCGGGCGTGAAGAAAGTCGAGCAGGCGATGGTCAGTCAAGGTCTTCATGTGGCGACACCACGAGTGTGACCGGCTCGGAGACCCTCAATGCGGATCAAGACGCCAAATTGTCTCCCATCCCTTGACCACGCATCGATGTCTGCTACAAAGACCTAGACGACCATGACTGCTTTGGCCCGCACATCCGCCTGCACAACTTGGTCGTCGTATGCCACCGCCTGGCGATTTATCTAGGCGCTTCGGCCTGTACCCGTCCGTGAACGGGTCTCAGGTCGCACCGGGTCGGTAAGACCAAGCGCCATCCAGATGGGCGTATAGCGCCCTCCTCACGGAGCTCTAACGGAGCCGGACCCCAGCAAATAAGATCCCAGGCGTCAGTGAAAGGATGAGTCAATGATGATCGTCATGAAGGAGACCGCGACCGACGAGGAGGTCGATGCGGTCGTCGAGAAGATCGAGCGTGCCGGCGCGCTCGCCCATCGCAGCACGGGCGCGCGCGTGACGGTGATCGGCGCGATCGGCGACGTCGAGCAGGACGTGAACGTCGAGAGCCTCGGTCTCGAGGGCCAACCGGGCGTGGACAGAGTGGTGCCGATCCTGAAGCCCTACAAGCTCGCCTCCTCGCAGATCACCCACGGCGAGCGCACCGTGCTCGATATCGGCGGGCGCAAGGTCGGCGGTGAGCACTTCGCGCTGATCGCCGGTCCCTGCACGGTCGAATCGCGCGAGCTGACGCTCCAGACCGCGCGCGTCGTGCGCGACGCCGGCGCCGCGCTGTTCCGCGGCGGCGCCTACAAGCCGCGCACCTCTCCCTACGCGTTCCAGGGCCTCGGCCAGGAGGGCCTGCGCCTGCTCGCCGAGGCGAAGGCCGAGACGGGCCTGCCAATCGTCACCGAGCTGATGGACGTTCGCGACCTCGACGCCGTCCTCGAGGTCGCCGACGTGATCCAGATCGGCGCGCGCAACATGCAGAACTACTCCCTGCTCGCCGAGATCGGCCGCTCCGGACGTCCGGCGCTGCTGAAGCGCGGCCTGTCCGCGCCGCTCGACGAGCTGCTGATGGCCGCCGAGTACATCCTCAAGGAAGGCAATCCCTCCGTGATGCTCTGCGAGCGCGGCATCCGCACGTTCGAGACCGATCACCGTCGTGTCACGCTCGACCTGATGGCCGTGCCGATCCTCAAGGAGCTCTCCCACCTGCCGGTGATCGTCGATCCCAGCCACGCCGCCGGCCGGCGCGAGCTGGTGCTGCCGCTGTCGCTCGCCGCGGCCGCGGCAGGCGCGGACGGGATCATCGTCGAGACGCACCCCAATCCCGAGGAGGCCGTCTGCGACGGTCCCCAGGCGCTGCGCGCGGACGGGTTCGCGGAGTACGTGTCCGCGGTCGAGCGCGTCGCGGCCCTGGCCGGCAAGGCGCTCAGCGCCATCTGATGGTGGGCCGTTCCGTGCCTCGGCCCGGCGTGTGGCCGGCCGTCTCTAAGAACCTGTTTCAAGAAGATCGGCACGCCCGGATACGGGCGGGTGGGATCGATACACGGCGCTGGACACCGATCGAAGATCCCGTGGAT
>DAIOGX010000106.1:0-6102 GCA_036744995.1 Solirubrobacteraceae bacterium | reverse complement strand
GATCGGCTTGGGGATCGAGTGCGGGAAGGTCTGCGGGCGACGCTCCCGGGCAGCCTCCACGTCAACGTCCAGCTTGCCGTCGCCGAGCGCCTGCAGTTCCTGCATGTCCGCGCCCGCACAGAAGCCGCGGCCGGCGCCCGTCACCACGATCACGCGAACCTCCTCCGCTTGCCCGCACTCCTCGAGCATTCCGAAGTAGACACGCTCCATCTCCGCGGTCCACGCGTTCAGGCGATCGGGCCGGTTGAGCGTCAACAGCGCCACACCGTCCTTGACCCCCATCTGCACCACTTCGCTCACGTCCGCTCCTCCCGCTCGCTGCCCACCAGCTCCTGCGAGCCTACAGGGTGGAGAACCTCGTCGACCCTCGCTTTGGTTTGTGCTTCGCCAGCGCGGCTTCGCTGAGCGCAACCGACTCATTCACCGGCGTCCCACCGGCACCGTCCCCACTCAGGAGTCGCGTATCTGCATGTCGATGTCGGTGTGGGCGATGACGCCGGCAGCGTCGAGGCGTTCGGCCAGGGCGTGTGCCCATTGCTCGATCTGCCGGTCGGTGAGGTCCGATCTGCGGGCCTCGATCTGCAGGTTCGTGTTCTCGGCGATCCGCACGCGACTGGACGGGTCGAAGTACGCGGCTCGCACAGCGGCGAGGTCGCGGGCCCACTCGTGGTCGACCTCGGGGGCAAGCGCCATCGAGGCGAAGACCCGGCGCGGGACTCCCAGCTCAGAAGACGTGAGGTTGGCGACGTCGCGGAGGTCGTCGGTGCGCCCGGCGGCGAGCTTCATGCGGATCAGGTCGTCCTTGCCGGCAACGTGGACGCGCTGGCCGTTGATCTTGGTCTCGAGGCTGCGTTGCTTGACCTTCGAATAGCTGTCACTGCCGTCGGGCCGGTACAGGATGTCGAGCTTGCCGTAGCGCGTGCGGAACATCACCGTCGGATACTCCTCGCCCGCGGCAGGGTCCACTCCACCCTGCTCGGATGACAGCAGCACGGCGCCCAGCTGCTCCAGCGCATCCTGTAGAGCACGCTTGTTGGCCTCATCTCCGATCGGGACCATCACGTCGAGGTCGCCGGTCGCGCGAACCTCCGCGTGCACTCCCACGGCCATTGCGCCGATCACCACGAAGTCGACACCGCACTCCGACAGCGCGCCGAGCAACCCAGCGGGGTTCAGCGCCCCGTGATCAGCCACCCAAACCTGCTCTCATCTCAACCATCGCGTTGTGCAGCGCCGCCGCGCTCTGCATCCGCTCCTGCGGACTCATCTGAAGCTGATCGACCAACGCCCCGCGATCGCTGCGCCGGAGCAACGGCTCCACCCGTATCCGCAGCTCGTAGCCGAGGCAATTCACGAGATGCTCCGCCTGACCCAGCGTCGGCTGGACCTCGCCCGCCTCCACCCTCGAGACATACGACTGGCTGGTCGCGGCACGCAGCGCCAGTGCCCCCTGACTCAGCCGGCCCTCCCGCAATCGCCGCAACAGTTCGCCGAACGACTCCATACCGGAAGTAGTATCCATGCCAGAAATGGTATCATGGTGCGATAGGCTCTACTTGCCGGTCGTGCGGTGCATCGTGCCACGCGCGTGACCGGCCTGTCCGCGCCCGAGGGCGCTCCCGCCGCCTGCCGCGCCGCGAACGACCGTCGGCGTCCGCCGGATGAGCAGCTGCAGCGCTCGGTCATCGGGGCCTTCTTCTGTGCGCTCGGTCAATGTCTTCGGATGGACCGTTCGGAACACTGGACCCCTGCCGGGTTCCACGACGGCCACCACGACCTTGGACCTGCTCGGAGTGTCGAACACGATCCCATCGAGCGTTGGGCCGCCGTCGACGACCTTGACGAGCTCGCCGATGCTTGTGACCTCCATCGACACAGCCTACTTCTCCTCAGACTCTCGTCAAACGCGCTGCGCGAGATGGCTGACCGCGGCGTCCTCGGACGCAATCGCGGCGCCGTGGCGAATCAGGTCGGCGGCGCGCTCGGCGATCGCGATCGTCGGCGCGTTCGTGTTGCCGCGAGGGACCGTCGGCATCACCGAGGCGTCGACGACGCGCAGGCCCTCCAGGCCTTTCACCTGCAGCCGCTCGTCCACGACGGACCCCATTGCACAGGTGCCGACCGGGTGATAGACCGAGTAGGCGGTGCGTGCCACGTGGGCGCGCAGAGCCTCGTCAGAGTCGCTCGCGGGACAGTTGAAGGGCGTGGCACAGTAGGGCTGCATGGCAGGCTGGCCGCAGATCTCGAGCATCTGGCGCATGCCTGCCACGATCACGTCCAGGTCATCGCCTGAGGTGTAGAAGTCGTTGTGGACGATCGGCTTGGCGGTGGGATCGTTGGAAGCCAGGCTCACCGAGCCGCGGCTGTGCGGCGTGAGCAGACAGGGCGAGGCCCAGACCCCATGAGAGTCGGGATCGGTGGTGCCCTCGTCGACGAGCTGCAGAGCCGCGACGTGGAACTGGACGTCGGGCGCGGGGGCGTCGGGCCTGATCCTGATGAAGCCACCGCTCTCAGCCAGGTTGGAGGCGAACGGCCCGGTCTGGGAGGCCATGTACTGCTCCAGGGCGGCGGGCTCGAGCGCCTGTAGCAGGCTGACAGGCTCAGGGGTGGTCCACACGCAGAAGCAGCCAGGATGATCGGAGAGGTTCTGGCCGACATCTGGCTGATCCAGCAGCACCTCGATTTCGCGCATGGTCAGATGTTCGGCGGGGCCGACCCCTGAGAGCATCAAGAGCTGGGGCGAGTTGTAGGCGCCGCCGCAGAGGATCACCTCGCGCTCCGCGCGCAGCTCCTGGGGCTGACCCAGCTGGCTGGCCTGCACGCCGACGGCGCGGGTACCCTCGAAGAGGACCTTCTGAACGAGCATGTGGGGCATCACGGTGAGGTTGGGCCGCTCCGAGTTGGGGTGCAGGTAGGCGACGGCGGCGCTTGCCCGCAGGCCGCCGCGCTGGGTCACCTGGTACATGCCAAAGCCCTCTTGGGCGGGGCCGTTGAAGTCCTCGTTGTTGGCGAAGCCAGCCTGGACGGCGGCCTCAACGAAGGCCTTGGTGATGGGGATGCCGGAGCGCTGCTCGGAGACGGGCAGCGGCCCGCCGACGGCGTGCCACTCCGAGGCGCCGCGCTCGTTGTCCTCGGCCTTCAGGAAGTAGGGCAACAGATCGGCCCAGCCCCAGCCGGGGATGTCCCAGGAGTCGTAGTCGAGCTGGTTGCCCCTGATGTAGACCATGGCGTTGATCGAGGAGGAGCCGCCCAGCACCCTGCCGCGGGGCAGCGGGATGCGCCGGCCGTTGCACAGCGGCTCGGGCGCGCTCCAGTAGTCCCAGTCCACCTCGGTGTGGGGGAGCTTGAGATAGCCCAGGGGCACGTGGATGTTCTGGTTTGCATCCGGCGGGCCGGCCTCGAGCAGCAGCACGCTGACGTCGGGGTCTTCGCTCAGCCTGGCGGCCATCACGCAGCCCGCAGAGCCCGCTCCGACGATCACATAGTCGTATTCGCGCACGTGAACCCACCTCCCTCGTTGCGACGAGCGGACGCTCGAGCTCCCACCATGCTACATCCGCCGTCGCGACCGTCAAGCGGTCCGTTCCATGTTGCTAGACACGGCGCATGGCGGTGGTGTCTTTTGGATGTAGCCCTCAGAGGGTGCGACACATGCCGCTCAACACTCTAATCCAGGGGAACGGCAGCCACGCGGTGGATCCAGGCTAAAGCGAAGGTAGTCTGCACGGATGCCGAGCAGCCCGGTGGCGCCCCGAACGGATCCATCACCCGCCCGCCACGATCGGCTGTTGCCGTGGATCGCGGCCGAGCGCGCGTTCAGAGCGATCGTGCTGATCGCCGTCGGCGCCGTGCTCGTGAGCCACCCGCATGCCAACTGGGCCAACGAGATCTCCCATCTGGCGCAGAAACTTGGCCTCGACCCCAACGGCAGCGGGATCAGGAAAATCATCGACAAAGTACGCAAGGTCACCACCCACGAGGACATCGTGTTCGGCACGGTGGCGCTGGCATATGGCGCGCTCGAGGGCACCGAGGCCTACGGGCTGTGGAAGCGCCGCCGCTGGGGTGAGTGGCTGACGGTCATCGCGACCTCCCTGCTGCTGATCCCGGAGATCTGGGCGCTCACAAAAAGCGCGACGGTCCTGAAGGTTGGCGGGCTGCTGGTGAACCTGTTGGTCGTCGCCTACCTACTCTGGCGCCTGCGTCGCAAGCAGCACACCGAACCCGCGTTGGCCTAGGAAAACGCGGCCTGCAGTATCGGTTCGCACTTCTTTTCGGCCGCTTTGTACTGCGCGCTGTGCGTATCTATATGGGTGTGGCTGAGGTTGAAGCTTGCTCCTTCCGGCTCGGGATAGCTCGTCACCCCATGTTCGCGCATGCAGGCCGTGAACTTCTCGAGTTCCCTCGTGAGCTTCGGCGGGACTTTTATCTTTGGCCTGAACTTGGGAGCCGCTTTGATTGGGCCTGCAGAGCCAGCGGCGCCTGCGGCGCCTGTACTCCCCGGCGCCCCACCGGCTGTCGCCGGCGACCCTCCGGCCTTACCTCGCGCGCCAGAGGCACCGGTAAAGCCGGCGCGCAGGGCACTGGCGCACTTGGTCTCGGCGACTCTGAACTGGGCGCTTTTCGTGTTCACGCCCTTCGTATCGAAGACGGGGCCGGTGCCCGAGGTGTTCGGCGCCGGCAGCTTGATGCCGTGTTCGCGCAGGCACACCGCAAACTTGGAGAGCGCCGCGTTGAACGCGGAGCTGCTCTTGCGATTGCCGCTGCCCAGAGAGCCGCCGCCACACTTTTTCAGCGCCGCTTCGTACTGCGCGCGCGTCACGCCCTTTGGCAGTTCAGCTCCGGCGCCCGGTGGGCGTTGCCGTCCGATGGTCGACTTGGGCAGCGTGACGCCGTTCTTCCGCAGGCACTCGCGCATTGACGCAAACCGGCCCCCTGACGCTGCCGCGGGACCACCCGTGCTCGATGGCGATGTGCTCGCGCTCGCCGTCGTGGCCTTCGCGGGCGCGCTCGTGCCTGTCGATGAACTGCTGCCTGAGGAACCTCCGCAGCCTGTGAGTAAAACCACGGCCAGCAGCAGCACGGCCGGAACCGCACGACGATCCAGCCGCGCTGTCCCACGCCGACCCACAGCCGAAGAACCCACAGATCCTCCCTCCCTCAAACCTTCGCAGGTCTTGGACGTTCGGCCAGCAGGCGCGACTTCGCGCGCTGATTCTGCCGGCGAACATCCAAGCCTGCTCTGCTGAATTTTTAGGACACGAAGTTCAAGCCTACTCTGCTGTTTATTGGGCTGGTTCTTCATCCTCCCGCCCGCCCGCGGCGATCCGCTGATATGGCAAGGAGAAGAACTCAGTTGGCTTGGGTGACGGGTGGTAGGTGGTAGGTGGTATCGTGAGGTAGGAGATGAAGAAGACGAGCATCTACCTGGATCCTGCGGTCGATCGAGCGCTGTACCGCCGCGCGACCGCCGAAGGCACCACGAAGGCCGCGCTTATCCGTGACGCCCTCGCAGCCGCGGCCGCCCCGGCGAAAAGGGCCAAGCCGCAGGGATGCGGCGTGTTCGCCGGCCCCGGCGATCTCTCCACCAACGTCGAGGAGTATCTGGCGAAGACCGGGTTTGGAGAGAACTGATCGTTCTCGACACATCGGTTGTCCTCGCCTTCATGGACCGGGCCGACATCAACCATCGGCCCGTCCGCGAGTGGATGGAGACGACCGAAGAGGAGCTCAGCACGACCCCACTGATCGTGGCCGAGCTCGACACTCTCGTCGCGTGGCAAGGCAGCCCCAGAGCGGTACGCGTACTGCGCGAGAACTTCGACAGCGGCGCATACCAACTCGAATGGTGGCCCACCGCGATCCACGAAACGATCGCCGTCGCCAAGCGCCACGAAGCGATGGAACTCAGCCTCGCCGACGCCTCGCTCGTCGTCCTCGCCGCACGCCTGCAGACGATCGACATCGCAACCCTCGACGAACGCAACTTCCGCAAGCTGAAACCACTGACCGGCCCCAAGGCATTCAGGCTACTGCCAGCCGACGCATCCTGAACCCGGAGCAGGACTGAGCGCGGCGGGACTCGACGTTTTCATTTCGTCC
>DAIOGX010000105.1:0-6114 GCA_036744995.1 Solirubrobacteraceae bacterium | reverse complement strand
CAGCATGCGCTTCGCCATCCCGCGACGCCCAGCTTGATCCATGAACACCCCGACCGCACCGCCTATCTTGTCAGGCACTCTTACTCCTCGCCGGCCAGCAGCTCCATCAGCAGGCTGTCGTGCCAGCCACCGCCACCGACATCACGCTCGTGCTGGCGCATGATGCCAACACGTTTGAAGCCGACCTTCTCATAGCTCCGGACGGCGGCTGCGTTCGCCACTGCCGGATCGATCGTGATGCGGTGATGACCACAATCGTCGATCAAATGGCGCACGACGCTGCTCACCGCCTCGCTGCCGAGGCCGCGGCCGTGCAGGGCGGGATCGAGGAACAGGTCGATCGAGGCATGGCGGTACTTGGGAGTGAGCTCCTCGGAGAACTGGATCAAGCCCACGATCACGCCGCCGACCTCGATCGTCAGTCGGGTCGACTCTGGCTCGTCCCACGGGAAGCCTTCCTCCGGGACGTCCCACCAGCGCAGGACTCCCGGGGTGCGGTGGATGCGCAGCAACGCTCCCTCATCACCCACGGCGAGCGGGCGCAGGAGCATGTCTGCTCGTACTCGCCACCCACTTCTCGGCGGTTTGGCTTGACCTCCCGATCTGGGAGCAGAGTGATCAGACGACGGCAGGTGCCGGCTCATCGCGATGGGGGGACACGCCGGCGGCGGTGTAGGCGTCGGGCGCGTCGAGCGTCTCGGCCTTTAGCAGCGCTTGCGCGAGGTTCTCGAGCTGGTCGCGATGCTCTTCCAGCAGTCGCGTGACCTCCTGGTGGGCACGTTCGACGAGGGTGTGTACCTCCTCGTCGACGACGCGCTGTGTCTCCTGCGAGGTCTCGCTGACGCCTGGAAGGAACATCCCCTGGCCCTCCTCTCCGAGCACCGCGATCGGGCCGATCGCCTCGCTCATCCCCCAGCGCCCGACCATCTGGCGCGCGATCTGGGTGAGCTGCTGGATGTCGGACTCGGCGCCGGTGGTGACCTGACCGTAGACGACCTCCTCGGCGACGCGCCCGCCGAGCGCCACCCGGATCTTCGCCTGCAACTCCTCGAGCGTATAGGACACGCGGTCCGAGTCGGGCGTTGACAGCGTCACGCCGAGCGCCATGCCGCGGGGGATGATCGAGACCTTGCGCACGGGGTCCGCCCCGGGCGTGAGCATCCCCACGAGTGCGTGGCCGGACTCGTGGTAGGCGGTGCGCTCGCGGTCGGCGGGTTCGAGCACGAGGCCGCGCGGGGCGCCGAGCATGATCTTCTCGAGCGAGTCGGTGAGGTCTGCCATCTGCACCTTCTCGTGCTGGCGGCGAGCGCCGAGCAGCGCGGCCTCGTTGGCGAGATTGGCGATGTCCGCGCCGACCATGCCGGGCATGCTGGCGGCGAGCGCGTCGAGGTCGACGTCGTCGTCGAGCGGGATCGAGCGCGTGTGGACCTCGAGGATTTCGACACGTCCCTTGCGGTCGGGGGCCTGCACGGTCACGCGCCGGTCGAAGCGCCCGGCGCGCAGCAGCGCCGGGTCCAACACATCGGGCCGGTTGGTCGCGGCGAGCACGATCACGGCCTCGGAGGACTCGAAGCCGTCGATCTCGGTCAGGATCTGGTCGAGCGTCTGCTCGCGCTCGTCGTTGGCGCCGGTGACCGACACTTGTCCCTGGCGCGAGCGTCCGATCGCGTCGAGCTCGTCGATGAAGATGATCGCCGGCGCCGCCTCCTTGGCCTTCACGAACAGGTCACGCACGCGCGATGCGCCGACGCCGACGATCGCCTCGATGAACTCCGAGGCGGAGATCGAGAAGAACGCGGCGTGCGCCTCGCCAGCGACCGCGCGGGCGAGCAGCGTCTTGCCCGTCCCGGGCGCCCCCGACAGCAGCACGCCGTGGGGCATGCGCCCGCCAAGGCTGCCGTAGCGGTCGGGATTGCGCAGAAAGTCGACGATCTCCGTCAGTTCGGCCTTGGCCTCGTCGATCCCCGCGACGTCGTTGAAGGTCACGCGGATCTTTTCCGGGTCTACCCGCCGCGCCTGCGAGCTGCCGAATTTGCCGAGGGCGCCCATGCCGCCGCCGGCCGCGGCCGCGCGTTTGAAGATCAGGATGAACAGGCCCACGATCAGCAGCGTGGGGCCGAAGCCGAGCAACAGCTCCACCCCCAGCGAGGTACTCGTGGTGGTCGATTCGGCGTTGATGCGCACGCCTTTTTCCTGCAGCAGGGCCGAGAGCTGGCTGCCGTTCCAGAAGGCCGGCACCTGCGTCGCGAACAGCTTCGTGGGCGTGGCCTTCTTGCTGCTTTCCGGGTAGCGCAGCTTGGCCTTGAACTTGCCCTGGATCGTGTCGCCCTTGGAGGCGATCGATTCGACGCGATCCGCTTTCACCTGCGCCAGGAAGTACGGGCTGAACGGAACCGTCACCCGCGATTCGCCGGTGGACGGCTGGAAGAAGATGACCGACAGCCAGTTGAGCGCGATCAGCGCCAGCACGAAGTACCAGAAGCCGCGCATGCGGTGGGGCGGCGGCCCCGTGGGGGCGTGCTCGGGCATGCCCCGCCCGTCGGGGGACGGCGCCACCTGCCAGCCGCGTTTGTCGCGCGGCAGCGGGGGGTGGGCTTCGGACCGGCTGGCGCTCAGGCGGTCGGTCTCGGCAGGCGATTCGTCAGGCACCAAACTCATGCTACGCGGGATGCCGGAGGAGGGACTCGAACCCCCGACACGCGGATTATGATTCCGCTGCTCTAACCGACTGAGCTACTCCGGCGGGGTGGCGCAGTTTAGCCTCGTCGAGATGACCCCACCAATTCTGCTCGCGGTTCCAAACATCTCAGAGGGTCGCGACGAGCGGACGATCGCGGCGATCGGCGCCGCGTTCAGGAGTGGGGATGGGGTGCCGTCGAACGGTGACGGCGCGCGCGCGCCGGGAACGGGCGGGGTGCGCCTGTTGGATGTCCACTCTGACGGCGATCATCACCGAACGGTGTTCACGCTCGCTGGGCGCCCCGGCGATCTCGCGGACGCGTTACTGCGCGGCGCGAAAGAGACGGTGGAACGCATCGACATCGGCGACGGACGCGGCGAGCACCCGCATGTGGGGGCCCTCGACGTGGCGCCAATCGTTTATCTCGACGCGCGTGCGCGCGGCGCGGCATGCGCGGAGGCGCTCGTCGTGGCGGATCGGATCGGCGAGGAGTTGAGCGTGCCGGTCTTGCTCTATGGCGAGTTGTCCGGCGGGCGCACTCGCGCAGAGTTGCGTAGCGGCGGCTCAGCCCGTCTGCGGGAGCGGATCGAGACAGGCGAGCTGCGTCCGGACTTCGGTCCGGCGAGGCTTCACCTGAGCGCTGGAGTGACGCTCGTCGCGGCGCGGCCGCCGCTGGTCGCGTTCAACCTGAGGCTGGCCGCACCGGCGACGGTGAAGGAGGCCCGTGGGATCGCAGCGCTGATACGCGAGGGCGGCGCCGAGGGTCTGCCAGGGGTGCGCGCGATCGGGGTGGCCCTGAGCGGCAGCGTGGCGCAGGTCTCAATGAACGTCGAGCGCCCATCCGAGGTGCCATTGGCGCGGGTGATCGAGGCGGTTCAGACACACGCGACGGTGAGCAGCGCAGAGCTCGTCGGCTTGGCGCCGCGCGGGGCGCTGGAGGGCTTTCCTGAGGATCTGCCGCTGTCCGGTTTTGACCCCGCGCGCCACGTGATCGAGAACGCAATAACCTGCTAGATATGGCTCAGACGAAGCGCAAGCGTCAGACCAAGCATCGGGGGAACGCGGCCGGCGTGGTCGAGTCGCGAGGTCGCACGGGGCGCAAGCCGACGGCTGCGGAGAAGAGCGGAAAGCCCGGCGAGGCCGCGCGCGCAAAGAAGCAGCTCCTCGACAAGCGGGACCGCCCGCCGACCTGGCGGGGAGCGTTCGTGCGCTCGATGATCGCCGCGATCTTGTTTCTACTGGCCGTGATCATCCTGTTCAACAAATCGAACCAGGCGATCGGACTGTTCCCGATCGTGCTGCTGTTTTACACGCCGATCAGCTACTACTCAGACCGGTGGATTTATAACCGCCGCCAGCGACGCAAAGCCGAGCGCGGCAACGGGAAGGCGGCGTCACGATGAGCGGGTTGGACGTGCGTGCGTTCACCGTCGGCCCGGTGCAGGAGAACGCCTACATCGTCCGTGCCGCCCCAGAGGCGAACAGCGCGGTGATGATCGACCCCGGCGAGGAGGCCGGGCGGCTGCTCGAAGCGGCGAAGGCGCTGGGGGTGGAGATCGAGGCGATCTTGATTACACACTGTCACTTCGACCACATCGGCGCGGTCGCCCCTGTGGCACGTACGACGGGCGCGCCGGTGTACTGCCCGGAGATCGAGCGGCCGTTGCTGGCGGACGTGATGAGCTGGACGCCCCCGGGATTTGGGCCATTTGAGAGCTATGAGGCCGATCACACGGTGAAAGGCGGCGAGCGGTTGCAATTGGCAGGGCTGGATATCGAGGTGCTGTTCACCCCGGGACATAGCCCAGGCCACGTCACATATGCGATTGGATCGCCCGCCCACCCCGCGTTGCTGTCGGGAGACGTGCTGTTTCAGGGGTCGGTCGGCAGGGTGGACCTGCCCGGCGGCGACTGGCCGACACTCGAACGCTCGATCGGGACGCTGCTGAAGACGTTTCCGGCGGAGACCGTCGTCTACCCGGGGCACATGGGGGTGACGACGCTGGGACGCGAGCGCGATACGAACCCGTTCCTGGCGGAGCTGCGCGTTCCGGTGCCCCGCGAAACCGTTGCGCCGGACGCAGCGGCAGCCGAAAGTTGAGCCGCGGGGAGAAGATCAAAGCGCCGCGAGGCACGTTCGACGTGCTCGGGGAGCAGGTGGGGGTGCGCGCGAGCATGGAGGCGAGCGCGCGAAGGATCCTGGAGGGGGCTGGGTATGAGCGGATCGAGACGCCGGCGCTGGAGGCCACCGAGCTGTTCGCGCGCGGGGTTGGCGAGTCAACGGACATCGTACGGAAGGAGATGTTTACGCTTGACGACGGCGGTGGGCGTTCGCTGACGCTGCGTCCGGAGGGGACCGCGCCGGTCTGCCGGGCGTATGTGGAGCACGGTATGCACAAGCGCAAACAGCCGGTGAAGCTGTGGTACCTGTCGAGCTTCTTCCGTCACGAGCGCGCGCAGGCGGGGCGCTACCGGCAGTTCTGGCAGGTGGGGGCGGAGGCGCTCGGCTCCGAGGACCCGGCGGTGGACGCCGAGTCGATCGTTCTGCTGGCAGCGCTCTTGATGGAGATGGGAGTTAGGGAGACCAGGCTGCGCCTGTCGAGCCTCGGGAGCAGCGAGAGTAGGAGCGAGTATCGCGAGCGGCTACAGGGGTATCTACGCACGCATGAGGAAGACCTGTCGGGAGAGGTGAGGAACAGGATCGAGCTGAACCCGCTGCGCGCGTTCGACTCCGACCACGAGGGCACGAAACGGGTGATGGAGAGCGCGCCGCGCCTGCTCGATCATCTGAGCGACGAGGACAGCGAGCACTTCGCACAGGTGCGCGAGCTGCTCGATGTGGCAGAGGTCCCATACGAGGTCGATCCGACGCTCGTGCGCGGACTGGACTACTACACGCGCACGGTGTTCGAGTTCACATCCGATGCGCTCGGAGCGCAGAGCGGCGTTGGTGGCGGGGGCCGCTACGACGGCCTCGTGGAGATGCTCGGTGGCGTGCCGACGCCCGGGATGGGCTGGGCAGCGGGGGTTGAGCGGATCATGCTCGCCGGCGAGTCGCCGCCCCTTGTGGCGAGCCCGGTGGAGCTGTTCGTGGCGCTCGACACTCCAGATACCGACATCCGTAAGGCGGCGTTCGGCCTGTTGGCCGAGGCACGGTCGGCTGGGCTGAAGGCTCAGATGGAGCTCGCCGGACGATCGCTCAAGGGTCAGCTCGGGTACGCGGATGCGCTCGGCGCCCGTTATGTGGCGATCGTCGGGGGCGAGGAGACCGTGCTGAAGGACATGCAGGGCGGCGGACAGGAGACGATCGCCACAGATACCGTGGTGCACGCAGTGCTGCGACGCCTGCGCGATTTGTGAGATGTGTCGCGGTGTCTCCTACGAACGTGTGAGTCGTTCGTAGGAGTGCGTCGCGTCAGAGGGGATGCGCCTTG
>DAIOGX010000104.1:0-6121 GCA_036744995.1 Solirubrobacteraceae bacterium | reverse complement strand
GAGGGCCGCACGCACAGCCGCGACCGCGCACTTGCCAGCGGCGAGGAGCGCGTCGGTGCCGCGCATGGCGCGGTCGAAGATGAATGCGCCCTCGAGCAGGCACAGCATCTGAAACGCCAGCTCGCGGGCGGACTTCTCGGGGATACCGGCAAACACAAAGTAAGCGCTCGCCCCGTCGATCCACTCCCCGAAGACGTCTGAGGTCGCGATCCGCAGCGTCTCGTTGGTGCTAGCTACCTCGAGCGCCACCGTGGCGATCGGACAGGCATCCGCGTAGTCGGTTTCGCCGAGCGTCTCGGCGGCGCCTGAGAAGAAGCCTTCCACCGCGGTGAGCACGTCCGGCGCCTCGGAGGCGACCTCGACGAAGAGCTGCATGTAGAGGCGACCGGCGGTGCGAATGACCTCGGCGCCGAGTTGCTCCTTGCCCCCGGGAAAGAAATGGTAGACCGAGCCGAATGGCGCGGAGGCCTCAGATGCGATCTGCTTCAGGCCGGTGCCCGCATAGCCCTGGCGGCGGAAGAGCTCGGCCGTGGAGTCGAGGATGCGGTCCTTCGTGTCGCTGGGCATAGCTGGGGTGGGTGCGTTTTTTGGGGGTGCCGGCGGGGCCTTCCGGGCGCTTGCGCCCGGGTGCTCCTTCTGGCAGACTACTCTTTGTAGAACGATCTATCAACTAGACGTGCAGGAGGCCACCGTGCAGGCAGAAGAGGAGCGACGCAAGTTGACGTTGCTGAAGACGATCCTCGCGGCGGGCATGCTGTCGACCGCGATCCACTACACCCACAACTTCGTGGCGGTCAATCGCTACCCCGGGCCGAAAGACCTGTACACGGTGACGCGCGTGGCGATCGTGGTGGCCTGGCCGCTGCTGACATGGATCGGGCTGATGGGCTACCGCCGCTACCGCGAAGGACGCTACCGCGAGGCGCAGGTCTGCCTGGCGGTCTACTCGATTACCGGGATCGTCACCCTCGGCCACTTCATCTACGGCAACCCGAAAATCCCGGCCTTCTTCTACGCCACGCTCTTCACCGATGCCCTCACCGGATTTGCGATCCTGGCTTTTGCGGTCTGGGCCGTGTCAGCTTCTGGTCTCACCGCCGAGGGCGTCGGCTGACCAGAGGGTTGATGTGGGTTGTGCCGCGGAGCAGGGGCGTGGCAGTCGGATGAGATGAGGGCCTCCGGCCCTGTCAGCTCGTGCTTGGAGCACGAGCTGGACGCTTCGCTGAAACCCCCTATCGCAGGCTTGCTCGCTGTCGATCCCTCGCCCTGAACCGGCGGGGAGGGTCACTGATCAGGAGCTGCAACGCGCTGGGTCGGGAGCCTCGATCGAGAGTCCCGTCCCAAGCGCGGCCTAACTTGGATGGACAGCAAATAAATGATCGGCGCCAACAGGAGAACAGTGTGATGTCAGGTTTCAGCTTCAATCGTGTTCTGGGGTGATTGGCGTGCTTGCGCGGGCGCATACGTTCGCCATCGATGGCTTCGAGTCGCGGCACGTCACGGTCGAGGTCGACGTTCGCCCGGGGCTGCCCAACTTCAGGGTGGTGGGCTTGGCCGACGCCGGTGTGCGCGAGGCCCGTGATCGCGTTCGCTCGGCGATCATCAACTCTGGCTATCAGTTCCCCGCTCAACGGATCATCGCCAATCTCGCGCCGGGAGACGTGCCCAAGGTTGGTCCCGGGTTCGATCTCGCGCTGGCCTGTGGAGTGCTCGCCGCCAGTGGCCAGCTGCCGGTCGAGCGGCTGGATAGCGCGGCGCTGTTCGGAGAGCTCGCTCTCGACGGTTCGGTACGCCCCTGTCAGGGCACCCTCGCCGCCGCCCAGGGTACGGTTCGCGCGGGTCTGGACACGCTCGTTCTGGGCGCGGAGCGTGCCCGCGAGGCCATGCTCGTAGAGGACGTTGACGTCGCCGTCGTCGAGCGCCTGTCCAGCGCGGTCCGTGTACTCGAGGGGGGCTCGCCCGATCCGTTGCCTGAAGCGCTCTCTGAGGAGGAGGCGCCGGCGACGAGGCCCGCCCCGGATCTGGCTGAGGTGCTTGGCCAGCGTGAGGCCGTGCACGCGCTGATCGTCGCGGCGGCGGGCGCCCACAATGCCCTCTTCAGCGGGCCGCCGGGAACGGGCAAGACGATGCTGGCACAGCGTCTGCCGTCGATCATGCCGCCGTTGAACCAGTCCGAAGCTGTCGATGTTCTGCGTATCCGGACCATAAAGGGCGAGGAAATGCCCGATCAGCTGCAGTATGAACGGCCTTTCCGTGCCCCCCACCACACGGTCACCACGGCCGGTCTGATCGGCGGCGCGCAGAGGGGCTGGGTGGGCGAGATCGTGCTCGCGCACCATGGGGTGCTGTTCCTCGACGAGCTCGCGGAGTTCGCGGGCCCCACGCTCGAGGCTCTTCGCCAGCCCTTGGAGGACGGTCATGTGGCGATCGCTCGCGCCCGGCACTCCATCGTCTATCCAGCTCGCTTCATGCTCGTCGCGGCGACCAACCCGTGTAAGTGTGGATATGCGGGCGTCCCCGGGCGTTGCAGGTGCAGCTATAAGGAGCTTGCCCGCCACCGTCGCCGCCTGAGCGGACCGTTGCTCGATCGCATCGACCTGTTCCCCCGCGTACGACATGAAGATCCGGGCGTACTGGATGGGAAGTCCCTGACCACCTCCGCCCGCGCCCGCGGTGCCGTCTTGGAGGCCAGGGAATGCCAGGCGGCTCGCTTCTGCGACCAGGGGATCACCGTCAATGCCCAGATGGACGCACGTATGCTGCGCGCCCACGTGAAACTCGACGAGCGCGCGGAGGGAATGCTGCTCGCCGCTCGGGGGCAAGGCTTACTGAGCGTTCGCGGCCAGCATCGCGCGTTGCGTGTGGCGCGTACGATCGCCGACCTCTCCCACAGCAAGCGTGTCGAGGCGAGGCACCTGGAGAAAGCCCTGTCCCTGCGACCGCAAACGGGCCTGGTGGACGACGACGTCAGATGAGCTCGAGCGCTTCAAGCTCAAGCGCTTCAAGGCTCTGACAGATGGTCTCGTCGATGTCCCGTAGTCCGAGGTAGGCGAAACTCGCCTCGGGCTCGTCAAGCAGGTGTCGTGGGCCGGAGCGGCGATCGTTTGCGGTCGCCGGCGCCATTCTCGCCACGCTTACTACGTCTGCTCAGCCGGCTCAGCCGGCAGGCGCCTTTGGGGGGATAGCCACGTCTGCTCGGCCGGCAGGCGCCTCAGCGGGATAGCCACGTCTGCTCGGCCGGAAGGTGTCTCGGCGGGGGAGATCGGAGATGGCTCTACTCGCCCGCGGATGCCGCTGAGAGCCCTTCAGTTATCCTGAACTCACTGGAGAAGTCGGCTTCTGCCGCTTGCGGCCCTTCTTGTCGGTGCGTCCCGTGCCGATGCACTCACGGCAGATGACCCATTTGCCCTCCTCGGGCGGCTGGGCATCGGTGGACCACCACGTCCAGCCTGATCCGCCACAGGACGAGCACCGGTCCTTCTCGTGGATCAGCCGATCACTCAGCGCCATCACCTAAGCCTACAACGGCAGGAGTCAATAGTCACGCCAAAACGAGCCGTAGGCGGGCTGGCCGGGCGGCGTTCCGCGGGCGGGCCGGCGGTAGCCGCGGGCGGGCTGGTCGGGCGGCATTCCGTAGGCGGGCTGGCCGGGCGGCGTTCCTCACCACCCGGCCAGCTGCCTTACGAGCACGCGGGCAGCCGGGGTTAGAAGTCCCCGACGCCGGCCAGGAGCGCCTCGTCATCGATGGCGCTCGGGTCCTGCCGGTCGCCTCCGGAGATGCCTGCAGGCTCCTCCTCGCCGTTTCCGTTGCCGTTCCCATTGCCGTTGCGCGCGCTGTTAGGGACGCCGAGGAACTGCACGGTCTCGGCGATGACATTCACCGCTTGTGCTTTGCGGCCGTCCTTCGTCTCCCACTCGCGCCAGTGCAGGCGCCCGTCAACCGCTACCGCACGGCCCTTCTGCATGTACTTGGCGACGATCTCGCCCTGATTGCCAAACACGGTCACGTCGAAGTAGTTGGTCTGATCGTTCCAACTTCCAGCTGGGTTGCGCCATTTGGTGTCGACTGCCAAGCGCAGGTCGCACACGCTGTTGCCGGAGGGCAGGGTGCGCAGCTCGGGGTCTCTCGTGAGATTGCCGGTGAGGATGACTCGGTTGACGCATATGGTTGACATGGCTTGCTCCTATTCATTTGCTGGTTGTCCTTTTTCGGAGGTCGCCCGATGCCCGGGAAGGGTCGCTCGCGCGGGAGTCCCCTATCTCCTTGTCCGACGTATGTCCTCTGAGTGGGACAACCGGAAGCGAATTCGAGCTCTGTGACGTACCGCGCCGCGACCTCAGTGGGCCACTTGCCTACTCGACGATCTACTGGATTTGGGGAAGGCGGGCCGGACAGGACGCCGTCGCACATATCCCCGATGGATGGGGGCAGGGCTCTTGTTGGGCGGCGTAGGGTCGGGGGGCACCGACTGCTCGTTCGAGTCAGGCGAGGCAACCGTGAGCGCTGGGGCCGGTTCACTTTGGCTGAGAGGCTGTGCAAGCTCGACCTGCTCATAGGGGTCAGGCGAGACCAGCGTGAGCGCTGGGGTCGCCTCGCTCTGGCTGGTAGCAGCAAGGGTCGCTGGCTGCTCGAGGGAGCTCGGCGAGGCGTGTATGGGTGGGGTCAGCTCGCTTTGCGTCAGCTCGCTTTGGCTGGAAGCAGCAAGGGCCGCTGGCTGCTCGGGGGAGCTCGGCGAGGCGTCAGTGGGCGATGGGGTCGCCACCTGCTCGTCTGTCTCAACGGCGTTGAGCAGCTGCTCGTATTCGGAGACGAACGGGCGTAGCTCGTCGAGGCGTGTGTCGAGTTCAAAGCGGACGGTGTCCAGTAGGTCAGGCATGGGAGATCCTTCCGTCTCGGGGTGTAGTTTGCGTCGGGATTCCCGCGGCGATCGGGCCGCTCGAGGGAGTCCCTCAAACGGAGTAGTCGCGAGCTTGGCCCGCTATCGACATCCGTCCCGAGGACCATACGTGCCGCTTGGGACGGGACTCTCGATCCCCCCAGGCCCAACGCCGGGGCCTCCTCAGTGCTCGCGCACGGAGACCCGATTCGAGCTGCCGTCCAGGAATGGGAAGTCCGCTTCGTGCGGGGAGACCACGCGGAAATGGTACGTCACGGGGCCTGGATACTTGAAGCGGTAGCTCGCGTGAAAACGACCCTTCGCGTTCGTGGTGATCGTGTTGAACTTCACCCATTCCCCGCCCGAAGACGCCTCCAGCACCAGCTGCTTGCCACCCGGTGGGATCGGGGCGCCGTGGAGCATGCCGTTGAAGTAGATCTTCCGTCCCACACTCGCTATGTGGGGGGTTATGTCGAACGCGAGCCCCGCGTGCACGTTTAGATCGAGCGTCGCGGACGCGGCGGCGACAGTGTCTTCGACGTGGCTGTAGTAGACGAACCGCAGTGCGGATGAGGAGACATCCCGGGGGAGGGTCAATGTCCAGCTGCCGGTGGGGTTGGTGCGCAGCCCCGCGTCGCTGAGACGCGCCTGGGCGCCCTCATAGCCCGGGGTCGCATACACGTCGATCAAAGCCCCCGAGATCGGCTGCCCGGCGGACGTCGTCAGGCGCCCTGTGACGCGCTCAGGCATCCCGTAGCGGCTCGTGAGGACCGTATTGCTCGTTTGTGCCCAGCGCGCTGTGAGCTCGGCCGCGTCAGAGGCGTTCGTGCCATTCGGCGCTCCACGCATCACAGCCAGGCTACTCGAGACGATGGCCGTGGCGATCGCGGAGTCCCCCGTGGAGCCGCCCGTAGAACCGCCGGTGGAGCCCCCTGGGGAGCCCCCCGGGGAAGCCCCACCCACTTCTTTGGAGCCCACGGGGTGGTTGCTGAAGCTCACCTTACGGTCGAGCACCACCGACTTGTTGCCCGCTACGTCTTCCACTTCGACCTTCAACGTGTGCGAGCCGTCGCTGAACTTGGTCGTGTCGAGGGGAATGTCGACCGCGACAGCCTGCTTGCATGGCTGGGCGTGGAGAAACTCGGCGACGCCGCTTGAATCTTTGCCGATGCTCGCACAGCTGCCGCCGTTGGCTTCGGGTGTTTCGTGGTAGACCGAGGTTCCATCGAGCATCGCGGTGACCC
>DAIOGX010000103.1:0-6247 GCA_036744995.1 Solirubrobacteraceae bacterium | reverse complement strand
ACCCGCGAGCGCTATCGCGGTCAGCCCACACCCACGTGGTCCTCGCACAGCTACCTCCCGGCGTCGACGATCACTTGGCACGGTACCATAGCATGACTTGAGGTTTTGGCCCTAGAGGTTTTGGCCCTAGCCGAGAACCATGGTGGGCATGGCGGCCACTGCCCGGGAGACGTTCGCGAGCAACCTCCGCCGGGAACGGCAGCGGTTGAAGCTCTCCCAGGAAGCGTTGAGCTTCCGCTGCGATCTGAACATGAGCGAGATCTCGCGCCTCGAGCGCTCACGGCGCGATCCCCGGCTGGCGACGATCGTCAAGCTCGCGAACGCCCTGGGCATCCCACCGGCACGGCTACTCGACGGCATCCCCTGAGCGCAGCGGCTGCAGGCAATCAGCTCCCCTCTTTGACCGGCGTGAGCGGGAGGAGGCGTGACCGGCGCGCCAAGCGGTAGGTTGCAAACAGCAGGCCGACCGGACCGGACGCTTGGTGGCGGAAGCGCGCAAAGCCAGGCTTTCCCGCGAGGCGCTTGCCTTGCCGCCATCCACAGGGGGGTTACAGTGCGCGTCGACGTCAACGGTGTGGGCATCGAGTATGAGGTGACCGGCGACGGCCGGCCGGTGGTGTTGCTGCATGGGTTCCCAGACTCGGGGCGGCTCTGGCGCCATCAGGTGCCGGCGCTGGCCGACGCGGGATTCAAGGTCATCGTCCCCGATCTGCGTGGCTATGGCCGATCGGACAAGCCGGCGGAGGTGGCGGCGTACACGATGGACCTGCTCGTCGGTGACGTGCTGGCCGTGCTCGGCGACGCGGGCGCCGAGCGAGCTCACGTCGTCGGCCACGATTGGGGGGCGGGCGTGGCGTGGGCCACCGCGCTGATGGCCGCTGAGCGCGTCGAGCGTCTCGTGGCGATGTCGGTGGGACATCCGGCGACGTTCTTCGCGGATGGCTTCGAGCAGCACGAGAAGTCTTGGTACGTGCTCCTCTTCCAGTTCCCGGGGATCGCGGAGGAGTGGCTGTCGGGGAACGACTGGGCCAACTCCCGGGCCTGGAGCCAGCACCCCGATATGGACGCGGCGATCGCCGAATTGGAGGCGAATGGGTCACTGACGCCGGGGCTGAACTATTACCGGGCGAACATTCCCCCCGCGCGCTTTCTTCCCTCGGACCTCGTGCCGCCGCCGATACAGGCACCGACGATGGGCGTGTGGAGCTCTGGGGACATCGCGCTCACCGAGGGTCAGATGACCAGGTCAGCTGATCACGTCGCCGGCCCGTGGCGCTATGAGCGTCTCGACGGGCCCGGGCACTGGATGCAATTAGAGGCGCCGGATGCGGTGAATCGGCTGCTGATCGACTTCCTGGGAGCGTAAGCGATAAACACGATCGAAACTGACTACCTGATCGTCGGTGCGGGAGCGTCGGGGATGGCGTTTGCCGACTCGCTGATCGCCGAGTCCGACGCGGACGTGGTGATCGTGGACCGGCGACACCGCCCGGGAGGCCACTGGAACAATGCATACCCGTTCGTGCGCCTGCACCAGCCCTCCGCTTATTACGGGGTCAACTCGCGAGTCCTGGGCAGTGACTCGATCGACGAGTTCGGGCCGAACTCGGGCCTATACGAGCGGGCGACCGGAGCCGAAATCTGCGACTACTTTCAGCGGGTGCTCGACGAGCATCTCCTGCCATCAGACCAGGTTCGCTTCTTTGGCATGTGCGACTACATCGGCGACTGGTCTGGCGAGCACCGCTTCGTGTCCCGCACGACCGGTGAGGTGAGGACCGTGCGAGTGCGACGCAAGGTCGTCGACGCCACATACCTCGAACCATTGGTTCCGTCGATGCGCGCTCCATCGTTCAGCGTCGATCCGAACGTGCGGCTGATCCCCGTCAACGATCTCGTCGCGCTGACGGAGCCCGGCAGCGGATACACGGTGATCGGCGCCGGCAAGACGGCGATGGACGCGTGCATCTGGCTGCTCGACGGCGGTGTGGCCCCCGAGGCGATTCGGTGGATCCGGCCTCGAGACGGCTGGATGCTCAACCGTGCATTCGTGCAGCCGCTGGACCTGCTCGGCGGGCTGATCGAGGGTTTCTCGCTTCAGCTCGAGGCCGCGGCCCAAGCGGAGAATGCCGAGGACCTCTTCCGTCGCCTCGAGGCGTGCGAACAGCTCGTCCGGCTCGACCCGGCAGTCGAGCCCACCATGTACCACTGTCCCATTTTGGGCCAGGACGAACTGGAAAACCTGCGCCTGATCGAGAATGTGGTCCGCCAGGGCCGCGTCGCTCATATCGGAGAGGAGCGGATCGAGCTGGAGAAAGGGTCGATTCCGACCGATCGCAATCAGCTCTACGTCGACTGCACGGGCGAGGGCATCCGTAGGGCGCCCGTTCGCCCGATCTTCGAACCCAACCGGATCACGGTGCAGCAGGTCCGGACCTGCCAACCAACATTCAACGCCGCCGTCATAGCATTCGTAGAGGCAGTCCGAGACGACGACGTCGAGAAGAACCGGCTCTGCCCACCACACCTATACCCAGACGGGGCCCTGGACTGGCTCTCCGTGACCTCCTTCGGACAGCGCACCGAAACACTGTGGTTTGACCAGCCCGACCTCATGGCGTGGCTGGAACACTCCCGACTGAACGCGACATGCGGACTCATCGAGCGTGCGATCGATCCAAAGATGCAATCGGCGATCGCTCGACTCTTCGCGAACCGAGAGCCGGCGATCGACAAGCTCGAGCAGTTGCTCGCGCAGGCCGCGTAGGCATAGGCTTTGTGACACCCACAGCCGGTGGTACCCTGCCTATATGGCTATCGATACTGGTCGGACAGCTCGGTCTGTAGCCAAGTCGCTCAATGGCGCTGGGCCGGCCGCGGTCGAGGTGACGCGCGAACGGGCCGCGGCGAACGCGCTTGCTTCGGTTCGCGCCGAGGGGCTTGATCCTGGTGTCGCTGAGCCGCTGCTGGCTCGGTGGGCGCGCGAGGAGATCACCGATGCGCAGCTCGATGAAGGGATCCTGCGGATCGCCGCCCGCGAGTCGCTGACCGATCTGCTCGGACCAGTTCACCCGTAAGAGCCCTCCCGGCGGCACGAGCTCGATGTGGTTGGGGCGATGGCTGACGACGATCCATACGTCTATCCGGGCACCAGCGTGCTGCGAAACCACTTTGGGATTCGTGACGCCGCCGAACTTGCGCAACTCGAGGCGGCGATCAGCGCCGGCCGTATCGCTCAACTTGAAAGGGAGTCCATCCCCGGCGACTACGACACACCCCACCTGCAGGCCGTCCATCGTAAGATCTTCGGGGACCTGTACCCGTGGGCCGGTGAGCTGCGCACCGTCAAGATCGCGAAGGGTGAGAGCATGTTCGCGCTGCCACAGCATGTCGCTTCTTATCTCGCCGGCGTGCTGAGCGACCTCGCAAACGAGGATCGTCTGCGTGACCTGGAGCGTGAGGAGTTCGTGACGCGGCTGGCGCACTACTTCGCTGAGCTCAACGCGGTCCATCCCTTCCGGGAGGGCAACGGTCGTACCCAGCGCGCGTTCCTCGGTCAGATCGCAACCGAAGCGGGGCACCCCATCGACTGGACCGGCTTGGACCCTGACAGCAACATACAAGCCTCGCGTGAAAGCCATCGCGGCAACAACGAGCAGCTGAAAAAACTGCTTGACGGGTTGATTGCTGAATGACCTAGTCGGGCTGGCGTGACCGCGATCTCTCGGTACGCCCGTAAGCCTGGATTTATGTGTCAGCGACTGGTGGTTGAGCTGAGGAGTTCGCGTGCAATGCGGACCTCATCATTCTCAAAAGCTGCGGCCATCCGCTCGACCGCCCCTGGTTCGAGCCCGACCGCTTTGGCTATCGCTCGCCAGCTCGATGTTGCGCGATCGACTTCCCCCACGGTGGCGACAGCCTGCTCGGGTGTGAGTCGGAACAGCCCGGCGAGCTCGATCGCGGCCTCGATGTCGCTTCCACCGCGGCGCTCCTCGATCACCGTGCTGAATCCTCGTCCCCCAGACTGCGGATTCGGATTCAAGTCGAACGCGGGGGACAGTGACCATCCGGCTGTGCTGGTTCGCAGGAAGCCGTGGTTGCGCAGATGGTCGTCGGTGTTTGAGATCAGGCGCGAGAACACGATCCGCCGCCACAGCTCGCGTAGATCGGCGCTCGCGGTCGGCGAGTGCTCCTCGATCGTCTCGGCTATTTCGACATAGCTGCCTGCTGCGCCGTCTTTGGACTCGAGCAATGTCATCGCGCTGACGTATCCGACCCGTCCGCCTCCGTCGCGGTCGAAGCGACGGACGATCAGCACCGGTCTGCCAGCGATCTCATGAAGCCGAAACTGGGGTACCCGGAGCCCGGCAGCACGTGCGAGGGTGAGGGCCGCGGCCTCCCAGCGAATGACGTCCCACTTGTCATTCTCGGGGGCGGGGAACTTGGCGATGCCGAGCTGCCCCTGGGTGTCGAGTACGTGGGCCTTCGGACGTGCACCCCCGAGCGAGCTCCCGCCCTCGAGCAGGAGCTGCAAATCCTCGTCGGTCTCCTGGTCACGTTCGAGCTGCTCTGCGGCCGCCAATAGGCGCCCCAGGTCGAGCAGTTGGGGGACGTCGCTTCGGTCCTCGGCCAGGTAGGTTCCGTCGGCCGGGTTGCGGAAACGCAACGCGCCCTGGCGTAGCTGGTCGCGCACGCCGAGCAGATAGTCGATCTCGGGGATGTCCCTCTCCGGGACACCGTGCTTCTCGGCGTGGTGGATCTCGTTACGTCGGATCAGCCGACGTCCCCACCCGTCGGGAGCAGCGTCGGAGAACGCCCCGAACAGCGCCTGGCCCTCGGCGGTCTGCTGCTGCCCGGTGTGCTCGGCAAGCCGCGGGTCGAGTTCATAGCTGTCCGCGCGAGCGAGATACTCGGGCAGATACGCGAACGTCGCAGAGCCGCTGCGACCGTGGGGGTGTGCCCAGAGCCTGCCGGCTCCTACGTCCTCGCCGGCGATCTGCACGAGCACATCGACGATCGTGTCAGTCATGGTCGCTCTCCGGGGTTGGTTCCTTGAGGGTCAGCTGTCTGGGACGCACGCGCCGGGGGAGTCGCTGCGCTGATCGAATGCGCCCAACATCGCTTGCGAGCGGGTCCAATGCCTGCGGCAGGTTTTCGAGCAGCCCAAGCCCGCGAAGTACGCGGAGCAGGTTCTCGACGCTGACGCCCTTCTCGGCCGCCTCGATTCGCTGCAGCGTGCCGCGGGCTACACCTGAGCGGTCGGCCAACTGTGCCTGCGTGAGGCCACGCAGCTTGCGCCAAGCCACGATGTGATCGGCTATCTGTCGCTGCGCCCGGCGCACCGGAAGTGGGGCCGTCCGTCGCTGGTTCTCAATTTTAGGCATCATATGTTGATCACTATAACGCTTAGTGCTCAAGATATCGAGCTTTATAGTGATGTTGCTGCTAGATCTGTTTGACTGCGAACCTGCGCTGGCCCGCCTCAGGGCGCCTCGGAGATCACCAGGCGCAGGGCGCCGTCGAAGCTCTCCTCTCCACGCAGATAACCGTGCTCGGCGTCCCAGGCGCCGGAATCGAGCGCGGCGGCGAGCCGTTCGACGATGCATTGCTCCACGCCCGGCTCGAGCAGCGCCCACACCGACTGGGCGCCGCGGACGGCCGGGTCGAGGAGCTCCTCGGGGCGCCGCCAGAACGCCTCGAAGAACCCGTCCGTGCAATCGCCGGGGGTGGGGATTCGCTCCACGCGCGTGCGCCCGCCCAAGGCAGCGGCGATGTCGTCGATCGCGGGGAACCGCGGTAGCTCCTTCACGACCCCCTCGCGCAGGAACTCGTGCTGCCAAGCGGGCAG
This sequence comes from Solirubrobacteraceae bacterium, assembly GCA_036744995.1. Classification (GTDB taxonomy): domain Bacteria; phylum Actinomycetota; class Thermoleophilia; order Solirubrobacterales; family Solirubrobacteraceae; genus Palsa-744. Next base: position 399 of record DAIOGX010000103.1, on the reverse strand, counting down.
ATATTGGAGCTCGAAGGTGAAGACCACGACCGGCCCGCGCGCCACCCGGCGCAGCTCGGCCAGCCCCGCCTCGGGGGTCTCCCAATGGTGGATCGTCACGCACGCCATCGCCGCATCGAAGGCGCCGTCGTCGAAGGGGAGCGCCTCCGCGCGAGCCGCGAGCGCGGGCGCGGCGTCAGGCGGGCGCTGCGCCCGCATGGTTGCACTCGGCTCGACCGCGAGCACAAGGCGATCGGACGGCTCGTAGGAGCCGGCGCCGGCGCCGACGTTGAGCACCGTGCGCGCATCCCCCAGTGCCGCATGGATACGCGCGGCGATCCGCGGGTCCGGGCGCCGATGCTGAGCGTACGTGCGCCCGTGCCGCTCGTAGTCAACCCGAGCCGTCATCGGCCGACCTTA
>DAIOGX010000102.1:0-6398 GCA_036744995.1 Solirubrobacteraceae bacterium | reverse complement strand
GGTCGCTTAGAACCTGTTTCAAGAAGATCGGCGCGTCCGGATGCGGGTGGGTGGGATCTTGATCTACGGTGCTGGGCGATCCTGGATGATCGGCAGCATGCGCTTCGCCGGGTGGGTGGGCATTCGATCCGTCGGGTGTGTGGGCATTCAATCATCCATGAACACCCACCGATAGGAGATCAAATGCGATCTCCTATCGGCCAGCACCGCCTGATAGGCAATACGCGTCCACGGTGCGATTTCATCCGCCCGCGGGTGCCCGCCAAAGGCGGGCATGGACAACTATTTCGAAACAGGTTCTCAGGCGCTGATATCGTCGCGCGGCCTGTGGCGCGCGATTGGAGCGATCTGTTCATCACCGGCGAGGCCGGCCCTGGCGGCGAGGCCGAGTCAAGCGAGGGCGCGGAGGAGCGCCGCGGCTTCTTCCGTCGTCTGCGTGAGAACCTGGCGAAGACCCGCCAGGCGCTCGGCTCAGAGATCCAGGCGTCGCTGTTTGGCACGCTCGACGAACACACGTGGGAACGGTTGGAGGAGGCGCTGATCATGGCCGATGTCGGCGCCAGCACCACCGCGTCGGTCGTAGGCGCCCTGGAGACGGAGGCGGGCGAAGGGAAGGTCGAGGGTGGCGAGGCGCTCAGCGAGCGCCTGATCGGGTTGCTGGCCGAGACCGCGCGTGTGGGGGACGCGCGGATCGATATCCGCGCGAAGCCGACGGTCATCATGGCGGTTGGGGTGAATGGCACGGGCAAGACGACTACGATCGGCAAGCTCGCATGGCACCTGCGACACGAGCTGGGACAGACCGTGTTGCTGGGTGCCGCAGACACGTTCAGGGCCGCGGCGAGCGAGCAGATGGAGGGCTGGGCGCAGCGAGCTGGCTGTGAGATTGTGACGGGAGCCGAGGGAGCGGACCCGGGCGCGGTGGCGTTCGAGGCGATCGCCCAAGCGCGCGGACGGGGCGTGGACGTGGTGATCGTGGACACTGCCGGGCGACTGCACACACAGGACGACCTGATGGGCGAGCTGACGAAGGTGCGCAAGGTGATTGGACGCCAGCTGGAGGGCGCGCCACACGAGACGCTCCTGACGATCGACGCGACGACCGGGCAGAACGGGTTGCGCCAGGCACAGCTGTTCGCCAAGGCGGCGGAGGTCACCGGGGTGGTTCTGACGAAGCTCGATGGCACGGCGCGCGGAGGGATCGCGCTGGCGATCGCTGGCGAGACGGGACTGCCGGTCAAGCTGATCGGCATGGGTGAGTCGGTTGAGGACCTGCGCCCATTTGACCCCCAAGACTTCGTGCGCGCTCTGATCTCCGAGCGCTGAGCCCAGCCACCCGCGGAGCGTGGAGCGCGACACAGCCATCGCGGAGGGATAACCTGAAGGCGTGGACGCATGGATCATCTGGTTGGTGGCGGCCTGCGTCCTTGGTGTCGGAGAGATGCACCAAGGGGGCTTCTACCTGGCGCCGTTTGCGGCAGGGGCGGCGCTGGCCACAGTCGTGAGCCTGCTCGGCGTGGGCGCGCTGCTGAGCGCGATCGTGTTCTTGGCCGGTTCAGGGATCGTGTTTGGAACGCTGCGTCCAATCGCTCGCCGCCACCGCCGGCTGCCCCCATCGATCCGTACCGGCGCCGCCGCGCTCGTCGGTCGTCCCGCTGTAGTGCTGGAGCGGATCGCCAACGACGAGGGGGTGGGCTGCGTCAAGATCGACGGCGGCGAGGTATGGACCGCGCGCAGCTACGACGGAGACGAAGTGATCGACGCCGGCGAGCACGTGGAGGTCGTCGAGATACGCGGCGCGACGGCTCTAGTGATGCACTGATTGCGCGTAAGTAGCCTCCTCATGCTCTGACGTCAGAGAAAGCTTCGAGAAAGGAAAACCGCCCATGGCCGCCCTCATAATCATCGCAGTGGTCGTCGTATTTGCGCTGGTCGTGGCCGCGCGCACGATCCGCGTTATTCCTCAGGCTCGGGCGGGAGTGGTAGAGCGGCTCGGCCGCTACAGCCGTACGCTCGAGCCCGGTCTGACGATAGTCACGCCGTTCATCGACCGCGTGAAGCCGCTCGTTGACCTGCGCGAGCAGGTCGTCAACTTCGCCCCCCAGTCGGTGATCACCGAAGACAACGTCGTCGTGGGGATCGAGACTGTCCTGTACTTCACGATCACCGACCCGCGCTCGGCTACGTATGAAATCGCCAACCCGCTGCAGGCGATCGAGCAGTTGACCGTGACGACGTTGCGCAACGTGATCGGCGGGCTGACGCTGGAGGCGACGCTGACCGCGCGCGAGAACGTCAACACTGAGCTGCGTGTGGTCCTTGACGAGGCCACCGGCAAGTGGGGCATCCGGATCAATCGCGTGGAGATCAAGTCCGTCGACCCACCGCCGGACATCCGCACGGCGATGGAGAAGCAGATGCGGGCGGAGCGTGACCGGCGCGCCGCGATCCTGACGGCCGAAGGCGAGAAGCAGGCGCAGATCCTCACGGCCGAGGGCGCCAAGCAGTCTGCGGTTCTCACCGCCGAAGGGGCCCAGCAGGCCGCGGTCCTCGACGCCGAGGGCGAGCGCCAGGCGGCGATCCTGCGCGCGGAAGGGGAAGCGAAGGCCATCGACACGGTGTTCACGGCGATCCACGAGGGCAAACCAAATAGGGAGCTGCTGAGCTACGAATATCTGCAGATGCTGCCCCAGCTCGCCGAAGGCGACGCGAACAAGGTATTCGTGATCCCCTCCGAGTTCGCTGAGGCGTTTGGCGGCATCGGCGAGGCGCTGGCGCGCCGTCAGGAGGAGCCGCCCGGATCGCCGCCGCGCTGATGTTCGACACGCTCGCCGAGAAGCTGCAGGGCACGCTTGCCGGCGTGCGCAGGCACGGGACGCTGACAGAGGAGGACATCGACGCGGCGATGCGTGAGATCCGCTTGGCGCTGCTCGAGGCGGATGTCAACTTCAAGGTCGTCAGACAGTTCACCGCCCAGCTGAAGGAGCGCTGTCTGGGGGCGGAGGTGATCGGCCAGCTGAACCCCGGCCAGCAGGTAACGAAGATCGTGGTAGAGGAGCTGGCGGATTTGATGGGAGGCCCACCCGCCGGCGCCTCCACCGGCCTGAGCTTCTCGCCGCGGCCACCCACCGTGATCCTGATGGCGGGGTTGCAGGGTTCCGGCAAGACGACCGCGACCGCGAAGCTCGCACGATATCTGCGCGAGGAGCATGCCTCGAGCGTGGCGGTGGCGGCGTGCGATGTGTACCGCCCGGCGGCGGTGGAGCAACTCGTGAAGGTCGGCGCGCAGGCCGGTGCAGCGGTGTACGAGCAAGGGACCGAACGCGATCCGGTCGAGATCGCGGCGTGGGCGCTGGAACGCGCCAAGCAGGAGGGTAAGGACGTCCTGATCGTCGACACCAGCGGCAGGCTGCACGTTGACGAGGAGCTGATGGCGGAGCTCGTGCGAATCAGAGCGGCGGTGAAACCACACAATGTTTTGCTCGTCGTAGACGCGATGACCGGACAGGACGCGGTCAACGTCGCCGAGAAGTTCGCCGAGGCGGTCCAGTTCGACGGCGTGGTGATGAGCAAGCTCGACGGCGACGCCCGCGGCGGCGCGGCGCTGTCGGTCAAGGCGGCCACAGGTAGACCGATCCTGTTCGCCTCCACAGGCGAGAAGCTCGAGCAGTTCGAACGTTTTCATCCCGATCGCATGGCCCAGCGGATCCTGGGCATGGGGGACGTGATGAGCCTGATCGAGCAGGCCGAGCGCTCGTTCGACGAGACCGAGGCGGCCGAGCTCGAGCGCAAGCTGCGGCGCAATGAGCTGGGGCTGGACGACTTCCTAGCGCAGCTGAAGATGATTCGGAAGATGGGCCCGCTGACCAGCCTGCTCGGAATGATCCCCGGCTTGGGTGGAGCCCAGCTGAGCAACATGAAGGTGGACGAGCGCGAGCTCGACCGGATTCAGGCGATCATCCTGTCGATGACGCCCGAAGAGCGCCGGCGGCCGGAGCTGATCAAGGGGTCGCGCCGCCTGCGGATCGCGCGCGGCTCCGGCACGAGCGTGCAGAACGTCAATCGACTTGTCAAGCAGTTCGGGGAGATGCGGAAGATGATGCGCCAGGTTGGGCGCGGCAAGCTAGGAGACATAGGTGCGCTCATGCGCAACGCGCGCTAGAGGGCTCACAACTCCAGCCTCGCCCAGCCTCACGTCCCGTTCCCGCCGCGTCCTATCGGCCTCGTTGGCGCGCACCGTCTAAGCTCTCTACTTCAAGAGATTAGATCACCCAATCTCTCCTAGGCGAGAGTACGTTCAGCATCCGAGAGGACAAAGTGTCAGTAAGACTCAGGCTCACGCGAGTGGGCGGCAAGAAGGACCCTATGTGGCGCGTGGTCGTCGCCGACCAGCGCTCTCCCCGCGATGGTCGTGTGATCGAGACGATCGGCCATTACAACGCGCAGACCGACCCGTCGACGATCGTGATCGACGAGGAGCGCGCACGCAGCTGGCTGGCGCGCGGCGCGCAGCCCTCGGACACCGTGCGCAAGCTGCTGCGTATACAGGGCATCAAGTAGGCGCGCAGTGAAGGAGCTGCTCGAGTACCTCGCCGAAGGCTTGGTCGATCAGCCCGAGAAGGTGTCGGTCGAGCAGTTTGAGCAGGACGACGGCACGATCGTGCTGGAGCTGTGCGTGGCCGAGGGTGACTACGGCAAGGTGATCGGCCGCGGCGGGCGCACCGCGCACGCGCTGCGAACGGTCGTGAAAGCCGCCGCGACCAGCAAAGAACGTCACGTGCTAGTCGACATCGTCGATTGATACGCAGCGGCAGTGTGTCGGCAGCGGAGGGCTCTCATATGAAAGGGCTCCGGCATGGACCTGAGACGAAGTTGGGCGACACCGTTCAAGGTCAGCCCACGCCGATTGACGTCGCGTCAGAGCTGCAAGCGGGTCGCGTCGGCCGCGCGCACGGCCTGGACGGGAGCTTTTACGTAACCGGTCCTCGTCCACGTCTGCTGGCGCTCGGGACGGACGTGACGGTCGCGGGGCGGATCGCACCGATCGTGCGTCGCGCGGGGACCGAGCAGCGCCCGATCGTGCGTTTGGAGGGTGTCGAGGATCGCTCCGCGGCCGAGGCGCTGCGGGGCTTCGTGCTGACAGTCGCTGAGCAGGACGCGCCGCGACTCAAGGAGGGCGAATGGTGGACGCACGAACTGGAGGGATGCGAGGTGGTGGACGGTGAGTGGCGTGTGGGGACCGTCAGCCGACTGATCGAGCTGCCCTCATGCGAGGCGTTGGAGGTACAGCGGGAGATGATCGGATCCCAGCCGACCGGATCCCACCCACTCGCGCCGCTGCTGGTGCCGATGGTCAAAGACGCCATCCGTCGCGTCGATGTCTCTGCTGGGCGCATCGAGGTGGACATGAACTTCCTGGGCGAGGCCGAGGAGGATGTCGAGACGAGTGGCTCTAGGAAGCCGGGAGGCGGGGAAGCTCGAGCGCGAGGTGCCGATGCCCCCGAAGACGGCGTCGGCGGCTCCGGGGAGAGATAAGCGTGGACATTGACATCTTCACCCTGTTTCCCGAGTGGTTTGCCTGGTTTAGGACCCAGCGTCACGTGAGCAACGCGCTGGCGGCCGGGTCGCGCGTTGACTGCGTGAACTTCCGCGACCACACCCCGCTCGGCGCCGGCCAGGTCGACGACACGCCGTTCGGCGGGGGCGCGGGGATGGTTCTGCGCGTGGATGTAGTGGATAGCGCACTGCGCGCTCGCTACGGCATCGACCCAGTAGAGCTGCGCGGGCGGCGCCGAGTGATCGCGCTTCAGCCGGGCGGCAGACTGCTCGATGACGGCCTCGTAGATGAGCTGGCAGCCGAGCCTGCCCTGACGCTTTTGTGTGGACGGTATGAGGGGTTCGACGAGCGCATCGTCGAGCACTTCTCAAGCGACACGCTGTCGATCGGGCGCTACGTCCTCTCTGGGGGAGAGCTCGCGGCGATGGTCCTGTGCGACGCGGTGCTGCGCAAGCTGCCCGGCGCGCTAGGGCACGAGAACTCGGCAGTCGAGGAGTCCTTCAGCGCTGTGCTCGACGGAAATCCCGAGTACCCACACTACACCCGTCCAGCCGAGTACCGTGGTTGGCACGTGCCGGAGGTCCTGCTGTCCGGGCACCATGAGCGAATCGGCGAGTGGCGACGCGAGCGCAGCCGCGAGCGGGGCAGGGACGCGGGAGGAACCTAAGCGCCGCCTGGTGCGACGCAGTGGGCCGGCGGTCCGCTACCATTGCTGACCGCGCTGGCCTGAGTCCGCTTGCGGGAGTCTCCTGCGGTCATGAAGGCGCGCCCTCCTTATTGTCATGAGCAGCGTCATCGAAACCATCGAGCGCGCGCAGCTGCGCCGCGTTCCCGACTTCGC
>DAIOGX010000101.1:0-6424 GCA_036744995.1 Solirubrobacteraceae bacterium | reverse complement strand
CCAGGTGATGTGGTGCACGAGGAAGATCCGCACGAGGCCGGCCCACAGCAGCGCGGACAGGCCGCCGTCGACGAGCGAGCCGCCGCTGAGCGCGAAGCCCAACAGGAACGGCAGCGCAAGGCTGCCCAGGGCGATCAGGGGAAAGCTCTTGTTGATGCGCCGCATCGCTGGATCTTCGACGAGGTCGCGGGCGAAGCGCCTGGAGGACGCCTGGCCGTGCACGGAGAACAGCCAGCCGACGTGCGCGTGCCACAGACCCGCGACCATCCCGCGCAGGCCGGCGCCGTGCCCGGCGTGCGGGCTGTGCGGGTCGCCGTCTTCGTCGGTGAACGTGTGGTGCTTGCGGTGGTCGGCGACCCAGTCGATCACGGGTCCCTGCAGTGACATCGAACCGAGGATCGCGAGCGTGTAGCAGAGCCACGGGCGCGTCTTGAACGCGCGGTGCGTGAGCAGCCGGTGGAAGCCGACCGTGATGCCGATCGCGGTCAGCAGGTACATGACGGCGAAGATCGCCAGGTCGCGCGGCCCGAGGAAGTGGTTCCACAGCACCGCCGCCGCCGCGATCACCCCGAGGAACGGCACGACGACCGCGGCGATGTTGACGTTGCGCTCCAGGCGGGTCACTCAAGGGAGATACCGCGGCCGTCGATCCCGGTTACAGCAGTCCCACGATAAGCGCGTCCCGGACTCGATCCTCGAGCGATCCTGAGACTTGCACGAGCGACGGCTCGCCCGGGACCGAGCGGTGTGATCCGGCCAGCATTTAGAGATCGGCGCTGGTTGCCGATGAGTGCAGGATGGCAGCTTCTCGGCAACCGACCACGCAGGTCGACGCTGCGTCCAGGACGCGCGCGCGGGCGTCCTCGCGGGCGCGTAAGGCGCGCGAAGCGCAGCCCGATGATGATGATGACGATCTTCGCCGTCTGGGTGAGGCGCTGAACGCGCGCACCGAGGATGTGGTGGCTGGAATGGTCTCGCGGACGAGCGAGTCGAGCTGCGTCCTTGACCCGATCGTCGAGGAGAGCTTTGAGCGAGTGGGCGCGGTCTCGACGGTCGCGGTCGCCCGCTGGATGGCCGGCGAGGGCGCCGACGTCGCGCGCGACGTCGGCCAGGAGTCCTGGCAGATCTTCGGGCAGCTCGCGGCCCAGCGCGCGGCGCCGTTGAACGAGGTCACCAAGCGCTGCCTGCGCTGGTGCGATGCGGCGGAGGACGTGGTGGGCGAGATCGCCGCGCAGCTGGCCCTCTCGCCGGAGGTGCTCGCACAGGCCGTGAGCATGTTGCAGCGCAGCCTCAAGGTGACGCTCGTGCGGATGTGTGAGGCCTTTGAGTCCGAGCGCCAGGGCGCGGATGAGCAGCTCGCGTTCCTCGCAACCCACGACCCGTTGACCGGGCTTCCCAACCGGACTTTGATCCTCGATCGCATCGAGCAGATGTTCGCGCGCTCACGGCGCGATCACACGCCGGTCGCCGCGCTGTTCATCGATCTCGACAACTTCAAGAGCATCAACGACACCCTCGGACACGGCTCCGGCGACGAATTGCTGAAGGCGGTCGCCGCGAGACTGGATGCCGTCGTGCGGGCCACCGACACACTCGGGCGCCTGGGCGGCGACGAGTTCGTCGTGATCGCCGAGGACCTGTCGCTCGCCGCCGGCCCCGACCTGGTCGCCGAGCGCCTGCTCGCCGCGCTCAAAGAGCCGTTCAAGCTCGACGGCGCAAAGGACACTCCCTTCACGGTGACGGCGAGCGTGGGTATCGCCGTGGGCGACCGCGTATCGCCCGCGGATCTGCTGCGCGACGCCGACATCGCGATGTACCGCGCGAAGTGGGACGGCAAGAACCGCTACATCGTCTTCGAGTCCGGGATGCAGGATGCCGTCCAAGGCCGGATGAAGCTGGAGATCGACCTGCGCCAGGCGATCGAGAACGACGAGTTCCTGCTCGTCTATCAGCCCACGTTCGACCTGCGCGACATGAGCCCCACCGGCATGGAGGCCCTGATCCGCTGGCACAGCCCCACGCGGGGCGTCGTACAGCCCGACGACTTCATCCCGCTGCTCGAGGAGACGGGCCTGATCGTGGAAATCGGCAGATGGGTCCTGAACGAGGCAGCTCGGCAGGGCGCCACGTGGCGCGACGCTGGCTATCCGATCGGTATGGCCGTCAACGTATCCGGCCGGCAGCTCGACACCGACGACTTCATAACCGACGTGCAATCGGCGCTCGCACAGAGCAGTCTCGAGCCATCCGCGCTGACGATCGAGATCACCGAGACGACGCTGATGCGCAACGTCGAGGAGACCGCCCGCCGGCTCACGGCCGTCAAGGAGCTCGGCGTGCGGATCGCGATCGACGACTTCGGAACCGGCTACTCCTCGCTCGCTCACCTGCAGAAGTTCCCCGTCGACGCGCTGAAGATCGACCGCTCGTTCATCTCCGGGCTCACGAACACCCAGGAAGGCGAGACCCTCATCCACACCCTCGTGCAGCTGGGCAAGGACCTGTCGATCGAGACCCTCGCCGAGGGCATCGAGCAGTCGCAAGAGCTCGACCTCCTCAGAGACGAGCACTGCGACTCGGGACAGGGCTTCCTGTTCGCGAAGCCCCTCGACGTCGCCGCCACCGAGAGCTTCCTGGAGAACTGGGCCAAGAACGCCGCCACCTGAGCTCAAGGCTCACGTGTTTCCGCCCGCTCCGGCTTTCGATAACGTGGTTGATTATCGAAGGCCAGGATGGTAGTCTGCATGTATGGGCAAGCGGGATGCACAGCATGTGACGATGGCTCTGATCGCGCTTGACGATGCTCACGACGCGCTGCAGAGTGGCCGTCGGGATGCGGCGATCCAGGCCATGCAGGAAGCTCACCGCACGCTTGAGGGTGTCGGCCATGCCGCTGGTGTGCCGGTCGCCCATGCCGCACGACGACTCGGTGTCTCTGAGCCGACCGTGCGCTCGTGGATAGCACGCGGCGCTCTGCGCGCGATCAAGGGCTCGAGCCCCGTGGAGATCGAACCGGAGAGCCTGCGGAGCGTGAGCCGCGCGCTTGACGAGCTGCGTGAGCGTGGACAGGATCGCGAGTGGCTCCAGGCGCTCGTGGACTATCTCGATGACCGCGAGGCACGCCGCAGCCCCGCGCTGAAGGAGGGCCTACAGCAGCTCAAGCGCGGGGAACTTGAACCGGCCTGATGGCCTTCGCAGTCCTCCGCACGCCGCAGGTGCGCGACGCAGTGGAGCGGCAGATGAGCCGGACCGAGCGAGCCAGCTACGAGGCGGCTCGTAACGAGCTCGGTGGACGCGGATGCGTTGCCGGCGGCTACAAGCTCGCCGCAACCGACGGAGGCGACTACCCGCTGTGCGCGCGTCACCTCGCGAATGCCTGGCGCATGTACACCGCATACCCAGATGACGCGCGCGTCGTGATCGTCGCCATCGATCAGCACCTCCCGCAACACAACCCTGTGCAATCGCTCGCAGAGGCGCTGTCGGGCCTCGCAACCGTAGGCCGTCGACGCCAAGACAAGCCGCCGCGCTGTGAGGACGCCGCCACGCCACCCCCGATGAACGACGAGCTGCGCAACCGGCTCGACATGCTCATCTGAACGCGGTGGATTCTCGTCGCTCCCCGGTTGCTTGTACTCTGGTGCGCTGCGGATGTAGCCGGGGATGCCCAGGAAGAACGACAAGCAGATGGAGGAGCGCGTTGCGCGCGTCGCCGAGGCGGTGCTGGCGGAGCGTGGGTTCGTCACGCCGATCGATGTGCTCGTCGGCTTGGGCTGGCTCCAGGAGAGCCGTGTCGAGGATTGGCGCCGTGGACGGGTGGCGTATCTCGAGAAGGTCACGTTTGCGAATCTGAGCAAGATCTCCCGTGCGATGCGGGCGTTTCGCCGCTGGGCGGAGCGCCGCGGACTGAAGCCCAGCGAGACCGGATATGTAAGGCGCACACGCGGCAGCCGCCCGCCGCTGCGGTTCTCGAAGAGCGGCACGCCGGCGATCGAGCGCGCCTACCGCACCCACTGGGTCTCCCCCAGGCTGGCCGAGCGCGCGCGTCCGGCCGAGCAGCGCTCCGGTGGGACTGTGCGCACCTCACCCGGCCCGGCCGGCAAGCGAACATCCGCCAAGATCTCACTCGAGATCGCAGGAAACCAGGCCTCACACTCGAAACTAGCCTGAACGGCAACATCAGGCAACAGAGAGGGACAACTGGCGCGTCACCGTCGAGGTCACTCGATCGAGGCACAAGCGCGCTACGCTCCCCATGATGATGATGATGCGCACACTGGTTCTGGACCCTCCCCCAGCAGGGTTCGAGCTCGTGGGCAGGGAGTACCGCCCGATCGAGCGCAGTGGGCTGATCGACCTGGGCGCGAGCGACCTGATCGAGCAGATCGACTGGTCACCCGGCGAATAAGCCCACGAACCGGCAGGCGACAGGTGAGGCTCGTGCCGCTGATCGTGCCCGCCGCGATGGCCGGCCTGCTACTCGCGTTGTGCGCCCCCGCTGTCGTCGCGGCTGACGCCGGGGCGGGACACCCGCGGCCGGCCTCGCCTCACGGCGCGAGCGCGCCTCGAGAACCCGGGCAGCTCCCGCTCCCGGTCACCGTGGGAATCGACCCGTTCGATCCCGGGAAGCCGGTGCCCGAGGAGTTTCTCGGGCTCTCGTTTGAGGCGGCGGCGCTCAGGCAGCTCACGGTATACGCAGACCGCGGCGACCTGGTCGAGCTGCTGCGCTCGCTGGGTGCGGGCGTGCTGCGCTTTGGCGGGATCACCGCGGATGAGAACGTCGCCTGGACCGACGCCGCCACCCCCCGGCCGGCGTGGGCGTCGAGCACGATCGACCCCGCGGATATACACGCCCTCGGGGTGCTCGCCCGCCGCAGCGGCTGGCAGGTGCTGCTGACGGTCGGGATGGCCCACTACGAACCGGCGGCCGCCGCACGCGAGGTGGCGGCGGCGCACAAGGCGCTCGGACCCGATCTCGCCGCGGTCGAGATCGGGAATGAGCCGAATGCCTATGGCAGCCACGGTTTCCGGCCCCTTCCCTGGATCGCCCAGGGGTATGAGGAAGAGGTCTCGAGCTACCGCGAAGCGATCGGGGCCCTCACCCCCGGCGTGCCGATCGCCGGCCCGGATGTGTCCGGCTCGGGCGCGTTCAGCGAATGGGGCGAGGAGGAGGCGCTCTCACAGAGGCCCGCCCTGCTGACCGGACACCACTACCCGCTCGGCTGCGTGCAGACGCCCTCGCCTTCGATCGAAACTCTGTTGAGCAGCGCGACCCGCGGACGCGAGGCGCACTCGCTTGAAACCTACCTCAAGGTGTCGAGCGAATATGGCATCCCGCTGCGTGTGGATGAGACCAACACCGTGTCCTGTGGCGGGGTGACTGGGGTCAGCGACACGTTCGCCTCGGCACTGTGGGCGACCGGTTACGTCACGCAGGCGATGGCGGCGGGCGCGGCGGGCGTCAACCTCCAGGGCAATCCTACGAACTGCGCCGGATACACGCCGCTATGCGCGAGCGATCCGGCGGCCCTCGCGGACGGAGGCCTGCGCGCCGAGCCGGAGTGGTACGCGCTCCTCTTGACGAGCTCACTCCTCGGCGAGCGCCCGCTGCCCACGACGATCTCAGCCGAAGGCTCACCCAACCTCGTGGCGGCTGCGTTCTCGGGACCCGGGCACTCGCGGAAGGTGGTGCTCGTGGACGACGAACCGCCGGGCTCGCGTCCGCTCGCGCTGCGATTGAACGTCGGCGCCGGCATGGGCATGGCAAGCATCGTGCGCCTCACCGCCCCCTCTCAGAGCTCGAGCGCCGGCGTGCTGCTCGCCAACCGCGCGGTCTCGGCCAACGGCTCCTGGCGCGCCTCGACACACACGGAAAGCGCCCCGACGAACGCGGGTATCGTGGAAGTCGAGCTCACGCCCAGCAGTGCGGCGCTCGTCACAGTCACCCCAGCAAAGGCCACGCCACTCAAGCACCGTTGACTGTGCTTGTCACCTCGACTTCGCACGCTGATTCTGCCGGCCGAAGGCCGGACCTGCTTTTCTAAAAATTGCTTGTAAACGAGTGGCGTTAACCACCGTCGGAAGGCGAGCTCTTCAGCTAGGTGTTTCCAAGGATCCTTGGCGTAGCTGGTATCAAGCAATACTCGGGGATAATGGGGCTCCAGCTACTTGATCGCTCACAAGAACCTCTGGAAAACCCGACGGTCTCTCAAAACTCAACAGCATGCTGGGGTAGTTTTGCGGATGTGGCCACTTGTGCTCCCCAAGTAGTGAGGGAGACGCGTGATTCACGTCCATCCAGCCAGGTTCGGTCGACATGCTAGGCCCGATCGCTCGAATGCCATCCGGTCCTTCGCGCTCTAGTGAGACGAGCTCGAGGCCGGACGGTCGCTGCGATCGGGGCACTGTTATGTGCTCCCTAGAA
>DAIOGX010000100.1:0-6835 GCA_036744995.1 Solirubrobacteraceae bacterium | reverse complement strand
CCTAAGCACCAGCCGGGACCCATGATGGCGGCACCGCTCGCCGATCGCTTGGGGCTCTCCGGACATGGGTTCCGCTCAACTGCCTGGCGTGGTCAGGAACGCGCGTGCCGGCAGCACGAACCGTCGTGCTGGCGCGGCCTGTAGTGGGGCGTCGGCGCGCGAGCCGTGCAGCCCGTGGCTGCGCGTGGACGGCGCGGTGGAGTCCGCGATGCCGTCGTGCTCGGAGATCCAGCTCAGGATCGCGGCCGACTTTGCGCCCTCGGCGAGGATCACAGAGCGCTCGATCACCATCCCCCCGGAGGCATGCGGACGGGCCAGGCGTCTGACCACGGCTTCTGTCGTGTCTGTTTCATCTGTTGCCGTCTGTGTCATCTCTATCTCCCTCTCGATCGCAGCTCGATGTGGCCGATGTCCGGCAGCTCGCAATCGCGGTCTGCGATCCGGGTGCAGGTCAAGCAAGGTGGTGAGCAGTTGTAGTGGGGTGCCCGCTGCCCATGCCTGGGGGCGGGAAGCGGTTGAGTAGGCGACGGGGACGGATGTGACCGCAGCCGGATAGCCGGCGAAGACCTCGGGCAGGCGGTGCTCGAAGTGCGGCGCCGCGGAGAGCATTGCGGCGGCGATCGTGACTGCTTGCTCGCGGTGGCCGTAGCGCGCGAGGCCGGCGACGATCAGCGAGTTCTCGTGTGGCCACACGGTTCCCGGTGTGGTAGCCGAGGGGGTTGTAGCCGGCCTCGCCGGCGCCGAGCGTCCTCACGCACCAGTCGGAGTACAGCTCGCTCTCGAGCAGACGGTCGGCCGTAGTGGCTGCCTCACGGTCGTCGAGCAGGCCCGACCACAGCAGGTGGCCGATGTTCGAGGTCAGGCTGTCGACCTGACGCTTCTCGCCGTCGAGCGCCACAGCGTGGCATCCGCGCTCGGGCATCCAGAAGTCGCCGTGAAAGGACGCCTGCAGGTCGCGCGCCTGCAACTCCAGGCGTTCAGCGAATGCGCGGTCGCCCCACACCTCGCGCGCCAGACGAGCCGCGCGACATCGCGCGTCGTACACGTAGCCCTGGATCTCGCAAGTGGCGATCGGGCCGCGTGGGAGCGTGCCGTCGGCGAACTGGATCGCGTCCCAGCTGTCCTTCCAGCACTGGTTGATGAGGCCGGTTACGGAGTCTCGGCGCGAGTACTCGACGTACCCGTCGCCACCGGCGTCGCCGCTGTCCTCGATCCATGCGAGCGCCGCGCGGGCGTCCGGCTCGAGCGCTCGCACCAGCTCGTCGTCGCCGGACCAGCGGTGGTACTCATCGAGGAGGATCAGGCACAACGGCGTGGCGTCGGCCGATCCGAAGTACGGCGAGTGCGGGCGCTCGCCCTTGGCGGTCAGCTCGCCGAAGCGCAACTCGTGCAGGATCTTTCCGGGCTTGCGTTCGTGAAAGTCATCGCGATCATCCGCTTGGGCTGCGGCGAGCACCCGCAGCGTAGTTGACGCCAACTCCGGCAGGTAGGGCTCCTGCTGGTCCAATCCGAGCAGCTCGAGCGGCTTCTCACTGGCCAGCTGTACCCAGCGAGATAGGAAACGAGTGTCCTGGCAGAAGAACCCGTGATCGCGGCCTTCGTCATCGCGCATGTCGCCGAGACGGTCGCTGACCACGAAGGTGCTGCCGTCGAGGACGCTGAAAGTGCGCTCAGACAAGCGCCATCGTCGCCTCTCGCGGGCGGGTGGCGGCACGGTAGGCGGCCTCGTAGGCACTGGCCACGACGTTGACGTCGCAGTGCTCGGCGACCCATGCCCGGCAGTCACGCGCGGAGATGCTCTCCAGACGCCCGACAGCCGCAGCCATCGTCGTCTCGTCCTCGACGAGAAAGCCAGTCCGCCCGTCGATCACTAGCTCGCTCGCTGCCCCCGCGGGGAACGCAATGACTGGAGTTCCGCATGTCAGCGCCTCGACCATCACCATGCCGAAGGGCTCCTCCCAGCTGATCGGCATCAGCAGTGCGCGGGCGCCGGCGAACACCGAGCGCTTTAGTGACCCGCCGACCTCGCCGAGAAAGCGGACACGGTCGCCGTCGATGTGGGGTGCCACCTCGCGGTCGAAGAAAGCCTGCTGGCCGGGTTGGATGACGCCGGCGAGCACAAGCGGCACGCCTGCCACGCGGGCGGCCGCGATGGCGCGGTGTGGTCCCTTCTCCACGGTCATCCGGCCGATCCAGAGCACGTAGTCCTGCTTGTGCTCCTGCATCGGCCATCCCTGCACGTCGATTGGGTTCGGGATCACCGCCACGCCGGCCAACCCCTCGGGCGCCGTGGCGCGCTGGGCGCGGCTGATGGCCACCAGCGTCGCCTTGGACTCGTGTCGGGTGTAGAACGCGGAAGTGGCCGGCGTGAACTGCCCGTGCAGCGTGTGCACCATCGGAGTGGCGAGACGGTCTGCCATGCCGAGGGCTGTGAACCCACAGTGATCGTGCACGACGTCGAAGCGCGAAGCGCCACACGCTTGATCGATCGCGGCAAACGCCCGCGCCACATGGTCGACCTCATAGAGCGACCGCTCGATCTCATCAGGGTGGGCCTCATCGAGCAGCGTCACCACACGCGCGTTCGATGTCGACCCGGGGGCACAGAACAGGGTCACCTCGTTGCCGCGCCGCACGAGTGCATCGGTCAAAACGCTCACCACCGACTCCACCCCGCCATAGCCCGGCGGTGGAACCGAGATCCATGGCGGGGCGAGCATCGCCACGCGCAGGTGCGGCCCGCCCTTACCGCCATCCCCGAGCGGCCGTGTGCGATTCGGTGCGCGCTCGGGCGGGACGCGACGTGGTCTGCGGCCGGCGAGGACTTCGGCAACGGCTGGCGGCGAGCTCACGCGCTGGCGGCTACCGGCCCGCGGCCTCTGAGGTTGAACTGCCAGTTGGCGAGCGGGAGCAGGAAAAGCGCAGCTCCGAGCAGGATCAGGATGAATCCGGCAAGGGTGGCGATGCTGCCGATGACCGACCAGCCCCAGGCGTTGAGCAATAGGCCATTCAACGTCTCGCCGGTGAACAGGGTGGTGCGTGGCTCATGCCGGCTCGTAGCGGCGGGAGGGGCTGACATGTCGGTAGGCGTCGCGCCGTTGCCGGTAGGCGCAGCCGACGGGTGCGGCAGAACTGAGCTTGACACGAAGAGTCTCGTTTCGATGGGTGCGCGTAGCTCATTAGTTGAGGCACGTCGCTATACGTACACGACCACCATAACATGAAATATGAATCTAGAGTTGGTAGTCTATCTTTATGGTGGTCGGAGAGACACGTTGGGCATTCCTAACCAATCACGCCCAGATCCTGGTCTGCATAGCCGATGAGCCTGGGGTCCGCCTGCGCGACATCAGTGAGCGCGTCGGGATCACCGAACGAGCCGCCCACCGCATCGTCGCCGAGCTCGCCGATGCCGGCTACATCACACGCAAGCGCACGGGTCGCCGCAATGCCTACCTCATCCACACCGACCTCCCACTTCCAGACGCGCATGCACGCAACCAGAAGGTCGGCGACCTACTCGCCATCCTCGCCCGCCCGAGCGAGCAACTCCATCCATACTCGAAAGCACCACCGGCTGAGGCCGTTGACGCAACCTCAGCCCGAGCGGAGTCTCGAGGTCAGGCGACCAGCTCGAGAAGGTCGGCCCAAGTCTGATCGAGCGGAGCGCCAACCCAGACGACGAGCGCGGCCTGCTCGTCGGACTGATCCTGGCTTGTTTGGAGCTCAGGAGCCCGTGGCGTTGTATTCATCGTCGGTGACGTGCTCACCCCATGTGACCACGTTGCCCTGTTCGTCTGCTTGTTGCATCGCGATGTGGGTCATGAAGCGGTTGGGTGCGGCGCCGTGCCAGTGGTTCTCGCCGGGCTCGAAGAACACGCGGTCGCCGGGGCTGATGATCTCGATCGGTCCGCCGTGGCGTTGGCAGAGGCCGATGCCCTCGGTGACGTAGATGGTCTGGCCGTTGGGGTGGGTGTGCCACGCGGTGCGAGCGCCGGGGGTGAAATGGACGCTGGCGGCCCCCACGCGAGAAGGCTCAGAGGGTGTGGCGACGGTGTCGATGTAGACGGCGCCGGTAAACCAGTCGCCAGGTCCGGGGGTGGTCTCGATGGAGTTCCTGGTGATCTTCACGTCGTTCTCCTTGGGTGTCGGGTGTTGCTACGCAGCTATGGCCTGCTCGTGAGTGCGGGCAACCGGGCAAGCCGGATTGTCGCTCGTCGGGGAGACTTGGTTGACGGTTGCCGCTCAGGGGCTTCGACGGTCTTGCGGGAGTAGGTGATCAGCGGCTCCACGCGTCGTTTGCGACAGGATGAGCTCACGCCGGTACTCGCTGACCAACAAGACATCAGGAGGACTCGTGAAGATAGAAAGGCTGAACGTCGGCTGGTTCACTGCGGCGGCCGGGATTTTCCGCGCGGGCGATGATATGGATCGAACGATCCGCTATCCCGTGCTCGCCTACGTGATCGAGACAGAGACCGAGCGGATCTTGATTGACACGGGGCTGAACCCCGCCGCCATCGCCGACCCGGCCGCGTACTACGACCGGCCGGATGTCTTCGCGGTGTCCACCCCCGAGCAGGAGCAGAGCGTCGCCGATCAGCTCGACGTGGGCACGCTGACCAAGGTCGTGTTGACGCATTTGCACTGGGACCACGTCGGCGGCTTGCGGCTGATCCCGGCGTCCGTATCCGTGGTGATCCAGCGCGCCGAATGGGAGGCCGGCCACGACGATGCGGCGGTGCAGCGCAACTTCTTTTTGCCGCGTGACTACGCCGAGGACAGCCGTGAGGTGATCCTGATCGACGGCGACCATGATCTCCTCGGCGATGGCAGCATCGAGCTCATGCTCACGCCGGGGCATACCCCCGGGCACCAGTCCGTCCGCGTCGGTGACCTCGTGCTCGGCATCGATGTCGCACACTTCGCATCGGGTTTGGACGACCACCGCTTTCCGGTCTTCGCCGACGATCACGAGCAGCAGGGACGCTCCGCCGAACGCTTGCGCGCAATGCGTGACGCCGGCTTCACCGTAATCCCCGGCCATGACCCCGACATTCTGCACCCGGGGGTCGTGACGGCTTGACGGCCCGAGCCGCCTGGACGACTCCCCGGAGACTCAGCTGGGAAACGGCTCGGGCACGCGTGCGCCGGGCACGTAGCTGTCCTCCGACTCGAGCATCGCGCGCAGTTGCGAGCGAAACTCTGGGTTGTCTTCGTGGCCGTGCA
This sequence comes from Solirubrobacteraceae bacterium, assembly GCA_036744995.1. GTDB lineage: Bacteria > Actinomycetota > Thermoleophilia > Solirubrobacterales > Solirubrobacteraceae > Palsa-744. Next base: position 1,606 of record DAIOGX010000100.1, on the reverse strand, counting down.
CGGCGGCGGCGTGCGCTGCCGCGGTGGCGATGACCTCGTCCTCCTCGCCGATGATCGTCAGCGAGCAGTTGTTGTCGCTCTCGAAGCGACGGCAGTCAGCGATCATGCGTCCCATCTAGCTCACCTCTCAGTGGTGGAATTGAAGAAGATCCCGTCTCGTCGAGTACGTGGTGGCTCTGTCCTCGGTGGACCGCATTGAGATGCCTCCTCGCTCGCGGGACGTCCTGCCCGCGCTATTCTTACCTACCAGTAGGTAGACTGTCAAGTCCGGCTCGAACTCCTATTGCCCTATCAAATCCCGGTATAGATAGATAGATAGATGGCGGCGACACGCTTGCGAAAGCAGACGGACACGGCGCAGCGGATCCTCGATGTCTCCGAGCGACTGGTGCAGAGGCGCGGCTTCAACGGCATCAGCTACGCGAACGTCGCGGCCGAGTTGAGCATGACGAAGGCGAGCTTGCATTACCACTTCCCCGGCAAGGCCGAGCTGGGCGAGGCGCTGATCGTGCGCTACGCGGCGCGCTTCGCGGACGCTCTGCAGGAGATCGACCGCCGCGTCGCTGATGCGCGCGGGAAGCTCAATGCCTACGCGGGCCTGTATGCCGACGTGCTGCGCGGAAAACGCATGTGCCTGTGCGGGATCCTCGCGGCCGAATACGAAACCCTGCCAACCCCGATGCGCAAAGCCACAATCCGCTTCTTTGACGACAACGTGACCTGGCTGACACGTGTGCTCGCACGGGGCCACTCAGATAAGACCCTCACGTTCGACGGCTCCCCAAGCGACGCGGCCCAGGCCATCCTCAGCGGCCTGGAGGGAGCCATGCTCGTCTCACGACCCTACGGCGACCTGGAGCGATTCCAGTCCGCTGCGGCCCGCCTACTCGCCAGCCTCACCAGCTAGCCCGCAGCCTCACCGGCTAGCCGGCAGGCTCACTCAGGGCTTGGATTCCTGACGGCCAAGAGCAAGCCGGCCCCGGTCGGCACAATCGCTTCGCTGGCGCGCTCGTCAGAGGCGATCAGCGAGCGGAATGCGCTGACCTCATCGGCATGGGACAGCACGTTATCGACGGCCAGCAGGCCTCCGCGTCTCAGCACGCGCACCAGGTCCGGCCAATAGTCGGCGTAGGCGGTCCGTTCGCCATCCAGGAAGATCATGTCCAAGCTCTCGTCGGGCGTGTTGCGCAGACTTACCCCGGCGTCCTCGACGCGTAGCTCTACCAGCTCGCGCAAGCCGGCGCGGTCGAGGTTCTGCGCGGCCAGAGCGCTGCGGTCAGCGTCGAGGTCGACACTGACGAGATGGCCGCCAATGCTGCGGATGGCGTCGGCGAGCCACAGTGTCGAGTAGCCATTGGATGTGCCGATCTCCAGTAGCCGTCGTGCGCCGGCTGCCCGCACGAGGACGGCCAACACTTGAGCGCTATCGGGCTCTAGGTTGCGCAGGCGCTCGAGCCGGTCGGCCTTGCCGGCGTCGTGCTCGGTGCCGTAGCGATGCAACTCATCCAGGACAGCTACCAGCGCGTCGTCCATCGCTTCCTCTCGTCTAGGGGTGCCGGAGCCGGCCACATGGCCGGCGGAGGTGGGCCCCCTCCGGCCGGAGGCC
>DAIOGX010000099.1:0-6849 GCA_036744995.1 Solirubrobacteraceae bacterium | reverse complement strand
CGCCATGGCTTGGACTTTAGAGCCTGTTTCGAAATAGGCGGTGTGGTCGGGGCGTTCATGGATCAAGCTGGGATAGATCGGATGCCCGCCCACCCGGCGAAGCGCATGCTGGTGGCATGTGCAAGCCGTCACGTGGCGAGACGATCGAAGATCCCCATGGATCTTCGATCGGTGTCCAGCGCCGTGTCCAGGGACGCATCCGGACGTGCCGATCTTTTCGAAACAGGCTCTTGGCTTGCTTATCTTGCTGCTGTTCAGCCTGATCGGTGAACCGCTACGCGGTCTCACCTTCGACCGCGAGCGTCGTCTGGAGCGCGGAACGCCCGCTTTCGTCTGAGACCATTCGCACGCCTCCCGTGAAGACCACGGGGTCGAGGAAGGCCCGCATCAGCTTCTCGTGTGTCCGGTGACGCAGGGCCTGGGTTTCGTGGCGCACGGCCGCGGCGTATTCCGGCCCGTCCAGATGGTGCTCGGCAGAAGCCCGCCGGCTGACGATCTGCTCGGCCGCCCAGACATAGACCGCGTTGGCGGCGACCTCGACCTCGAGCATGCGGTAGGGCAGGTACTCACGGAGTCGCGCCTTTGGCAGTCCCGCGCCGCGGGCGGCGCGCTCGAGCGCCTTGAACTCGCGCCGGCCCTCGAAGACGGTGACCACTCCCTCCTCTGGATCGAAGTGCGCCTCGGTCGGCGAGTCCTCGTCCTTACGCGCGATTTCCCGTACCCAGCCGCTCGAGTGATGGCGCACGACCACGACCTCGAGCACCGCGGTGTGCCCCCAGGCCCGCGCTGTGACCAGGAGGCGCTGCCCCGGCTCGGCGGTCACAAGCGCGCGCAACGTCCCCGGCAGAGTTGACCAACCACCGCGATTCGGCTCGGGCACCACCGGTGTTTCCCACGGCTTGAACCGCAGCCCCTCGTCGCTGACGATCTCAATCGGCGTCCCCACGGGAATGCATTGAGGGTCGATGATCAGGGAGGCGTGGCGCTGCCCCCCGGGGCGCAGCCGAACCGGCGACTGCTTGAAGCGCAGCGCAAGCGCCGTGTCCGGTATGGCCCCGCTCGGCATGGCGCCGTCCGGGACGGCGCTGTCCGGCTCAACCCCGTCCGGCGCGACGCTCGGAGTCAGCGGATCCGTGCTGTCCTGCTCCGCCGGGCGCTCGCCGCCCCCATCCGGCGGATAGACGGCTTCGGGCGCCTGTCGCGGCTCGGCGATGCCGTTCCCTCCCGCGTGGAACCCCACCGACCCAGGGGCGTCGAAGGCGCCGCGCAGCGCATCGTTGAGGGCCCTGAGTCCGACCTCGTCGCGAGCGCGGATGGCGCGGCCCGCACGGACCACATGTGCGCTTCCCCGCCGTTCCTCCTTGGCGACAATCGGCGCAAGCACACGGTCGATGGCCGCGTACAGGCGCTGCACCATGGGATGGTGCTCGTTCAGCCCATTGCGGTCGACCCGCACGACAACCTGTGGCCGCGGTGCGTCCAGAGCACGGCGCTGCAGTGTCTCGATGGCCTCACAGCGCACCTCGCCATACAGGTGTCGCACCCCGGGCACTCCCTCATAACTCGCGAGCGTCGTCTCGTGCACCGCGCGCCCGGAAGACACGAGCAGACCCCCGAGCCGCATCGCCCGCGAGGGGCTCAGCGGGATCGGCTCGGCCGCACGCCTGACGGTGACGAAGGCACTCACGCCGGGCTGGACGGCCACCTCGTCCTCGAACAGCAGCGGCCGCTCGGGGTCGGGTTCGATGAAGGGCGCCGTGACGAGCGCAGCCGGCTCGCCGGGCAGTTCCAGCCAGACCTCGCGGTCCGGGTCGTCGAGGACGGGCCGCAACTGGACGAGCTGGCTGACGAGTCGACGCAGGCGAGCGTTCGTCGGCAACTCTGAGAGCGCGAGTGGCACCGTCACACGAGCGCCACTCACCTCGACAGCGAGCTTGCGCCGGAGATCGTCATCGGCCGCGATATCGCTGACATGGGCAAATGCGTAGGGGGCATCGCCCAGCGCGGGAAAGAACCAGGATTCGACGTAGCGCCCGTCGCGAATTCCCTCGATGCGCCCTCCGCCCTGGGCGAGCCAGACATCGCGCAGCCCACGCCCAAACAGTCCTCGCTGACCGCTGTGATCGGGAGCCACACCAAGCGCGCCGAGACGCGCGTCGACGGCTGCGGCGTTGACTCCGATCCCGTCGTCGCCGCAGCGCAACTCATAGCGCCAGCCGCGGATGGCCGGCGAGCGCAGGCGACGAAGCTCCTCGTGCCAGCGCGCAAGGAACACCGGATCCGGCTCAGCGAACGCGAGCATTATCCGCCCGCGTGGACGCCCGCTCGCCGTGATCGCCCCATCGGCGTTGGTCACCAGCTCAGGAATGATCTGTGCGAGGTCGATCCCACCCTGCGCGAAGTTCTCGCGGAAATAGCGGGCATGGACGCGTCCCCTGCGCACCGCGACCGGATCTAGCACCGTGTTCACGGGGCGAGCGTATCGCCCCGCGTCCATTGCGCGTACGGCGCCCACAGGTTGCCCAGAATACGGCTTTGTGTAGGTATCCGAATGAGACGAGACATTCGCATTGTGCTCGCTGGAGCTCGATGGGCTGCCCTTTTCATCATCCAAAACCGATCCCAAGAGCGCCTAACGAAATAGGCGGTGTGGCCGGGGCGTTCATGGACCAAGCTGGGCGTCCAGCGCCGTGTCCAGGGACGCATCCGGACGCGCCGATCTTTTCGTTAGGCGCTCTAAACCGATACGAAGCTGAACCGGGAAATCACCGAGCCGGTACCCTTTGGGGGCATGTTCGGACGCACAACCCTGGCTGTCACCGCGTTGGCGCTGGCCCTCGGGATGGCACCCGCCACGGCGATCTCAACGCCCCAGGACATCGCCTCCACGCACGCCTACATCCGCGCCAACTATGCATTTGCTCGCGCCACCGAGGCGAAGACCGGGCCCGTCCAGGCGAACGTCGAGGCGCTCAATGAAAAGCTCGGTCGGGAATGTCCACACGTGGGCTCAGGATCACCCCAGAACGAGGAATCGCAGTTGCTCAGCTATGAGGTCGTGGTGGCGTTGTGGTCGTCTTCCTACGGCACCGACGCCGGGCCGATCGGCACTTTCGTCGAAACCGTGAGGCGCTTGCGCTGGAGCAATCCCAGGCTCACACACGCCGTGCAGACCTACGCGAGGAGCCTGCACGAGCTGGCCACCCTGCAGATGCCCGACCTCTGCGGTGACGTAAGCGCTTGGAAGGCCAGCGATTTCAAGACGGTCCCGGCGACCACGCCTGGCCTCGATCAGCGCGTGGAAGCGATCGACGCGAAGCCGATCCCGTCGCAGTTGTTCGCACCGTATGAGCAACCGGCGGAGAGGCCCATCCTGGCACGCACGGCACGTTTGGAAACCAAGCTCCTGCAGACCGAATCCGTCGTCGGCTTCAACGATTGGGATCAGCTGCTGGAAACGCTCGGGCTGAATCAGTAGCACTTCCCTGCCGGTCACGCCGGTGACTGGGGCAGCTTGACCGAGCCGCGTTTCGCCGAGGGCGCGGAGGGCGGCGGCACGACCGGTCCGATGTCCCCGTCCGGCGCCTCGTCCAGGTCGACGATCACCGGGGCGTGATCGCTCGGCCCGGTGCCCTTGCGGGCCTGGCGGTCCACCCACGCCGCCTTGACCCTGCCGGCCACTGTGGAGCTCGCCAGCACCAGGTCGATCCGCATCCCGAGGTCCTGGTGGAACATGCCGGCGCGGTAGTCCCAATACGTAAACACGCGCTCGGCCGGCCAACGATCGCGCACGACATCGCGCAGGCCCAGCTCCTCGAGATCGGCCAGCGCCGCTCGCTCGGGCGGCGTCACGTGGGTCTGCCCGATGTAGGCGTCCGGGTCGAACACGTCGGCGTCGGTCGGCGCGATGTTCATGTCCCCGCACACCATCGCGTCCTTCGGACCCGCCCGGACCACCTCCCGCAGCGCCGCCAGCCACGCGAGCTTGTAGTGGTAGTGCTCGGAGTCCGGCTCCCGCCCATTCGGCACGTACACCGAGTGCACGCGAACCCCGTCACAGGTAGCGGCCACGGCACGCGCCTCCGCGTGCGGGAAGCCGGGCGCGCCTGAGACTCCGACCACGACGTCGTCCAGCCCAATCCGGGAGAGGATAGCCACTCCATTCCATTGCACCTCACCGTGGAGGGCGACCGCATAGCCGCGACTGGCGAGCTCGGCGCCGAGCAGCTCCTCGAACGCGTCGTCGGTGAGCTTCGTCTCCTGCAGACAGACCACGTCGGGCTCGCGCTCGTCCAGCCAGGGCAGCAACCGCGGCACGCGTTTCTTGACCGAGTTCACGTTCCAGGTCGCTACCCGCACCGGGCGTACGGTAGCGGGCTGCGGCCAACTGACAGCGGCGTGCGGGGCGTCAGTGGGCAGGGCGGGGCGTCAGTGGGCAGGGCGGGGCGTCAGTGGGACGTGAACATGATCACGCCGACACCCACGAGGCAGATTGTGGCTCCCGCCAGGTCGTAGCGGTCGGGTTTGAAGCCGTCGAAGAGGATGCCCCACAGCAGCGAGCCCTCGGCCAGCGCGGCGGCGGCAAACAGCGCGGTCGAGCGGCCGGTCATCGTCGTGGCGGGATCCGATCGCTTTCAGCGCTCAGCAACACGGAATTCCGCTAGGGACATTCGGCTCCACCCATCCGTCGATCCGCCGCCAGAGCTCGCAGCTACTGCCCACCGGCCGTCCGAGCATCACGGTTGGGATCGCGCCGAGCTCGGGGCACCCCTGATAGCCGATCACTCCGGCGAGGAGATGAGAGATCCCGAACCATGTCGGGACGAGCGAGGCGGGCCAGAGCTCGATCCGTCCTGGCAACCGTCGCGAGCCCAGCGCCCCGGCGACCGCGAGAAACGCCACGCCGGCCAGTGCGCGGGACCGTCGAGCGGCCCGGCTCATCGGAGCTTGCGGCTCCAGCGAGCCGCCAGTCCCCGAGCAGCACCCGCCGCTGAGAGGACCGCTGTCGGCTGGGCGTCGAGTATCAGCACGTCCGATGGGCGGGACGGTGCAGCTCGCTCCATCGGTGCTCTGCTCGGCAGGGTTGGACGGCGTGTCGGACATGTGGATTCCCTTCGTGATCGGAGTCATCTAAGAGCACCTATCAAGAAGATCGGCACGTCCGGATGTGTCCCTGGACACGGCACTGGACCGCTTGGTCCATGAACGCCCCGACCGCACCGCCTATCTTGATAGGCGCTCTAAGGTCTACAACTTCAAGTGACCTTTAAGTCAAGGGGGACGTGACGACACGCAACAGTGAACTGACGATTGGCGAAGTCGCTCGTCATGCCGGGGTGCCGGCTTCGACGCTCCGTTACTGGGAGAGCGCGGGGTTGTTGCCAGCGCCGGGGCGTGTCGGCGGAAAGCGCCGCTACGACCCTTCTGCCCTGAGGCAGATATCGCTGATCGTGCTGATCAAGCGCGCGGGGTTCACGCTGGCCGAGACACGCATCGTTCTCTCCGGCCTGTCCAACAAGACGCCACCACCTGAAATCTGGCGCGAGCTGGCCGAGCGCAAGTTAGGAGAGGTCGAACAAACACTCGCCGAGGCCAAAGCAGTAAAGAAGATCCTCGAAGAAGGCCTCCGCTGCGACTGCCTCAGTCTCGATGACTGCCTGCGCCAAATCGACGCAGCCGCGCGCGTCCAGAACGCGCATCTAGCTTTCCAGATTTGCGCGCGCTAGGTTCCAGATTTGCGCGTATGTGAGTCGGAAAGCCCCGGAGGCGGGCGCTGAGAAAGCGCTCGTTTCCAGGGTTTTCGTGTGAGTGGAGCTAGGGGGACTCGAACCCCCGACCTCCTGGGTGCGATCCAGGCGCTCTCCCAACTGAGCTATAGCCCCATACATACGCGCGCGTCGGTGGCTGCGCGCAAGACGGTAGAAGTGTAGTGGGAGAACGCGAGCACTCAAGCGCAGTATGGTTTGACGGCGCAATGGGATTGCTCGATGACGCCATCCGCGAGCACTTGGAGCTGAAGCGCCTACGCGGCGCGGATCCAGGTGAGGTCGCCCGTGAACAGCGGGAGGTCCTCGACCCCATTGCCCGTCATGGCGACGCGGAGATGGAGGGCGACGTGATCGCTCCCGAGGAGGCTACCTCCGAGGGCTTGGCAAGGACGCCGCCTATGGACGCCACGCTCGACGCCCCTGATGGGATGGCTCTCCTAGATGGTGCGACTGCGGGCGACGATCCTCTCGGGGAGCTCCAGCCAGCACCCGGCCCGGGGTTCTCGAATGTCGGTCAGGAGACGGCGGAGCTGGACATGCGGACCGTCCTTGAAGAGGAGAGGCAGGGCGCCGCGCCCATGCCTACTACGTCAGACGCCGCGGGAGAGCATCCTGCGGAGGACTCGCTGGAGTGGGAGGTCCCGATCGGACCATCTGAAGTGCCTGCGGTAGATATGGGGGACGACGAGGAGCCGGCCGCCGAGGACGTGCTGGAGGAGACGCCGGACTTCCTTCGCGACACGCCCGAGCAGGAGCGCCTGTGGTTCGAGCAACAGCCACCCCGCGACTTCGACTTCGACAAGTAGCTCCCAGCGTGGGACCGGGACCGTTGCGCCGAGCGATCCTTCCCTTAGAGCACCTGACAGGAAGATCGGCACGTCCGGATGCGTCCATGGACACGGCGCTGGACACCGATCGAAGATCCCGTGGATCTTCGATCGTCTCGTCACGTGACGGCTCGCGCATGCTGGGCGATCCCGGATGATCGGCAGCATGCGCTTCACCGGGTGGGCGGGCATCCGATCCGTCGGGTGGGTGGGCATTCAATCATCCATGCACGCCCCGACCGCACCGCCTATCT
>DAIOGX010000098.1:1620-6977 GCA_036744995.1 Solirubrobacteraceae bacterium | reverse complement strand
CGCCGGCCATGTGGCCGTGATTTGGTCCGGCCTGCGGCCGGAGGGGGCCCACCTCCGCCGGCCATGTGGCCGGCTCCGGCACCCCTTGGCACCCCTTGGCACCCCTCGCTAGCCGGCGGGGCCTACGCCACCGGTCGGGGAGGGGCTCGCGCCGCCGCCGCTCGGTGCGGGTGAGGATGGAGTCGCGGGCGTGGAGGGAGCAGGCGAAGGTGCGCTCGGGGCTTCGTGAGCGGGCGCTGACGGAGACGGTGATGCGGTGTGTTCTTGTTCGGGGGAGCCCGCTTTGCCCGTCCCTCCGCCGGTTTCGTTTCCGGTGGCGCTCGGAGGGGAGGATTTGCCATTCGCGTTGCCTGTGCCGCTCGTCCCGGGAGTGGCCGTCCCGCCCGAGCCGGTCTTGGTGGGCGCAGAGGACGCCGCGGGGACTTCGGGCGCGCCCGTTGTGGAGGCTTCGCCCGATTCGCCGGTGCTCGCCTTCTTGTGGCCCTTGGCCGCAGCGCGCGCGGCCGCTTCTTCGGCGCGGGTCTTGTCGATCCCGAGCGCCGAGATCATGAAGTTGTGCCAGATCAACGCGGGGAAGGTGCCGCCGAGCACCGGGTTGCCGTTGAAGTCGGTGGTCATGGGCACGAGACTGTTGGGATAGCCGACCCAGACCGCAACCGTGTACTTGTGGTTCCAGCCGACGAACCAGGCGTCGCCGTAGTTGGAGGTCGTGCCCGTCTTGCCGGCGGCAAATTCGCCGAGCGCGGCGGCTTTGGCGGTGCCGTACTCGAGCACGGTCTCGAGCATCGTGGTCTCGGTGGCCGCGACTTCGGGAGGGAGCACCGACCTGGTCTCGACCTGATTGACGTCGAGGTGCGCGCCATCGGGGAGCCTGTTCGAGCCGGCGTCGACTTCCTGGATCGCCACGGGCGCGTCGTCTTCGGCGAGCGTGCCGCTGACGCGCCGGCCACCGTGGGCGATCGTCTCGTAGGCATGCGCCATGTCCAGGGGCGTGACGCCGACGGTGAGCCCACCGATCGTCATCGCCGCGTTGGTCGAGAGCGGCGTCGTGATTCCCATCTTGTGGGCCAGCCGGGCAATCTTTGTCGTTCCCACCTTCAGCCCGACTTCGGCGTAGATCGAGTTATCCGAGAAGGCCGTAGCGCCGGTCAGCGTGTTGGAGCCGGAGTAGGCGCCTTCGTCGTTGTGGACGACGAACTTTTCGGGCCCATGGGGAGTGTGCCGGTAGAGCACCTTCTGCTTGGACGTCCACACCGAATCCGGCGAGATGCCATCCTCGAGCGCCGCGGCCAGGTCGAACGCCTTGAACGAGGAGCCGGGCTGGCGCTCGCCGTTGGTGGCGAGGTTGAAGGGGCTTTCGTCGTAGTTGCGCCCGCCGACCATCGCTCGCACCTCGCCGGTTGAGTTTTCGATCGCCACGAGCGAGGCGGTGGGGCCGCCGGAGTAGGCGAGGTAGTTGTTGACGGCCTGTTCGGCGGCGCGCTGCAGTTCGAGGTCGAGCGTGGTCTTGATCTTCAGGCCGCCGTCGAAGGCGCGGGTGGGCCCGTAGCGTTCGATCACCTGCTGCTGCACCCAGCTCGTGAAGTAGCCCGCGTCGACCCCTTCGACCGTCTGCTCTCGAGGGGCCTGGATGTCATGGGGCGCGGGTAGGGCCTGCTTGACGCTTTCTTCGTACACGGGCCTCTGGAGGTAGCCCTGGTCGAGCATCTGACGCAGGACGACTTCGCGACGCGCTTTGGCTGCTTCGGGGTGGAGCGCCGGGTCATAGCCAGAGGGGTTCTGAATGATGCCGGCGAGCAGGGCCGCCTCCCATGGCTGGAGCTGCTTGACGCACGGTTCGTGGGTCGGCGTGCCGCAGCCGAGGTGGTTGACATCGTGCCCGAAGTAGGTCTGCGCGGCGGCCTCGATGCCATACGCCCCGTTGCCGAAGTAGATCGTGTTGAGATAGGCGGCGAGGATCTTTTCCTTGTTCCACTCATGGGAGAGCTGGTAGGCGAGGGCCGCCTCCCTGAGCTTCTCGAAGATCGTGCGGTGGGACTGGGCCTGGAGGGCGTTCTTGATGAACTGCTCCTCGATCGTCGAGGCGCCCTGCGTGCCGCCCTTGTGGAGGACGTCGTTGACGAACGCGCGCGCGATCGCGCGGATGTCGACGCCGCTGTTCGTCTCAAAGCGCTTGTCCTCGATCGAGATCACCGCCTCCTTGACGATCGGGGGGATCTGCGCGGGGGTGAGGATGACCCGGTTCTGTTCGCTGAGGACGCCGAGGGGATGCCCGAGATCGTCGAGCAGTTCCGAGCTCTGCTCGTTCTTGAACTGCGAGAACTTCGTCAGCGACGGCAGGTCGGAGGCGACCGACACGAATATGCCGAATACGAACGAGACGAGGCCGAGCAGCAGGACGGCGAAGAGGATCAGCAGAAAACGCAGCCGCTTCAAGCGCGGCTTCGGTGGGGCGGGAATGTCGGGGCGGTCGTCCTCGCTCATGAGCTCCTGCGGGCGGCGGCGGTGGTGTGGGCCGCGGCGCGAGGCCTACGGCCACGATGACTTCCACCGGGGCGGGCGAGAGTCTAGCAGCGCGGGAATGGACCTTTTCATGCCGGCCGGCAAGGCGCTTCGCGGGCCGGCCGGCCTGAAAAGCCGCCTCCCCTGCTGGCGGAAAAATAGCCCAGATTCCCGCAAGTTGCGTATTTCATCGGCCCGTGACCGGCCGCTCCGCGGGCAGCACAGCTTGGCTGATTTGACGGTTTGCGCCTCGTCGTCGTGCACTAGCATTGGATGTCGATGCCCGACGCCCCCGACGCGGCCGCCGCAGACCCGGCGCACGACGAGACTGAGGCCGCCGAGGACACGGGCAAAGAGGCCGCCCGATTCGAGCGCAATGCGGTCGACAGCCTGCCGCGCGGGGCGCTGGCGGACAAGCTTCTACGCGCGCGCGCGCGCGGGCGCGCACTGCGCGTCAAGTTCGGCATCGACCCTACGGCGCCCGACATCCACCTCGGCCACGCGGTCATCCTCGGCAAGCTGCGCGAGTTCCAGGACGCCGGCCACAAGGTGGTGCTGATCGTCGGTGACTACACCGCGCGCGTGGGCGATCCCTCCGGGCGCTCGGAGTTGCGCCCGATGCTCTCCGAGGAGGAGATCGACGGCAATGCCGCGACCTTCCAGGAGCAGGCGCTGAAGATCCTCGACCCCGATCCCGAGCGCCTGGAGGTGAGGCGCAACGGCGAGTGGCTCGACATGTCGATGGCCGAGGTGCTTGCGCTCGTGCGCACGACGACCGCCGCGCAGCTGCTCGAGCGCGACGACTTCGCCAAACGCCTCTCGGCCTCGGAGCCGATCTCGATGCTCGAGCTGCTCTACCCGCTGCTGCAGGGCTATGACTCGGTGGCGGTCCGCGCGGATGTCGAGCTGGGGGGGACCGACCAGAAGTTCAACCTGCTCCTCGGCCGCGACATCCAGCGCGCCTACGCACAACCCGAGCAGGCGATCCTGACGATGCCGATCCTCGTCGGCACCGATGGGCAGCGGAAGATGTCCAAGTCCTACGGCAATCAGATCGGCATCACCGACGCGCCCGAGGAGATGTACGGGAAGGCGATGAGCATCCCCGACGAGGCGATGGGCGAGTACCACCGGCTGCTGCTCGGCGAGGGGTCGCCCGGGGAGGGCGCCGCCGCGCGCGACTCAAAGCGCGCGCTGGCTCGCGGGCTCGTGACGTGGCTGCACTCCGCCGCTGACGCGGCGGCGGCCGAGGCCCACTTCGACCGGGTGTTCGTGCAGCGAGGGACACCGGACGAGATCGAGGACGCCACCTTCCAGGCCGGCCCTCGAGGTCTCGTGCACCTCCCGGGCGTGATCGCTGAGGAGTTCGGGGTCTCGCGCTCAGAGGCGCGCCGCCTGATCGACCAGGGGGGCGTGACGCTCGGCGAGGAGCCGCTGGCCTCGGGCGAGCACGACGTCGCTGCCGACCGCGCGAACGGGCAGGTGCTGAAAGTCGGCAAGCGCCGCTTCCGCCGGTTGCGGTCGGGCTGAGCGCCGCCAGGCGCGTATTCCGTCCTCAGCGGCAATGAATCGCACGGCGCATGCGGTAGTTTGACGTTCATCCAACTACGAGAGGGAGGCGTCCGATGCATGCTGTTCTGATCGAGGTAGATACCAGCGGGCAGCCGGATCCGCAGGCCGGGCTGAAGAACCTGCGGGAGGAGACGGTGCCTAGAGTCAGCCAGGCGCCTGGATTCCAGGCCGGGTACTGGCTCAGGCCGCTCGGCGACGCGAAGGGGACCGCCTTGATCGTGTTCGATACCGAGGAGCATGCCGAGGCGGCTAGCTCGGAGGTGAGCGTGGGCGCCAGCGCTGGCCCGGGGGTGACGGTCGTGCGCAGCGAGGTGCGTGCGGTCGCAGCCTCGGCCTGACCGGCGATCGATCTGGTCCGCCCTTTGCCGACGCATCGGGCGGGACGACGGCCGGCCGGACCGCGCTGTCGCCCTTTGCAGGTGCGGGTTCGCTGTGGATGGTGACGCTTCCTGCCATGGGAACCCGAGAGCGACGGGTTCGGGTTCGAGCCTTTACACCGCCTGCTTTGAGATAGAGGGGTCGGGTCGCCCGCCATCGAGCCGTTTGCGTCATGGAGGCGCAGGCCCGCGGTTCGTGATCGCCGTTGGCGGTCAGTCCGCGGGGGCGACGGCGCATCCACTCCGCGCTGCGGCGCGCTTGAGGTCTTCGTCCCAGGTGATGAGCGTGGTGTCGGTGCCGAGCGCGAGCGCGCTCGCGAGGTGGACGGCGTCGTATCCGCGCAGTTCGAGCTCCTCGGCAAGCTCACCCGCCCGCCGCGCGAGCGCACCATCGATTCCGACCAGCGCCAGCTCACTCTGCAATGACTCGAGCTCCTTGCGCGCCCGACCGTACTCAGTGGCGCTCAGCCGACGGCCACGACGGGCGGCAGCGAGCGCCGCGCGACCCTCGGGATAGCACAGGATGCTAGACGCCGCCCGAAGCCGCGTGCCCCACAGCTCGGCCACCAGCTCAGAGCCGGGCTCGACAACAACAAGCTTGACGAGCGCAGAGGTGTCGAAGTACAGGATCAGCGGCGCTGCTCGGCGACGAGCTCGGAGACTGAGCCGCGCGCGTTCACGCGTGCCCGGCGCGAGCTGCGTGCACGCGCTGGCGGGGTGATGAGACCTCGCCTGATCAGGTCCTCGAGCGGACCCTCGCCATCGACGGCAGACAACCGCGCGATCGGCTGACCGCGACGCGTGACCATGATCTCGGCGCCCTGCGCGACGTGCTCGAGATGCTCGCTCAACCGATCATGGAGCTCACGCACCCCTATCTCATACCCCTGACCATGTAGCGTCATA
>DAIOGX010000098.1:0-1520 GCA_036744995.1 Solirubrobacteraceae bacterium | reverse complement strand
CGCGGTCCAATGCGCGCCACGGATCGGCCGATCTCCGATCGGTCGCATGGACCTTCCCGTGTCCTCCCACCTCAGAGCTTGTTGTGTGCCTCCGCGCGGCTGTAGAGCAGGGAGAGCAGGCGTCGCTCGGTCGCAGCGGGGACCGGGTGCGGATCGCCCGTGGCGTTGAGCGTGATAACCGTCGATCCGACAATGAACGCAAAGAAGTCTTCGTAGTAGTTGGAACGGCCTGTCGTGCCTGTCATGCCGAAGTCTGACTTGGCCGTCGTCCGCAGCCCGTAGACCCGCACGTTTCGCAATGGCGAGGGGGGCGCAGAGACCTCGATCTGGGTGAGGATCGGTTCCCTGGACCTATGTTCAGCCTGACTTTCTGCGCTGCCGAAGAATTGCTTGAAGCACGCACGCCCGCGAGCACTGACGGCAGCCTGGAGCGCTCGGCGCCGAGAGGCTGTAGATGTTTATAATCTTTCAAGACTTCCTATCGTTGTGCCGATGTAGTAGCCTGGTTGGAGCAAGCAACGAGCCCATGAGCATCCTTTCGCCTTCCGATCGAGCCGTCCTGTGGCGCACCGCCATCACGAGTGGGCCTGAGGAGCGCTCGTCGCTTCTCAGGGTTCTTGCTGCCGAGATTCTCGCCAGCGTCGGCCGACGCCTGGACCTCTACGGTGGCTACGAAGATGAGGTCATTGAGACCGTGGAGATCCTTGATCGGTCTGGGCTCCTTGGGCGCGACGACCTTCGCGAGGCATTCGAGGAGGCAGACGAGGACGAGGACCACGCAGAGACATTCACCGCGCTTCTGATCAGTCATCTCAGCGCTGCCGCGGACATCGAGCGGCTCGGTGTGGGGGTCCGGCTGAAGGCCATGCGACTCGCCAGTGCCTGGCAGCTGCATATCGCCGATCGCGCGCAAGCCGGGCGTCAATGGCTGACCGCCGCCCAGGTCGCGGCGAAGTACGGCGTCACGCCTCAAGCCGTCTACAAATGGATAGCTTCTGGGCGGGTACGGGCAGAGCAGACGCCAGGCGGCTCTTGGCGGCTGCCGGCTGACCAGTTCGCGCACGACAACATCAAGCCCGACGTGACGATGGGGCTGAAGGCGCAACTGCTGGCACGAGTCGCCGACAGCCCGACTCCCTCGGACGAGGAGTTGGCCGTCGAGATCGTCGAGCGCCGCCGCTCCTGAATGCTCGTCTGTTTCGACGCGACTGTCCTTTGCGGGGCCATTCGCAAGCCGACCGGATACAACTTCAAGCTGCTGGAGCTCGCGGCGGGAGGTGCGGTCCTCAGCGGCTTTACGACCGACATCGCCGGCATGGAGTTCATACGTAACGCGCTCGATGGGCTCAGCGGGGTGATCTACGATATGGAGATGATTGAAGCGTTCCTTGACCACTTCGCGCCGCTGTTCAATCCGGACAACATCCAGCCCTCGCCGATCGGCCGGGCCCTGCCGATGCAGGTGTCGCTCCACAATCGCCCCATCGGGGAGGTCGTGTATGAACTCACCGGACGGACAC
>DAIOGX010000097.1:0-7011 GCA_036744995.1 Solirubrobacteraceae bacterium | reverse complement strand
CGTGGACCTCCTCGCGCACGCGGCTGCGCAGCGAGGCGTCCAGCGAGGAGAACGGCTCGTCCAGCAGCAGCGCCTGCGGGCGGCGGGCCAGGGCGCGGGCGAGCGCGACGCGCTGCTGCTCGCCGCCGGAGAGCTCGTGCGGCAGTCGGCGCGCCAGCGGCGCGATGCCGACCATCTCCAGCAGCTCGGCCACCCCGTCGCTGCGACGCTCGCGGCGGGAGAGGCCGAAGCCGACGTTGTCCTGGACGCTCAGATGAGGGAACAGCGCGCCCTCCTGGGGCACGTAGCCGACGCCGCGCTTCTCGGGCGCGAGGTAGGTGCGCCCGTCGTCGAGCGTCTGCATCGCGAGCGACACGCTGCCACGCTCGGCGCGCTCGAACCCGGCGATCACGCGCAGCAGCGTGGTCTTGCCGCAGCCGGAGAGGCCGAGCACCGCCGTCAGCGACCCCGCGTGCACCTCGAGGTCCACGCCCTGGAGCACCGGTGTGTCGCCGTAGCCCTTCCACAGGTCGCGGATCGAGAGGAGGCTCATCGACTCGCCTCCGTGCGCGCGAGCGTGGTCATGCGGCGGCTGAGCAGGTAGGCGGGGACTGCGGAGATGGCGACCATCAGCGCGGCGTATGGCGCGGCGGCGCCGTAGGCGAAGTCGCTCGTGTACGCCCAGAACTGGGTGGCGAGCGTGTTGACGCCGGTCGGGCGCAGCAGCAGCGTGGCGGTGAGCTCGGTGGCGGCGGAGATGAACACGAGCGCGAACGCCGCGGCGAGGCCGGGAGCGATGAGCGGCAGCGTGACGCGCCGCCAGGCGCTCGCCGGCCGGGCGCCGAGCGAGCGGGCGACCTCCTCCATGCGCGGCGAGGCCTGCGCCATCGCCGAGCGCACGCCGACGACGGCCAGCGGCAGGAAGAGGATCGAGTAGGCGACGATCAGCTCGAACGAGCTCTCATACAGCGCCAGCGCGTAGCGCACGGAGAACGACACGAGGCCGAGCGCGACCACCAGTCCGGGGAGCGCCTGGGGCAGGTAGGCGAGGCGCTCGATCAGCACGGTCAGCCGGTTGCGGTGACGCATCGCCAGCGTCGTCACGGGCACCGCCAGTGCGGTCGCGAGCAGGGCCGCGGCGGCCGAGAGTTCGGCCGTGTGCCACGCGTCGGTCAGGATCGAGGCCGGCGGCAGCGTGGTCGAGCCGCCGTGGACCGTCCAGTAGACCAGGGAGCCGACGGGCACGCCGATGGAAAGGCCTGCGAGCGCGGCGACGCCAAGCAGCGTCGGCGCCGTGAAGCGTCCGAGCGCGACTCGTGGGGCCAGGCGCTTGGCTCCCGGCCCCACGCGCCACGCCCGCCCGCGGCCGCTGAGTGCGAACTCGCCGCCGAGCGCGGCGACGCTCAGCACGACGAGCACGAGCGAAAGTGCGCAGGCAGCCGCGGTGTCGAAGCCGAGCTTGTACTCGGTGAAGATCTCAACGGTGAACGTCTGGTACTGGACGATTTCAAACGCTCCGTACTCGGCGAGCAGCGCGAGCGTGACGAGCAGGCAGCCGCCGAGCACCGCCGGGCGGATCTGGCGCAGCGTGACGCGCCGGAAGGTCTGCCACGGGCCGAGCCCGAGGCTGCGCGCGCTCTCCTCTAGCCCCGCGTCGAGGTTCGCCATGGCGAAGGCGACCGGCAGGTAGACGAGCGGATACAGCGACAGCGTCATGATCATCACCGCCGCCAGGTACCCGTGCAGGGCGGGGTCGATGGAGACCCAGCCGAAGCCGATCACGAAGTCGGGCACGCCGAGGGGGAGCACGAGCACGACCGCCCACAGGCGTTTGAGGGGCAGCGTCGTGCGCTCGACGCACCACGCGGCGGCGACGCCGAGCACGGCGCACAGCAAAGTGCAGGCGAGCGCGAGGCGCACGGTGTTCCACAGCAGCACTGCCGTGTTGTGCCGGAAGAGCAGCCGTTCGACCTCAGCCCAACCCGGCTGGAGGGCTTCTTTGACGAGGAACACGAGCGGCAGCAGCACCAGCCCGGCGGCCAGCGCCCCGCCGGCGACGCTCGTCAACGGCCAGCGCCGCCGTCCCGACCACGCGCGCGCCCAGCCACCCGGCGCGGCCTGCTCGGAGAGAGTGAACTTGCTCACTGTCTTTCCTACAAGAGGCCGAGCTTCTGCTCGAGTTCGAGTGCCGCGCGTCCGTCGCCCAGCGAGCTCAGCGGCAGCACCGCCGGGTGCAGCGTCTGTAGCGGGGGCAGCACCGCGGCGGGGCTCACCCCGGGGCGCAGCGGGTACTCGTAGCTGTGGCTGTGGGCGATGATCTGCTGCCCGGTGGGGCTCACGAGAAAGGCGAGAAATGCCTGGGCATCCGACTGATGGGAGCTCGACTTCAAGACAGTCGCGCCAGACACGTTGACCAATGCTCCGAGATCGCCGGGGGTGTAGTAGTAGAGCGCGGAGTGCAGGCCGCTCTGGCCGACCTCGTCACGCAGCCGGTACCAGTAGTAGTGATCGATCAGGCCGACCGCGCTCTGACCGTTGTTGACCTGTGCGATCACAGTCTCGTTGTCCGGGTAGATCTCGCTATTCGCCTTGATGCCGCCCAGCCAGCTTTCGGCCGCCGCCGTCCCGTCGCGCAGGGCGATCGCAGTGATCAGCGGTTGGAAATCTGTCTCTGACGGGGCGAGGGCCAGCTTCCCTTTCCACCGAGGTTGGGCGAGTTCGAGCACCGTTCGCGGCAGCTGGGCGGCGGTGAGCTGGGCGGTGTTGTAGACGAGCGCGGTCGTGCGCAGGGAGACTCCAACCCAGTTGCCCGCCGGCGAGTTGTAGCGGCTCGGGACGGCCGCGAGCGTCGCGGGCGCGACCTGGGCGAGCAGGCCCTTCTCACGTAGGTTTTCGAGTACAGGGGTGTTCTCTGCGTAGAAGACGTCGGCCGGCGAGCTCGAGCCCTCCTGGACGATCTGGTTGCCGAGCACGTCCTCCCCGGCGGTGCGGACATTGACCTTGATCCCGGTCTGCTTCTCGAACGCCGAGACGAGCATCGCGGTCGTCTGTTCGTGCTGGCCGTTATACAACGTGATGGTGCTCGCCCCATTGGGGGAGCCGCTGCCGCAAGCGGCCAGCGACATCGCGGCGATCATCAGCAGTGAGCTGAGGATTGGGAGCTTGCCGTGTCGCATCGTCGATCGTCAAATCCGATCTGCCAGGTCGGGATGGCCAGAAGAGGGAAGGTATCATAGGAGTTAGGGTTACCTAACCCGAAGCCCGGAGTCGCGGCGACGGCGTTTCAGGGAGAATCACGTTCCATGCACGTCACCGCCAAGGCCGACTATGCAGTGCGAGCCGTCGTGGAGCTCGCTGGCAGCAGCCAGCAGGCGCCTCGCAAGGTGGATCAGCTCGCCCAGGCGCAGAGCATTCCCGTCTCTTTTCTGGAGAACATCCTCACCCAGCTGCGTTCCTCCGGGATCGTCCGCTCACAGCGCGGTCCCGAGGGCGGCTACTGGCTCGCCCAACCGCCCGAGGAGATCAACCTCGCGCACGTCATCCGCGCGGTCGAGGGCCCGCTGGTCGGCGTCCGCGGGCAGCGCCCAGAGGAGATCGAATATGTCGGCTCGGCCGAGTCCCTGCAGCAGGTGTGGATCGCGCTGCGCGCCAACCTGCGCAAAGTGCTCGAGCACGTCACGGTTGCCGACGTCGCCGCCGGCAAGCTGCCGAAGGAGATCCTCGCGCTCACACGCGGAGAGGAAGCCTGGCACACGCGCTAGGGACGGCTTTGCGCGGAAGGACGCCGCGTGAGTATCAGGCCGCGAAGACGCGCGGGGCCGGCAGGCGCACCGAGAGGATCTGGCCCTCCCTCAGCTCGAGCTGCTGCGCGTTCTCGCGCGTGACCTGGGCCCAGATGTCGCGTCCGTCATGAAGCTTCAGCTCGACGCGGACCTCGAAGCCAAGGTGCACGACTCGCTCGACCAGCGCCTCCGTTCCGACGCCCTCGACGGAGGGGAGGATTTCGATGTCGTGAGGGCGCACGAACGCGTCGCCCAGACGGTTCACGGGCCCGATGAATGACATCACGAACTCGTTGCCAGGGCTCTCGTACAGCTCGCGCGGCGTGCCCGCCTGCTCGATCCGGCCTTTGTTCATGACCACGATCTGCTCGGCGACTTCCATCGCCTCCTCCTGGTCATGGGTGACGAAGATCGTGGTCACGTGGATCTCCTCGTGCAGTCTGCGCAGCCATTCGCGCAGCTCTGCGCGCACCTGCGCGTCGAGCGCCCCGAATGGCTCGTCCAGCAACAGCACCTGCGGCTGGACCGCCAGCGCGCGCGCCAGCGCCATACGCTGCAGCTGTCCACCCGAGAGCTGTGACGGATAGCGCTCGGCCAGCCCTTCCAGCCGCACGAGCCCGAGCAGCTCCTTCACCCGCTCGCGGATCTCGGCCTTCGGCCGCTTGCGCACGCTCAGTCCGAAGCCAACGTTGTCGTGCACGGTCATGTGCTTGAACGGCGCGTAGTGCTGGAAGACGAAGCCGACGCCGCGCATGCGCGCGGGCGCGTCGGTCACGTTCTGCTCGTCGATCACGACCTCGCCGCTGTCCGGCGACTCGAGCCCGGCGATGATCCGCAAAAGCGTCGACTTGCCGCTTCCGCTCGGCCCCAGCAGCGCCGTCAGCGCGCCGTCGCCGACCCTCAGGCTGACATCTTCGAGCGCCACGAAGTCACCGAAGCGCTTGCTCACCTCGCGGACCTCGATCGCCATCAGCTGGCCGTCCGTCCACGCGTGCGTCGCGTAAGGAGGTTCATCGCAAGCAGTGTGCCAAGTGCCAGCAGCGCGAGCAGGACCGCCGCCGCGTAGGCGCCGGTCGAGTCGAAATTCTCAAAGCGGTCCTGCACATATAGCGGCAACGTCTGCGTCTGGCCCTCGATTCGCCCCGACACGATGCTCACCGCGCCGAACTCGCCGAGCGCGCGTGCGGTGCTCAGCACGACCCCGTACACCACACCCCACCTGATCGCTGGCAGCGTGACCCGCCAGAAGGTCTGCCAGGCGCTCGCACCCAGAGTCTCGGCTGCCTGCTCTGCGTCGATACCGAGCTCGCGCAGCACCGGCATCGTCTCGCGCGCGACGAACGGCAGCGACACGACCGCCGTGGCGATGACCATGCCCGGCACCGAGAAGATGATCTGAATGCCGTTGGTGGTCAGCCAGTCGCCGAGCCATCCGGTTTTCCCGTACACGAGCACCAGCGCGAGCCCTACGACCACCGGCGAGATCGCGAACGGCAGGTCGATCACCAGGCCCAGGAGTCCCTTGCCCCAGAAGCGTCCACGCTCGAGCAGCAGGGCCATGCCGATCCCGAAGATCGTGTTCAGCGGCACGGCGATCGCGACGATCTCAAGCGACAGCCAGAACGCGTGCTCGGCGTTTGGCGCCGTCACCGCGCTCCATACCGGCGCGAGACCGTGTTCGAACGTGCGGTAGAAGATCATCCCCACCGGCGCTCCCAGCAGCAGCGCCAGGTAGCCGAGCGCGAGCATGCGCACGCCGAGCCGGCGCGCGGCGTTAGCGGACATGCCTGGACCGTCGGTGCGAGACGAAGCTCAGGGCGCCCAGCACGACGAGGGCCACCAGCAGCAACAGGACTGACACGGCGGCCGCCGCTGGCAGGTTTTCGTTGGAGATCTGTCCAAATATGTAAACCGAGCCGACCTCCGTCTTGAACGGCAGCTCGCCGGTGATCAGCACGAGTGAGCCGTACTCGCCGATCGCCCGCGCGAAGCTGAGCGCGACCCCCGATATGATCGCGGGAGCGAGGCTCGGCAGCACGATCCGGCGAAGCACCGTCGCCGGTCCCGCGCCCAGCGAAGCGGCGGCTTCCTCCATCGCCTGGTCGAGCTCGAGCAGCACCGGCTGCACGGAGCGCACGACAAAAGGAAGCGTCACGAACAGCAGCGCCAGCCCAACCGAGGCGCGCGTGAATGCGACATCGACGCCGACGGGGCTGCCCTTCCCGTACAGCGCGAGCAGCACGACCCCCGCGACAATCGTCGGCAGCGCAAAGGGAAGGTCGATCAGGGTGTTGACGAAGCGCTTGCCGGGGAACTCATCGCGCACGAGCACCCATGCGATCAGCGTCCCGAAGATCGCGTTGATCAGGACCACGATCGCCGAAGCCGCCAGGGTCAGCTTGATCGCGGCGAGCGCCTCCGGGTTTGAGATCTCTCGCCAGAACGCGCTTGTCCCGCCACTGCCCGCCTTCGACAGCAGCGCCGCCACCGGCAGCAGCACGAGCGCCGACAGGTAGATGCCGAGCAGGCCCTTGCCGAGCGCGCCGGCCCCGCGCGCACCGATTGCCGGCACGCGCGGGCGCCCGAGCGCCAGAGCTCCCTGGCTATTTGGCGGTGGAGACACCGAGCGACTGCTCGATCTTCGTGACGATGCCCGTTTCCGGTTCGAAGAACTGCTTCGTCACGGCCTTCCAGCCGCCGAGCGATTGGATCGTGAACAGTCCGGGAGGCGTGGGGAACTTGGCGGCGGCGGCGATCCCCGAGATCACCGGGCGATAGCCCTTTTCTGCCCAGATCGTCTGGCCGGCGGGAGACAGCAGGTAGCTCACGAACTTTTGCGCCTCCGCGGCATTTGCGCCGGTGCCGACGACGGCGATCGGGTTCTGGATCAAGATCGTGTCGTTCGGGATCACGTATTCGATCGCGGCGCCCTTCTTCTCGTCTGTAATCGCCTCGTCCTCATAGTCGATCAGAGCGTCGCCCCGGCCGGCGAGGAACGTCTGCAGAGCGTTACGCGCGGAGCTGTCCTGGCTTACGACGTTTCCGAACAGCGCCTTCAGATATTCCTGTGCCTGCGCGGGGGTCTTGCCTTCCTTCAACTGTGCTCCATATGCGGCCATGATGTTCCAGCGGGCGCTCCCCGACGTGAATGGGTTCGGCGTCAACACTCCCACACCCGGCTTGATCAGGTCCGACCAGCCGGTGATGTGCTCGGGGTTGCCCTTGCGCACGATGATCACCGCGACCGAGT
>DAIOGX010000096.1:0-7227 GCA_036744995.1 Solirubrobacteraceae bacterium | reverse complement strand
CGGCCTCGCGCCTGGCGCTGCTGGCGGAGAACCTCGAGGACACGATCGCCACCGTGTTTCGCCAGATCGCCATGAACCGCTTCGAGGATCTCGTCCACATCAACAGGCGCGCGCAGGGGGAGCTATCGGTGGAGCGCTTCGGCGAGCTGTGGGTCGAGAGCCAGGCAGAGATGCTCGGCGACTCGGTCGAGCTGACCGAGGGCTACCGCTCATGGTGGTCCTACATTCCGCACTTCATCGGCTCACCCGGCTACGTCTACGCCTACGCCTACGGCCAACTGCTCGCGCTGTCGGTCTATCAGCGCTACGAGCAAGAGGGCCCGGAGCTCGTGCCGCGCTATCTGGAGATGCTTGCCGCCGGTGGCTCGCGCAGTCCTGAGGAGCTGGGCAAGATAGTTGGTATCGACCTCTCAGACCCCGGTTTCTGGGAGGCCGGGCTGGACCTCGTCGAGCGCCAACTAGAGGAGGCGGAAGCGGCCGCCACGGCCTCAGGCCGACTGTAGTCGCCCCGACTCAGAAGAGTCCGCCGAGCGCGCCGCCCGCGTGGTTGACGAGGTCGAATAGCGGCTGGGGGAGAATGCCAAAGAAGATCGTGGCCGCTCCGGCGAGGACCGCGACGAAGACCACCTCGGGCTGGAGGCCATTCGTGCTGGGCGGCGTCTGCTTATCCAGCTCGGGTGAGCCTCCCGCCAGCGCGGGCAGTGCGCCCGGCGGGGGTTCGCCGGCTTTGGGGAAGAGGGTCGGCGTCGCGGCCGCTGGGCTCTGAGTGTTCTGCGGCGCCTCTCGCATCCACATCGCCGCGATCACCGGCAGGTAGTAGCCGAGCGAGATCATCGAGCCGACGACGATCGCCACGCCAAGCCACGTGTACCCGCCCGAGACGGCCGCGTCGATCAGGTAGAACTTGCCGATGAAACCCGCCGTCGCGGGGATCCCGGCGAGCGCGAGCATCGAGATCGTCATCGGCCACGCAAGCCACGGGCGCTCGCGGCCGAGGCCCTTCACCGCTTCGATTGAGTCGCCCCGGGCGGGTGGGGCTCCTATTTCCCGTTCGCGCGCGACGATCACGGCGAACGAGGCCATGTTCATCGCCACGTACACCGCCAGGTAGAAGACCGTCGCCTGGACGCCCAGTTTGGTCGCGACGACGACCCCCGCGAGCATGTAGCCGGCCTGCGCGACCGAGGAGTAAGCGAGCATCCGCTTCAGCGAGGATTGCCCGAGCGCGCCGACGTTGCCGACCAGAATCGTGATCGTCGCCAGCACCGCCACGGCTGGTCCCCAGCTGGCCTGCGCGTCGATCAGCGCCACGTCGAAGAAGCGCAGGAACACGCCCAGCGCGGCTGCCTTTGTGGCGACAGCCATGAATGCCGTTACCGGCGTCGGCGCGCCCTCGTACACGTCCGGCGTCCACTGGTGAAAGGGGGCGACAGACGCCTTGAAGCAGAGGCCGGCCACGCACAGCGCGATCCCCGTCAGCGTCAGCGGGTCCGTGGCCAGGCCCCCGCTGGAGAGCGCGGTGGCGATCGAGCTGAAGTCGGTGGAGCCGGTGGCGCCGTAGATCAAAGCCAGACCGTAGAGCAGGGTCGCCGAGCCAACGGAGCCGATGATCAGGTACTTCAGTCCCGACTCGAGCGAGTGCTCGCGCCGCATTTCGGTCGCGCACAGCACGTACAGCGGGATCGACAGGAGCTCGAGGCCGACGAACAACGCGACCGTGTTCTGGGCCGAGGCGAGCAACGACATCCCGCCGATCGAGCTCAGCAGCAGCGCGTGGAACTCACCGTGCGCCGCTTCACGCGCGGCCAGCGAACGCCAGGCGAGTAGTACCGTAGCCGCCCCTCCCGCGATCAGAATCAGGTTCAGCACGAGCGAGAGGTCGTCGATCCGCAACGCGCCGGAGACGATTGACTTCTCGGCGTTCCACTGCCAGATCGTGAGTCCCAGCGCCGCACCAAGCACGACGAGGCTGAGGGCTGGCACCACCTGCGCGCGCACCCAGCGTGATCCAAGCAGTCCGACGAGCAGCACGACGATCGCACCTCCGAGCAGCGCAATCAAGGGCGAGAGCCCGCCGAAGTCCACGTGTGGGCCTTTCAGGGTGACGGTGGCGACTATCGAGGGGAGGGCGCTCATTTGCTCGAGCCTTCGGCTTGGTTGATTGGCCCATGTTCTGATGTTTCCGCTTGCGGGGTCTGTGCAGCCCGCGAGGCCGGTTCAGCTTCCGAGCTGGGCTGGGCTTCTGGTGCCTGGGCCGGGTTTGCGAACCCTCCCGCCAGTGCCGATGGCACCGGGTTGAGAGCGACATGCGCGCTTGCGACGGTTGCCTTCACAGAGTCTTCGCTGCGGTGCAGGGCGAACTGCGGATTGAGCGCAAGGAACAGGATCACGGCGATCAGCGGAACGAGCACGGCACCGTCGCGGATCGATATCTCACGAGAGTCCACCTTGGCGCCGACACGGTTGTGCATCGCACGGATGAACAGCCGCAGCGCGTACACGCTCGCCATCACCACGCCGCTGAAGGCGATGATCGCGATCACGAGCTTGGCTTTGAACACGCCGAGCAGGATCAGGAACTCGCCCACAAAGTTGGACGATCCGGGCATCGCCAGCGTGGCGAGCGCGACGATCAAAAACAGCGAGGCGAGCACGGGCGCGCGGAACGCGATCCCGCCCATCTCGCGCACGTCCTCTGAGCCTCCCGCGCGCCGGGAGAGCAGCATCACGATGAACAGCAGCGGCGCCACGACGAGCCCGTGATTGACCATCTGCAACAGCGCGCCCTGGGCGCCCTGGGGGTTCAGCGCGAAGATCCCGAGCGTGATGAAGCCGAGTTGCGCGACCGAGGAGTACCCGACAATCAGCCGCGCATCGGTCTGGGTGAAGGCCATCGCCGAGCCGTAGACGATCGAGGCGAGCGCGATCAACAGCATCAGCGTCTGGAAGTGCGCCGCCGCCTGCGGGTAGAGGGGCAGGACGATCGCGAGGAAGCCGTAGGCGCCGACCTTCGACAAGACGCCGGAGAACACCATCAGCACCTCGATCGGCATTGCGCGATAGCCGTCGGGCATCCAGCCATGCAGCGGAAACGCGGGCATCTTGACGAGGAACGCGGCCGCGAAGAACAGGAAGATCCACTCCTGTGAGCCCTTGCTGAGGGGCAGCGCTTGGAGCGATGAGAGCACGAAGGTGATCGGGGCACCGTGCTGCTGGGAGGCGAGCGCGCCGGTGGCGATCGCGGCGGCGAGCATCAGCAGCGAGCCGACGAGCGTGTATATGACGAGCTTGATCGTGGCTTTGACGCGCTCCTCGCGGGTGCCCCTACCCCACATCCCCGTCAGGAAATAGAACGGGATCAACATGAGATCAAAAAACACGACAAACAGCGCCAGGTCCTGGGCGAGGAACGCTCCCAGCACGGCCGACTCGGCGAGCATGAAGAAGAACCAGAACAGCCTCGGCCGCTCCCACTGTCTCAGGTTCGCGGCGATCGTCGCGGCGGCGAACAGCAGTGTGGTGAGCCCGACGAGGAAGACGTTGAGGCCGCTGACGCCGAGCTTGTAGTGGATGCCGAGCGCGGCGATCCAGACCACGTCGGTTACGTGCTGCAGGCCGGCGCCGGCATGGTAGTCGGCGATGTAGCCGATCGACAGCGCGAGCGCGGCCAGCGAGCCGGCCAGCGCGAGGACGCCCGGCGCGCGCTGATTGCGCACGGCGAGGAGGGCGCCAAGCAGGCCGCAGGCGGCGGGTATCCAGATGAGAATCGAGAGCGGTGGCATCGTGTCAGGCGGTCACGACTGCAGTAGGAAGTAGAAGCCGACGCCCGTGATGCCGAGCACGAGCAATGCCGCGTAGTAGCGCAAGAACCCGCTCTGCGCCGCGCGCACCGCGGCCGATCCCGCGCGGACGAACCCTGTGGTTCCGCCAATCAGCGTGTCCTGGACGAACACGCGCTCGAATGTGCCCTGAGCGAAGCGTCCCGCGGCGGCGGCCGGGCGCACGACGAGCAGGTCGATCGCCTCGTCGAAATACCACTTGTTCACGGACAGCTCATACAA
Source organism: Solirubrobacteraceae bacterium (assembly GCA_036744995.1). Taxonomy (GTDB): domain Bacteria; phylum Actinomycetota; class Thermoleophilia; order Solirubrobacterales; family Solirubrobacteraceae; genus Palsa-744. The sequence continues at coordinate 3,166 of DAIOGX010000096.1, read as the reverse complement.
CGGATGCAAGCGTGTGCGAGCGTTCACCGCGATGCTCGGCTGCTTGACCCAGATGCGGTAGGCGACTGCTATGCCGGCGAGGCCGAGCACGGTGCCGAGGATCAGGCCGAAGACGAGCAGCCCGTTCTTGGTGTGCGGTTCGTACAGCGCCGAGCCGGCGAAGCTCGGGCGCAGGAAATCGTCGATCACGAAGTCGACCTTGGGGATCTGCAAGAGGCCTGCGCTGACCGCGCCCACCGCCAGGAGTCCCATCGCCACGCGCATTCCTAGCGCGCGCTCGGCGATCGTGTGGTGCGGCCCGGGGAAGCCCACGTCGGTGTCCTCCTCCTCGCCGTTGGCGGGATTGCGGGGCACCTCCATGTGGTGCAGATGGGGTGGGTGGGGATTTAATTCAAGCTCGCGCGCCTCCGCGACCGGTTCGCCATGGAAAGCGCGGAAGATCATGCGGAACGTGTAGATCGCGGTGAGGAACGCACCGAGGTAGCCGGCTACGTAAAGCGCCCAGTGCCAACCTCCGAGCTCGCCTGTGTCGAGCAGAATCTCGTCCTTGGAGAAGAAGCCCGAGAACGGCGGTATCCCCGATAGCGCCAGGCCGCCGACGATGAAGCAGCCGTAGGTGAAGGGCATCGCCTTGCGAAATCCGCCCATCTTCTCTAACGATTGCTCGCTGCCCATCGCGCCGATGATCGAGCCGGCGGCCATGAACAAGAGCGCCTTGAAGAAGGCGTGGGTCATCAGGTGAAACAGGCCGGCGGCGTAGGCGCCGACGGAGACACCCATGATCATGTAGCCGATCTGGGACATCGTCGAGTAGGCGATCACCCGCTTGATGTCGGTCTGGGTCAGCGCGATTGTGCCGGCAACCAGCAGCGTGGCGGCGCCCACGATTGCGCCGACGTCCTGGGCGGCGGGGGCGAGTTCGAACAGCGGGTGCATGCGTGCGATCAGGTACACGCCGGCGGTGACCATCGTGGCGGCGTGGATCAGGGCGCTGACGGGGGTGGGGCCCTCCATCGCGTCGGGCAGCCAGGTGTGCAGTGGAATCTGCGCGGACTTGGCGAACGCGCCGACGAGCAGCAGGATGCAGCCGGCCGTCAGGTCGCCGCTGCCCGCGGCTTGCCCCGTCGTGGTGTGGCCAAACGCTCCGGTCGAGGTCGCGTGGAAGGTCTTCAAGAAGTCGAGCGTTCCGGTGTGCTTGAAGATGAAGTACGTGCCGAGCACGAGGCCCACGTCGCCGACGACGTTGATTACGAACGCCTTGACCCCCGCTCTTGTGGCCGTCGTGCGCCGGTACCAGAAGGAGATCAAGAGGTATGAGGCCGCGCCGACGAACGCCCAGCCGACGATCAGCAGCAGGAAGTTGCCCGCCAGCACGAGCAGCAGCATCGAGAAAACGAAGAAGTTCAAGTAGGCGAAGTAGCGCGCGAAACCGCGGTCCTCATCCATGTAGGAGATCGAGTACAGGTGGATCAGCGTCGATACACCGCTGACGATCAGGATCATGAACACCGACAGCGGGTCGACGAGGATCGACAGCTGCGCGTCGATGCCAACGGTGGAGGCGTAGTTCCACAGCGCCGACACGAGCTGACGGTGCGCGGGGGAGTGACCCTGGAGGGCGATCAGTGCGCCCAGCGCGGAGAGGAAGGCGAGGAAGATCGCGCCTGTGCCGATCCATCCAGCTGAGCGGCTGGGCAACGAGCGGTAGCCCAGGCCGATTACGAGCGTGCCCAGCAACGGGAACAGCAGCACGAGCCAGCCATATGTGGTCGCGCTCATCAGCCTTGAAGCTCCCTGAGCTCGTCGACGTCGATCGGAAGCTGGCGGCGGTAGAGCGCGACGATCATGCCCAGCCCGATGCACACCTCGCACGCGGCGACGGTCATCACGACGATCGCGAGAATCTGCCCGTCGCCGTTGCCCCACATGCGCGAGAACGCGATCAAGGCGAGGTTCGCGCCGTTGAGCATCAACTCCAGGCAGAGCAGCACGACGAGTGGGTTGCGGCGCGTCATCACGCCGACGGCGCCCAGGGAGAAGACGATCGCCGAGACCGCCAGATACCAGCCGATCGTCATCGGGGGCGCCTCGAGCCGGCGTCCGGCAGGCTCGGTCGAGATCGAGGGGCGCCCTCGAGGCGCCCTTGAACGGGTCTGAGGACCCCCCCGACGCCCTCGGCCGTCGTGCCGGTCCCGAGCGGGCGCAGCAGATCGAGCGGGGTGAGCATGTCGCGCTCGTCCTCCTCGCCGAGGCCGCCCCGGCGACGGGCGAGCACGACCCCGCCGACGGCGGCGATCAGCAAGAGGAAGGAGGCGACCTCGAACGCGAGCAGGAAACGCGTGAGCAGCAGCTGGCCGATGTAGGCGGGGGTGCCGAATTGATGAGGACCCCCACCCAACCCCGGCTCATAGCCCGCGCCGTACCCGTCGATCGCTGTGAGGCCCGTGCCGAGCAGCGCGATCAGCAGCTCGACGAGCAGCGCTCCACCGAGGATCGCTCCAGCGCGGCGCAGGCCGGAGCCGACAGGCCCCGAGCCGCGCAGCCGCTCGCCGAGGGACTCACTCTCCTCGCCGACGTAGGCCACGACGAACACGTACAGGACCATCACCGCGCCGGCGTATACGACCACCTGTACGGCGGCGACGAACTCGGCGCGCAGCAGCAAGAACAACACAGCGAGCGAGATCAGATGGAAGACGAGCGCGAGCACGCTATAGAAGGGATCGCGCAGGACCACAACGCCGACGGCGCCAGCGATCGCGCCGAAGCCCGCGATGAAGAACAGGACGGAGGACATCTCGCTAGCCGTGCTCTCCCACTGCGCACGCACACCCTCTGAGCACTGTCGTCCCCCCGCTCATCGGCTACTCGCCCTCGTTCCTCAGCGGCGTGCGCTCCAGTGGCTCTGAGAGCAGCATCTCCTTGGTGAAGATCAGATCCGTGCGGTCGTAGTCGGAGAGCTCGTAGTCGTGGCCCATCGTGATCGCGTCGAACGGGCAGGCGATCTCGCAGTAGCCGCAGAAGATGCAGCGCGACAGGTTGATCTCGTACACGGCCGCATAGCGCTCGCCAGCGGAGACGCGGTTCTCGGGGGTGTTCTCAGCGGCGACCACGCGGATGCAGTCGGCCGGGCAGGCGGCGGCGCACAGCGAGCAGCCGACGCACT
>DAIOGX010000095.1:0-7278 GCA_036744995.1 Solirubrobacteraceae bacterium | reverse complement strand
CCTCATTTGTCGGACATACGCGCGCTCGACATCCCGCGCCGCTCGAGCTGCACGTAAACCTGCTGCGTCACGGCCGGCGCACCTGCCACGCGCGCTCGCCGGCCTGCGGGGATTGCGCCCTGGCCCGCATGTGCCCGAGCCGCGGTGTGGTGGCCGGGGTCGAGTAAGGCCCCTCCGAAGATCACCCCCAGTAAGCCAAGCGGGTGCGAGATGCGCGTATGTCCGGGCTGGGTATGACACCCAACAGGCGTACTGCCAATACCTCATTTGTCGGACATACGCGCGCTCGACATCCCGCGCCGCTCGAGCTGCACGTCAACCTCCTGCGTCACGGCCGCCGCACCTGCCACGCGCGCTCGCCCGCCTGCGGGGATTGCGCCCTGGCCCGCATGTGCCCGACTCGAAAACTACTGTTTGGTTGACTCAGCCGTGCGGCAGCACGGCGAATGCGATAACCGCGTATTGCAGCGCCGCCGCCGCAATCACGAGCGCGTGGAAGACCTCGTGATAGCCGAATACCCGCGGCCACGGGTTCGGTTTGCCACTCGCATAGATCACCGCGCCCGCCACGTACAGCACCCCGCCAATGGTCAGTCCCGCCACCCCCAGCCATCCGATCGCCGCGGGGAGCTCGCCGAAGACAGCGGCCGACACCAGCCCGAGCACCACATATACCGCCGCTAACAGCCACTTCGGCGCGTCGATCCACGCGAGCTTGAAGATCACGCCGCCGAGCGCTCCGGCCCACAGCACGATCAATATCACCGTGGCCAGAGAACCCTTTAACGCAAGCAACGCCACCGGCGTGTACGTGCCGGCGATCAGCACGAAGATCATCGAATGGTCCAGGCGCCGCATCCAGCGCCGCGGCCCCGGGCGCCACGTCACACGATGGTAGAGCGCACTCGTGCCCAAAAGCCCTGACACCGCTACCGCATAGATCGCCGCCGCGACCCGTGCCCGTCCATCCGATGCCGCCACGATCAACCCCACCCCGCATGCCAGCGAGACGAAGAACGCATACTGGTGCGACACCCCCCGCAACCGGGGCTTGACCGACGCCGACAACGCGGTGTTCATACCCAAACGGTACTCCCCTCCGCGATTCGGCGGCGCATTTCAGGATCGTCCCTCGACGACTGGCGGTGGATTTTGATCCGACATTCAGTGGTGCTTTGCCGGTTCGTCCCTTCCGGCTCGAATTGGCTTGAGAAAGACATTCACTGCGACGGGTCATGGGTTGGCCCCGTAGAACCAACCAGTTGGCCAGGATCCCAGCAATCTGGCTGTTGGCGCGACTCGACAACGGCACTATTAGATCCGTCTTGAATTTGGATAGAAAATCTGCCACACTTGCGCTTAGATTTATAAGCGTCTTCTAAGGAGTATCATCAAATGGGCAAGACCATAGGCATCGATCTCGGCACGACGAACTCGTGCATGGCCGTGCTCGAGGGCGGCGAGCCCACCGTCATCGAGAACGCTGAGGGTGGCCGTACCACGCCGTCTGTGGTGGCCTTCACGGCCTCCGGTGAGCGCCTCGTCGGCACTGTTGCCAAGCGCCAGGCGGTGACCAACCCCCAGAACACGATCTTCTCGATCAAGCGCTTCATGGGCCGCAAGGAGGCCGAGGTGCGCGAGGAGGAGTCGATCGTTCCCTACAAGGTCGTCTCCGGCCCCAACGGCGACGCGCGCGTCGAGGCCGGCGGTGAGCAGCACTCGCCGCCGGAGATCTCCGCGATGATCCTGCAGAAGCTGAAGACCGACGCGGAAGCGTATTTGGGCGAAAGCGTCGACAGCGCCGTCATCACCGTGCCGGCGTACTTCAACGACGATCAGCGTCAGGCGACCAAGGACGCCGGCAAGATCGCAGGTCTGGACGTCAAGCGCATCATCAACGAGCCCACCGCCGCCTCGCTGGCGTACGGGCTCGACAAGGAGGCAGACCAGACGATCCTCGTGTTCGACCTCGGCGGCGGCACCTTCGACGTCTCGGTTCTGGAGATCGGCGATGGTGTGTTCGAGGTCAAGTCGACCGCGGGCGACAACCACCTCGGCGGCGACAACTTCGACAAGGCGATCGTCGACTGGCTCGTAGCCGAGTTCAAGAAGTCGCAAGGCATCGACCTCAGCGCCGACCCGATGGCTCTCCAGCGTCTCTATGAGGCTGCGGAGAAGGCGAAGATCGAGCTCTCGACGACCCAGGAGACACAGATCAACCTGCCCTTCATCACGGCAGACTCCTCCGGTCCAAAGCACCTCGACACGCGCCTGACGCGGGCGAAGCTCGCCGAGCTGACATCCGAGCTGCTGGGCAAGATCGTCGCGCCGGTGCGTCAGGCGATCGACGACGCCAAAGACAAGGGCGTCAAGGAGATCGAACACGTTGTGCTCGTCGGCGGCATGACGCGCATGCCCGCGGTGCAGGAGAAGGTCAAGGAGCTGACCGGCAAGGAGCCCCACCGGGGAGTCAACCCCGACGAGGTGGTGGCTGTGGGCGCCGCCATTCAGGCAGGTGTCCTCGCCGGCGACGTCAAGGACGTGCTGCTGCTCGATGTCACTCCGCTGACCCTCGGCATCGAGACAAAGGGCGGCGTGATGACGAAGCTGATCGAGCGCAACACGACGATCCCGACGCGCAAGGGCGAGGTCTTCTCGACCGCCGAGGACAACCAGCCCTCGGTCGAAATCCACGTCCTGCAGGGCGAGCGCGAGATGGCCCAGTACAACAAGTCGCTCGGCAAGTTCCAGCTCACCGGCATCCCGCCCGCGCCGCGCGGCATCCCGCAGATCGAGGTCGCGTTCGACATCGACGCCAACGGCATCCTCAATGTCTCGGCCAAGGATCTGGGCACGGGCAAGGAGCAGAAGATCGAGATCAAGGCCGGCTCTGGGCTCTCTGACGAGGAGATCAAGAACATGGTCTCCGACGCCGAGACCCATGCCGAGGACGATCGCAAGGCCCGCGAGCTCGCGGAGGCCCGCAACAACGGCGAGAACGCCGCCTACCAGGCCGAGCGCCAGCTCTCAGACCTCGGCGATCAGGTCGACGCCGACTCCAAGGAGCGAATCGAAGAGGCGATCAAAGAGGTTCGCGAGTCCTTGGAGGCCGAGGACCCCGCTGCCATCAACGCCAAGACCGAGGTGTTGCAGACGGCCTTCCACGCGGTCTCCGAGGCGATGTACCAACGCGCGCAGGAGTCCGCTGCCGCGGCGGGCGAGAATGGCGCCGGCGCCGCCGACGGTGGCGGCGGGTCCTCCGAGGAGGAGGATGTGGTCGACGCCGAGGTCGTAGACGAGCCGCAGGCATAGCGCTATGAGCGACATAACCGAGCAGACGATCGATGAGCAGTCTCCGTCCCCTGGCGCCGACGCGCCGGGGGACGACACGCAGCAGTCCGCGGCTGACTCGGTCCTCGACGAGCACCCGGCCGCTGGGGACGACGCCGCGGAGATAGAGGGTGACATCGATGAGCTGGTCCGGACCGCCGCCGAGCGCGACGAGTACCTGGCTCTCGCCCAGCGCACGCAGGCGGACTTCGAGAATTACCGCAAGCGCGTAGCCCGTGAGTCGGCCGCCGCGCAGGGGCGCGGCGTGGCCAGCCTCGCGAAGGAGTTGCTGCCGGCGCTCGACAACCTCGACCGGGCGCTCGAGGCGGCGGACGAGGAGGAGGCCCGCAGGGCCTCCGGTCAGAGGCCGGCTGGAAGCCGGCCGTCCTCTTCAGAGCGCGGGCCCGGAGGGCTCGCGGAGGATTCCCTTCTGCTCGACGGCGTGCGACTCGTGCGAGCCGAGTTGAGCGCGGGCCTCGGGCGGGTCGGCATCGAATCTTTCGGGGCCGTCGGCGACACCTTCGACCCGGCTCTGCACGAGGCTGTGGCCACGGCCCCGCAACCTCCCGAGGGGGCAGACTGCGGCACCGTCGTGGAGGTCTACCAGCCCGGCTACCGGTTGGGCGCGAGCATCATCCGCCCGGCGCGAGTGCTCGTCGCGGCATAGCCGGGGGTTTCACAGATGGCATCGCGTCCCGACTACTACAAGACGCTCGGGGTCGACAAGAAAGCGACCCCCGAGGAGATCAAGAAGGCCTATCGCAAGCTCGCGCGGAAGTACCATCCCGATCGCAACCCCGATGACGCCAAGGCGGAGGCGCGCTTCAAGGAGATCTCCCAGGCCCACGACGTGCTCGGTGACCCCGAGAAGCGCAAGCAGTACGACAGCGGCTCCGGGCCCTTCACGACCGGCGGCGGTCCTGGCGGCGGCTTCGGCGGCTTCGGCAACTTCGACTTCGACGCCTCGTCGATGGGCGATATCCTCTCCAACCTCTTCGGCGGCGGCGCTGGTGCAGGCGCGCGTGGACAGCGCCAGCGTCCACGAGTCGAGCGCGGCGCCGATTTGGAGGCACAGGTCTCGATCTCCTTCGACCAGGCGGTCGCGGGCGCGCAGGTCCCGCTGCAGGTGCCGATGCACACGACCTGCAACACCTGCCGCGGCACCGGCGCCAAGCCGGGCACCACCCCCATCGTCTGTCCGCGCTGTGAGGGACGGGGGATCGAGACGCAGGGGCAGGGCATGTTCTCCATCTCCCAGCCCTGCTCGCGCTGCGGTGGCTCGGGGACCGTGATCGAGGACCCCTGCCCGACCTGCCACGGCTCGGGGGCGGTGCGGACGGTCAAGCGCCTGCGCGTGAACATCCCCGCCGGCGTACGCGACGGCAGTCGCATCCGCCTGGCCGGCAAGGGCGAGCCCGGACCGCGCGGCGGACCCCCTGGCGACCTCTACCTGATCGTGCATGTCTCGCCCTCTTCCGTCTTCACGCGCAAGGGCGATAACTTCGAGGTCGAGGTCCCTCTCAGCATTCCCGAGGCGCTGCGCGGCGCCGAGGTGCAGGTGCCGACTTTGAACGGGACAAAGACGCTACGCGTTCCTCCCGGCACAAAGCATGGGACCGTCCAGCGATTGCGAGGCGAGGGGCCGCCAAAGCTGGGCGGTGGCTCAGGCGGGGGCTCGAAACCAGCCCGCGGAGACATCCACTACCGCTTCTTGATCGACGTTCCCAAGGAGCTCAGCTCAGAGCAGAGCGAGGCCGTCGAGGCGCTGTCGAAGGTCATGAACGGCGATCCGCGCGCGCGACTGTTCGCGAGTGGATCATCCCCGGGGGGCGCCGGCGGGACCACCGCCGATACAGAGGCGGGTGAGCGCTGATGGCGACATCCGGGCAGCGTCCGGCGGACGAGGCGCCGGTTTCTCGGGGCCGGCCCAAACCCCCCACGATCACCCGCATCGAGGTCGAGACCGACCGCGGTGTATTCATGATCTCTGTGGCCGCCGCGCTCGCGAATATGCATCCCCAGACGCTGCGCATATACGAGGCGCGCGGCCTGATCGAGCCCCAGCGCTCGCCGAAGGGCACGCGGTTGTACTCCCAAGAGGACGTCGAGAAGCTGCGCCGCATCCAGGCGATGACGGCCGAGCTCGGCCTCAACCTGGCCGGTGTCGAGCGGGTGTTCGATCTGGAGCAAGAGATCGAGGACATGCACGCGCGCATCGAGGAGATCGAGCTCCAGGCGCTGCATGCGCAGGTGCGCCTGGCCGAGGAGCTCGAGCAGGTGCGCCGCTCATTCCGCGCCGAGCTCGTGGTCCCCTACCGTGGTGGGGTGGAGCTCGTACGCGCCGCCGACGTCCGCTCGCCTTTCCGCACGCCATCCGGGAGGAGCACCCATGCCGCTTGATGGAGCCGGGCGGGTGGGGTCCGAATCCGCGCCTCAGAGTCAACCCGAGGAGGAGCAGAGTCCGCTCGAGCGCTTCGGTCGCGACCTGACCGAGATGGCAGAGCTCGGCAAGCTCGACCCGGTGATCGGCCGCGACGAGGAGATCCGCCGCGTGATCCAGGTGCTCTCGCGGCGCACGAAGAACAACCCCGTGCTGATCGGCGAGCCGGGCGTCGGCAAGACCGCGATCGTCGAGGGCCTCGCGCGGCGGATCGTTTCCGGTGACGTGCCCGAGTCATTGCGCGAGCGACGTGTGATCGCGCTCGACATGGGCGCGCTGATCGCGGGCGCCGCCTACCGCGGCGAGTTCGAGGAGCGGCTCAAGGGTGTGCTCAAGGAGGTCTCTGAGGCGCAGGGTCAGATCATCCTGTTCCTCGACGAGCTGCACACGATCGTTGGCGCCGGCGCGGCGCAGGGCTCGGTCGACGCCTCGAACCTGCTCAAGCCGATGCTCGCGCGCGGCGAATTGCGCGCGGTCGGCGCCACGACGCTGGACGAGTACCGCAAGTACATCGAGAAGGACGCTGCGCTCGAGCGGCGTTTCCAGCCCGTGATGGTGGGCGAGCCCAGTGTGGAGGACACGATCGCGATCTTGCGCGGGCTGAAGGAGCGCTACGAGGTCCACCACAAAGTGCGGATTCAGGACAGCGCATTGATCGCCGCCGCGACGCTTTCCCATCGGTATATAGCCGACCGCTTTCTGCCCGACAAGGCGATCGACCTGATCGATGAGGCCGCGTCGAAGATCCGCATCGAGATCGACTCGTTGCCCACCGAGATCGACGAGGTCGACCGGCGCGTGATGCAGCTCGAGATCGAGCTCACCTCACTGCGCAAGGAGAAGGACGCCGCCTCCAAGGAGCGCCGCAAGGCGATCGAGCGCGAACTGGATGAGCTGAAGGAGCGCTCGGAGACGATGAAGGCGCAGTGGCAGGCCGAGAAGGACGCGATCAGGGGAGTCTCCGATCTGAAGGAACGCCTCGAGCAGGCGAATGGTGAGATGGAGCGCGCCGAACGCGAAGCGAACCTGCAGCGCGCGGCCGAGCTGCGTTACGGGGAGATCCCGGAGATCGAAAAAGAGCTCGCCGAACACGAATCCGCCGAACCCGGGCGCGACCAGGATGAGGATCCCGCCCATCCCGGTCCGGTCTTCCTCAAAGAGGAGGTCGACGCCGACGATGTCGCCGAGATAGTCGCGCGCTGGACGGGCATCCCTGTCAGTCGCCTGCTCGAGGGCGAAACCGAGAAGCTCGTCCACATGGAGGAGCGCTTGCACGAACGCGTCGTCGGCCAGGACGAGGCGATCGAGGCTGTCGCCTCCGCGCTGCGCCGCTCGCGCGCGGGCCTGCAGGATCCCGACCGTCCGATCGGCTCGTTCCTGTTCCTCGGTCCCACTGGCGTCGGCAAGACCGAGCTGGCGCGGGCGCTCGCCGAGTTCATGTTCGACTCACAGGACGCGATGATCAGGATCGACATGAGCGAGTACATGGAGAAACACTCCGTCTCGCG
>DAIOGX010000094.1:0-7554 GCA_036744995.1 Solirubrobacteraceae bacterium | reverse complement strand
CACGTCCATCCATCCGGCAAACGCTGACCGAATTTATGACTCAAGACACTAGTCCTTCTGGAACGCGAGCGCTTCGCGCGCGGCGACGGCTCCGGACTCGGGGACGAGCACGTCGCGGGGGCCGATCATTGCCGAATACCCGCCGATCGAGTTGCGCAGCAGGCAAGGAATCCCCTCCTCGAGCAGCAGGCCAGCGATGAACTCAGCCTCGGGTTGGCTCTCGACGCGGGCAACCCTCACGAGCGGACCGTCGGCATATTGAGGCTTGATCTTGCGCGCGGTCCGCTGGCGCTCGCTCGCCTCGCTCTCGGCGCCGGCACCATGGATCAGCGGCATCCCGCACGTGTTACAGAAGCGCTCGCTCGGCGGATGCTCGCGAGCGCATCCTGGGCAGAGGAGCGGTTGCTCGTCGTCTGCGCCCGCTGTTGAGGCCGCTGGGGGTTCCTCGCCCGCCACCTACTCCACCTCCAGCGCTACCTCCCGAACCTGACCATCCTCGATCAGGTAGGAGCGCACCTCCGGCGCCTCACCGCCCACCAAACCAATGATGACCCACTCTATGCCGGACAGGTTGGCAGCAAAGCTGATGTCGGTTTGCGATGGATACGGCTCGCTGCGCACGTGGGAGTGGTAGATCGCGCCTATCTCCCATCCCTGCTCTTCGATCACTTTGGTGAGCTTGTACTGCTCCATCGGGTCGATCTCGAACTTCAGCGCACTTGCATGGATGTTCTCCGCGCGATAGACCCGAACGGCGCGCTTGCCTGTCCCGTGCTCGACGGCGACGAGGCCACAACACTCGATCTTCGGGTCCTCACGGGCGTGTGCGATCAGCTCATCGAGCAGGGCCCGGCCGATCCGCACACCTCACCACCAGACGGTCGAGTCGAGGTTCTCGATCTCGTCGACCGGGAGCGTGTAGATGCCGCTCGACAGGTACTTCCAGCCGTCGTCGGCGACGACGAACACGACATTGCCCTCGTCCAGCTCGCCCGCGATCCGCACGGCGATACTGGCGATCGCGCCGCTGGAGACACCAGCGAACAGGCCCTCCTCGTCGAGCAGCTTTCGCGTCCATAGGATCGCGTCACGGTTGGTCACGAAGATCTTGCGGTCCAGCAATGAAATATCGATGATCGGCGGGATGAACCCGTCGTCCAGCGAGCGCAAGCCCTGTACCGGCTCGCCCTGCATCGGCTCCGCCGCGACGATCTTCACGGAGTCGCCGAACGTCTCCTTCAACCGCCGGCCATTGCCCATCAGCGTGCCCCCAGTGCCCAATCCCGCCACAAACGCCGACACCTCGTCGAGCTCCTCGAGGATCTCCAACGCCGTGCCGTTGTAGTGGGCGTTCGGGTTTGCCTCGTTGCCGTACTGGTAGGGCATGTAGACCGAGGAGTCTTCCGCCGCCATCGCCAAGGCCTTCTCGACCGCTCCGTTTGAGCCGAGCGAGCCGGCGGAGTAGACGATCTCCGCGCCGTACATGCGCAGCAGCTGCGTACGCTCGGGCGTCACGTTCTCGGGCATCACGACCTTCAGGCGATAACCCTTGAGTTTGCAGATCATCGCCAGCGAGATGCCCGTGTTGCCCGACGTCGGCTCGAGGATCGTCTGCCCGGGCGTGATCGCGCCCTTCTCCTCGGCGTCCTCGATCAGCGCCCTCGCCACCCGGTCCTTGACCGAACCGGTCGGGTTGCGCGACTCGAGCTTCGCCCAGATCCGCACACCGGGCTTGGGCGATAGGCGCGGCAGCTCGATCAGCGGCGTGTTGCCGATCGACTGCACGAGATCCCCGTACCGGCCCCCGCAAGGCCTGTTCCTCGAGGGCTGGACAGCCATACTTCACGAAATATAGCGGTCTAAGGCAGCGAGCCATTAGGATGGGGATCGTCGTGCGCGACTTCGACTTCGACTGGCTAATCATCGGCTCCGGCTTCGGCGGCAGCGTCTCGGCGCTGCGCCTGTCAGAGAAAGGGCATTCCGTGGGTGTGCTCGAGTGCGGGCGGCGCTTTGCCGACGACGAGCTGCCGAGCTCGACCGCCGATTTGAAGCGCTACTTCTGGAACCCCATGCTCGGGATGAAGGGCATCTTCCGGCTGACCACGTTCAAAGACGTCTCGGTCGTCTCCGGCTGCGGCGTCGGCGGCGGCAGCCTCGGCTACGCGAACACGCTGTACGTCCCCCCGACGAAGTTCTTCGAGGACCGCCAGTGGGCGGAGATGAACGACTGGGAGTCGGCGCTCGCCCCCCACTACGCCGAGGCGCAGCGGATGCTCGGCGTCGTGCAGACACCGACCGACGACCCCGCCGACCAGCTCCTGCGCGAGCTCGGCGAAGAGCTGGGCGTAGGCGACACCTATAAAAAGACGCCCGTCGGCGTCTTCTTCGGCGGGCCGGACGGGGCCGGTAAGACCGTCCCCGACCCGTTCTTCGGCGGCGAGGGGCCCGAGCGTACCGGCTGCCGAGAATGCGGTCGCTGCATGGTCGGCTGCCCGCACGGGTCGAAGAACACGCTTGTGAAGAACTACCTGTACCTGGCTGAGAAGCACGGCGCGCGCGTGATGGCCGAACGCACGGTTGTGGACGTCCGCCCGCTCGGCGACGGCACCGGCAAGGACGGTTACGAGGTCGAATCGGTGCGCTCCGGCGCGTGGCTGCGCAAGGAACGCCAGGTTCAGCGCGCGCGCGGAGTCGTCGTCTCGGCCGGACCGCTGGGGACGAACAAGCTGCTGCAGCGCTGCCGTTTGAATGGATCCCTTGGCAGGATCTCCACGCGCCTGGGTGAGCTGGTGCGGACCAACTCAGAGTCGATCCTCACGGTCACCGTGCCCGAGGACTACCCCGACGATCTGATCAAGCGCGTCGCGATCACCTCCTCGATCTACCCCGACCCGAACACCCACATCGAGACCGTCACCTACGGCGACGACGGCGACTCGATGCACCGTCTGTACACGCTGCTCGTCGGCGACGGCACACGCCTGACCCGTCCCCTGAAGCTGCTTGCCCAGGTCCTGCTGCATCCGAGGCGGCTGGCGCAGGTGCTGTTCCCGAAGCACTGGTCGCGGCGCACGATCATCGTGCTCGTCATGCAGACGCTCGACAACGCGATCGCGCTGCGCCCCCGCAAAGGCCCGTTCGGCTCACTCTGGCTGACGACCGAACAGGACCACGAGAAGCCGATCCCGACGTTCATCCCAGTCGCCAACCAGGCGGCTGAATGGCTCGCCAAGCGCACCGGCGGGATCGCCCAGAGCTCGGTGACCGAGGCGCTGTTCAACATTCCCACGACCGCGCATATCCTCGGCGGCGCCGTGATCGCGCCCGACCCCTCGAGCGGCGTGATCGATGCCCACCAGCGGGTGTTCGGCTACGAGAACCTGCTCGTCTGCGACGGCTCGGCGATCCCGGCCAACGTCGGCGTCAACCCGTCCTTGACGATCACCGCGCTGGCCGAGCACGCGATGAGCCATGTACCGGCAGCGGGCGCTGAGGCCGAAGGGACAAGCGATGTCAGTGTCCCGACGACCGCGGATGCCGTGCAGCCGCTCACCGTCACCGGCTGAAGCTCCCTGCCACCAGCTGTCTACGCCCGATGGGAAACGATCACCATGTGATCGATCGCAGCCCTTAGAACAAGCTTCGACGCGTCGGCACCGGTGCCGAGGCCGAGCTGAGCGTCCCGCTGAGGAGGCGCAGGTTCGCGGTGCCGCGGAGCGCGACGAGCGCGTTGAGTACGCCGAAGCGATCGGCGTGCAGGCGAGCGATCGTTCGCCACCGGTTGCCGCGCGCTTGTCCTTGCAACAGGACGGGCTGTCCTGAGCGTATGAGCAGCGCCCATATCCGGACCCGGTTTGCATCCACACGCAGTGGATCGAATGGGAGGGTAAAGCCGCGTAGGAACGGCTTTGGCCTGGCGGCTGCGAGGTTGCCGCCGGCGCCTGCGCTGTAGAGCCCGGCGGGACGCGGGAATTCGAGGATGCCGCCGGTTGGAGTGTTCACGCGCACACCGGGAAAGGGATCGACGAGGAACTGCCAGGCGACGAGGCTGGCGCCGGCCACCCACAGTCGATGAAGCGCCCGCGAGACCCACGCCGCCTGCAGGCGCGGGGGGACGCCTTCGGGCGACTGCGGCGCGCTTTCCCAGTTGAGCTCGGTGACCCACACGCGCTTTTCCGCGTACGGTAGAGCCGTGTGTGCACGCTCGGCCCGCTTCAGCAGGCCCGTGATCTTGGCGGCGTCGGCGATCGACACTTCGAGCGAGTACGGCGCGGGCACGTCGGGGTTGCCGACCGACAGCGGATGGAAGTCAAGCACGTCGAAGTGAGGCCGGTTCGGGCACGTCGCGGGACTCTGCGCGCCAGTGGCGCTCAGGCACAGCAGCGAGCGCAGGAACGGCACGGGCGCCATGCGCCCGACGCCGGCGGGTTCACCATTGGGGGCGACGCCGGCGGCGATCACGACGTCGTTGGGCTCCACAGCCTTGACGCCGGCGTAGAAGCCGTTCAGCAGTTCGCGGTACAGCGACGGCGAGAACGCCTGCCAGCGGCCTTCGACGGCCACCCACTGCGGCTCGAGATAGCGGGCGAGGTTGGGCTCGTTCCAGCCCTGGAACAGGCGCACCCGCGGCAGTAGCCATCCCGGGTGAAGCGGGTCGGGGAAACGACCGTCGTAGCGGAGCGCGAGGGCGGTGGCGAAGGCGCGCAGCGCTTCCGGGCTGGGGTCCCAGCTACCCGGATAGGCGAAGCGCCAGCGCGGGGCGGCTTCGGCGAAGGCGGGGGCGTGTGAGACGACGAGCAGCGGCGTGAGTCCGGCGGAGGCCGCGCTGAGAACGGCGGCGTCGATCAGCGCGAAGTGGTAGTCGACGCTCGCCGGATCGGTGGGGATAAAGCCGGGGCCGGGGATGGCGCTGACGGTTTCGCGCCAGTCGACCGGTATGCGCACGACACTCGCCCCGGCTGCGCGGATGCGGCTAAGCGCGAATTCGCGTACGGCGGCGTCTTCTGAGAGCAGCAGCGTGCCATCGGAGACCCCTCGCTGAAGCCCGCCGCTCGGAAAGGGGCCTTCGAGCAGGGCGCGATTCTGCGCGCGCACCGCGGCGTAGCTCGTGGCTGGGGCTTCAGCTCCGAAGGGCGGCGTGACGGTCACTGGGCGGGGCGGGCCTTCGGGGCCGGTGCGTGAGGGAAACGGCAGCACCGCTGGCGGCGCGAGCCACACGACTGCGCTCAGAGCGAGCCCAAGGGCGCTGGGCACGGCCGCCGCCTAGCGGTGCAGCGTGAGCGACTTCGGCGCCAGCGTCGCGATCTGGCCGTTCTTGGTGCGCAGGGTCGTGAGCAGGATCGCGCTCACGTGCCGGGATTTCTTGAGCTTGCGCCGGCCGGCGGCGGTGAGCTTGAGCACGACTACGACCGTGCCGGGCGCGCCGGCGGTGGCGGTCCCGCGCGCCAGCAGCAGCGCCGGCGGGGTCTTGTGGTGCTTGTGCGCGCTGGCGGCAACGGCCGGGAGTTTGCCGCCGCGCAGGTACAGATCCTGTGTGATCGTGCCCGCCTGGTTGATCCTCACGTGATCGCGGTAGCCGGACTTCAGGACAGTGTGAATCTTGGTATGACCGAGGGTGACGAGAGCGCCGGCGAGCGGCGTCACGAGCGGCGGGGGCGATGGCGGTGGAGGCGGCGCCGGACAGGTCCGGTTGGCCGGTTCGACGCGTTCGCTGACGTACGTGTAGGTGGCTTCGCCAGGGAGCGACGTTTTCAGCGACTCCGTGGCCATGACCGTCGCACCCGAGGCGATCGGCTCGAGGAAGCTCCCGCCAAAGCTCGTCCCGGTCAGCGATTTGACCTGCGCCTGGCCGAAGCCCGATCTCTTTACTTCACGTTTCCTGGCGGACAAGAGCGTATAGGTGACATAGGAGCCTTCGACGGTGAATCCCGAAGTGTTGTTGCCTTCGAAATTCGTAGAGCCAACGCACGTGCTGGGATCGATCGTCGGCAACCCGTCGTAGACGTCCGAGCCGATCACGTGGCCGATCGGCGATTCCAGCACCACCGTTTCGCCGGGCTGCGGGACCTGCGGCACGCTGGCGTAGCCGTTGTCGCCTTCGCTCTTGTAGACGGTCGTGCCGTTGTGGACGATCGATACCGCAACGGGGGCGCTCGGATCGACCTTGGCGACGGTACCGGCAACCGGTTCGTATGCGGGGATCGTATTCTCGCCCTCAGTGACTTCGAGTGTGTACTGCGTGCCATGGCTATTGGCCCATGCCGGCGCGACGCTCGTGGCGAGGCCGAGCAGCACGAAAGCCGCTAGCTCGCAGGCACGCAGCGAAGCGGCGCCGGTGTGCGGACGGCGATCAAGGATCCACATGGAAAGCCTGCGAACTCGCATGTGACGTGACACCAATCGTTCGACGGTACATAGCGCTTTAGGCTTTAGCCTCCAGCATGGACACGGAGGCTAGAGGCCGAACCGGCGGAACTGATGGAACGCGTGCGGCCGCTCAGACGCCGCCGGCCATCGCCGGCAGGATCACCAGCGTGTCGCCCTCGCCGACGGAGGTGTCGAGCCCGTCGAGCACGCGCACGTCCTCGTCGTTGAGGTACACGTTGACGTACCGGTTGAGCTCACCCTCGGCGGAGAACAGCTGGCCCTCCGTGGCCGGGTGACTGGAGGCGAGGTCGCGCAGCACCTCGCCGACATTCGCGCCGCTCGCGCCGACCTCCTTCTCGCCGCCGACGGAGGCGCGGAGGACGGGTGGAATCTTGATCGTGGCCATGGCTGCTGATTATGACGTCTGGCGCGGCACGTGCCCGCCCATGTCGTCAGCTCGCAATCTAGCGGTTCGCTGGTCAAGCCAGGCAAGGACGCAGTGAGCGAAGTGTGCTTTGCACATGAGCGACCGAGGACGCCGCATGGCGCCGTTGATCAATGACCCACCCACCCGCTACCCGGCCGCCGCGCAGAACGCCTCGTAGTCGGGGAACACGCCCATCTCCTCGTCGGCGATCTCGCCGGGATCGCGCGAGCAGATCGGGCAGTCGGGGTCGCGGTGGACCTTGACCTCGGTGAGCGTAGCCCCGAGCGCGTCGTACAGCAGCAGCCGCCCCACCGCGGAATCGCCGATGTCCAGGATCAGCTTGACCACCTCGGTGGCCTGCAACAGCCCCATCGTGCCGGGGAGCACGCCGAGCACGCCATTGGCGCCGCACGAAGGCGCGAGCTCGGCGGGCGGGGGCTCGCGGAACAGGCAGCGGTAGCAGGGACCGTCGTATGGTTTGAACACGGACAGCTGACCGTCGAAGCCGAGGATCGAGGCGGACACCACGGGGATGCGCAGGCGTACGCTCGCGTCGTTGAGCAGATAGCGCGTGGGGAAGTTGTCGACGCCGTCGACGATCACGTCGTAGCCGCCGATGATCTCCATGATGTTGGAGGCGTCGATGCGCGTCTGGTACTTGACGACCTCGACGTCGGGGTTGAGCGCGTGGATGGACTCCTCGGCGGAGTCGACCTTGGGGATGCCGATGCGCTGGGTGGAGTGGATGACCTGGCGCTGCA
>DAIOGX010000093.1:0-7673 GCA_036744995.1 Solirubrobacteraceae bacterium | reverse complement strand
TCTACGGCGCTGGACCACCGATAGAAGATCAAATGCGATCTCCTATCGGCCAGCACCGCCTATCTTGAAACAGGTTCTTAGAGGAAGCCGACTTCAGGCGACGTCGCGGAGCTTTTGCGCCTCCGCGAGGGACTGGAGCTTCTTCAGCGACTGGTTCTCGATCTGGCGAATGCGCTCGCGAGTCACGTTGAATGTGCGCCCCACCTCATCGAGCGTCCGCGGGTGCTCGCCGCCGAGGCCGTAGCGCAGCTCGAGCACACGCCGTTCGCGGTAGGAGAGGTTCTCGAGCGCCTCTCTCAGCGCCTCCTTCGTGAGGATCTCCGCCGCGCGCTCGTATGGGGACTCAGCGCGCTCATCGGCGATGAACTGACCGAACTCCGACTCCTCCTCGTCGCCGACCGGCTTCTCCAGCGATACCGGCGCCTGCGCAGAGCGCTTGATCGAGTCGACCTCCTCGGGGTCGATCCCCGTCACCTCAGCGATCTCCTCAGCGGTCGGCTCACGCCCGAGCTCGGTCACGAGCTTGCGCTCGGCGCGACCGATCTTGTTGAGCTTCTCCACAACATGCACCGGGATCCTGATCGTCCGCGCCTTGTCCGCCAGCGCACGCGCAATCGCCTGGCGGATCCACCAGGTGGCGTAGGTGGAGAACTTGAAGCCCTTGCGGTAGTCGAACTTCTCGGCGGCCCTGACCAGCCCAAGCGTGCCCTCCTGGATCAGATCGAGGAATGGCAGCCCCTGGTTGCGGTAGTTCTTGGCGATCGAAACGACCAGCCTGAGGTTCGACTCGACCATCTTCTGCTTCGCGTCGAGATCGCCGCGCTCGATCCGCTTGGCCAGGTCGACCTCCTCTTGTGCGGTCAGCAGCCTGACCTTGCCGATGTCCTTCAGGAACAGCTGCAGCGAATCCGTCGTCATGTCCGGCTTCAGGTCCAGCGTCGCTTTCGCTTTGCGCCGGCCGCGCTTGTCGGGCGCGCGCTCGACCTCTGACGCCGCAGCCGTCGCAGGATCGATGTCCTCGACGAGCTCGATCTCCGATTTCTCCAGGAACCCGTGCAGCTCCTCGACGTCGGACTCGTCCAGATCGAGCTCAGACATCGCCTTGGTGATCTCCGCGTAGGAGAGCACGCCCACCTGCTGACCCTTAGCCAGCAGGCCCTTTACCTCATCCAGCTCCTGAAGCTCGACTACTGACATCTATTTCCGTTTCTTCCGTCGATCGACAACCCGGGGGCGACCGCTGGGGCCCTCTCGGATTCTGGCTGAGGAGCGCTACTCCGTCGGATATACGACCGTAACCCGCCCAACGTTACAAGGCGAACGTAGCTTCCAGGGCCCCATGTTAACGCCTCGCTCTCGCCAATCAAGCCCGTTTGGCGAGATTCTCTTGGCGGTTGGACGCGATTCGCTCGCGTAGGCGATGATGTGCGCCATGAGCGATGCCCCTCCAAGCAACGGTCGATCGAGTGAGCCAGCGGCAGAGTCGGGGGTGCTCGCCAACCTGCCCCGCACCCGCCCTCAGCGCTCGAGCCCCCGCCGGAGCGCCGCGCGCGCGACGACGACGATGCCCGCCACAGCAAATACGGAGACTCCGAAGAACGCGAAAGCTGTGAAGGAGGCGAAGGTTGAGGGGAAGGAAAGAGCTAGGAAGGCGAGCGCCTCGATAGCCAAAAAGAAGCCACAGACGCGCAGGCGTGCGAAGGACACGGCCAAGCCGCCTGCAACGGACACGGTCCCCAGACAGGGTTTCGAGTCCGAGAGCGACAGCGCGAGCGGACCCGTCCATCCACCGGGCGGCGCGGAGCTCATCGCCTCAGCAGCCGAGCTCGCGGGCGAGCTGGCAAAGACCGGGGTCACAACAGGCGCACGCCTGCTCAAGGACTTTCTCTCGCGCCTACCGCCTGGCTGAGCGCGGCCGGCGCTCGCCGCGTTCGTGGGTGCGCGTTCGCGGGTGCGCGTTCGCGGGTGCGATCGGTATACTGGCGGCACGCCGAGCTTCCGTGACTCAGGTCACGGGAGGCGGGGGACCCAATGCGGATCGGATCGACTCGGTCCGCTGGGGCGAATCGGCCTTTCAGGTCGTAGCGCTGTTGTCTTTGAAGCGCGAGCCCGTCAGCTCACCCCGTAGGCACAGCGATGACGATGATGATGTTCACCAAGAAGACGCTGCTCGCCCTGTTCGCCGCGCTCTCCTGCGCAGGTGTGCTCGCCGTGGGCGCACTCGCCTCCACGAGCGGAGCTTCTCCTGGCGCCTCCGCAGGCGGCACCGGAAGCTCGCCGGCCGGGACCATCACCCCCCAGCCAGCGATTCACAAGACCGGTGTCGCCACCTGGTTCGGCCCCGGCTTCTACGGCCAGAAGACCGCCTGCGGGCAGACACTGATGCCCGGCGTAGTCGGAGTCGCCAACCGCACGCTTCCCTGCGGCACGCTCGTGAAGGTCAGCTACAAGGGCCACACCCTGACCGTGCCCGTACTCGACCGCGGACCGTACAGCCATATAGGCGCCGACTGGGATCTGACCGCCGGAGCCGCCGAAGCGCTTGGGGTCGAAGAAACCGTCCGCATCGGCACGCGCGTCGTCGGCAGCGTCCCCAACACCCCTACGCTCGGCGCGCCGCCGCAGTCGCTCGCGGAAGCGGCGACCGGCGGCGCCGCAGCAACAGCAGCGGCAGGCTGACCGTCCTCAGGCGGGCTTGTCCAGCGGCTCGATCGAGGGGCTGACCAACCGTCGGTCGGCTGCCCGCGATACCCGCAGCTCATCGTCATCGGACAGCGGCGTGTCCCACGGCAGCGCACGCGGTTGGGGCTCCGGCGATATTCGGGGCGCCTCGGGTAGTGGCGGCGCGGACGGACCGAGCGGAGATCGACCGGGCGCATGAGACGCGGCCACGAAGTCTTCCCGCTCGTCGACGATCACAGCTCCAGACGGCGGCTCGGGCGCCGCGGGCGACTCAGGCGCGAAAGGGGAGTCGGGAGCGACAGGCGGCTCGGGCGCGACAGCCGGCTCGGGCACGACGGGGGAGGCTGGCGTCACGGCAGACTCGCGGGCGAGGAGACCCTCGGTCGCGTCGGTGGCGAGTGTCATGACGGTAGAGGCGACATCGACCACCCGTTCCGACAGCTCCGCCACACGGCCCATACGCGCGCCAGTCGAGCGCTCGGACAGCTCCTCGTGCAGCGATTCCCACAGCACATCAGACAGATCCTGCGCCGCGCGCACGGCACGCGTCAAGCGCTCCACCACAGCGGCATCGCGGAATTCGGCCATAGTTGATGGATACCAGCAGTGAAGGACGGAACCGGCTCCCCTGGCGCGGATAACCTGGGGCGATCGATGAAGGCAGCCACGGTCACCAACCTCGAGGACCACACCTCGGTGGACAGCGTTACCGGCGCGGTGCGCTCCGTGCAGACGGCCGATCTGCTGCTCGCGAAGGCGGTGCTCGCGGAGATCTGGTCTCCCACGCAACTGGAGCGGCTGGCACGCACGTACTGGCGCTTCCTCACCCGCGTGACGCTCGGGCTGATCCGCGTGTCCTACACCGAGGCAGGGTGCTCGGTCGTGCTGCTCGTCCGCCCGCTGAAGCTGCTCACATTTCACGCGCCCGAATACGAGATGGAGCCCTCGCGCGGGCTCGTGCGCTGGCGTATCGCGCGGGGCCTCTTGGTCGCCAAACGCGGCCATGACGACGACGGCTACCTGCAGATCGAGGTCCGCCGCACCCCACCGATCGAAGGTCGGCCAGCAACCGAGCCGGCGCCGCTCGCTGAGGACCGGGCGGACAACGACCCCGCCCCTGCCTGTCTGCACGTGGAGGTGGAGGTGGCCAACTTCTATCCGTCGATCGCGTCTGGCCTCAGCCGCTGGTTCTACAACTTGACCCAGTCGCGCATCCACGTGATCGTCACGCGGGGCTTCCTGCGCTCGCTCGCGCGCCTGGACCTGGTCGACCGATCGGAGACCGGCCAGCGGGTGGGACGGTTGAAGAAGTCCTAGAAGCGCTCGCCGCCGACCGCGCGCAGCTTCGCCCGGTCGTGCGTGGCGCGGATGCGCCTGATCGTGCCGGAGCGCGAGCGCGTGACCAGCGACTCGGTGGTCGCGCCCCCCGCGCTCGGGTAGCGCACGCCCTGGAGCATGTCCCCGTCGGTGATGCCGGTGGCGGAGAAGAACACATCATTGCCGGCGACGAGGTCGTCGCGAGTGAGGATCCGCTCGAGGTCATAGCCGGCGTTCAGCGCCGCCTTGCGCTCGGTCTCATCGCGCGGCCACAGCCGCCCGAGCAGCTGCCCGCCGAGACACTTGACGGCCGCCGCGGAGATGACGCCCTCGGGCGTGCCGCCGATCCCCCATAGAAGGTCGACTGGGGAGCGCTCGGTGACCGCCAGCAGGGCGGCGGAGACGTCGCCGTGGGGGATCAGCCTGACGCGCGCGCCGGCCGCGCGGATGGCCGCGATACCCTCCTCGTGGCGGGGACGGTCGAGCACCACCACCATCACGTCGCCGATCGGGCAGCCCTTGCGCTCGGCCAGGAGCTTGACCGTCTCCCCGAGCGGGCGGTCGAGGTCGAGCAGGTCCGCGATCTCCGGCGAGCCAGCCATCTTCTCCATGTAGACGCACGGTCCGGGGTCGAACATCGTGCCGCGCGCGGACAGCGCGATCACCGCGAGCGCACTCGGCATCCCGTGCGCGGCGAGCGTCGTACCCTCCAGTGGATCGACCGCGATGTCGACCTGCGGCGGCGAGCCGTCGCCGATCTGCTCGCCGTTGTAGAGCATCGGCGCCTCGTCCTTCTCGCCCTCTCCGATCACAACGAGGCCGTCCATCGGGACCGACTGGAGCATGTAGCGCATACCGTCGACGGCGGCCTGGTCGGCTGCCTCCTTGTCGCCCAGCCCAACCAGACGCGCCGCCGCGAGCGCGGCGGCCTCGGTGACGCGGACCATCTCCAGAGCGAGATTGCGGTCGGGACGCTGATTCGTTGTCTCGTCAGGGCTCATACCGGAAACGTATAGGAGCGGCGCGGCGACTACGATCGTGGCGTGAGCGACCCAGTCTTCACCGTCGAGGCTCGCATACCCGAGTCGCTGCGGTCCGCGGTGACGGACAAGCTTGCCCAAGCGGCACACACGCAGGTGGCGGAGCGGCTGCGAGATGGAGATGCGACGTTGTGGGGAGCGACGGGATCCCCGCCCACCCCACCGGAGATCGCGAATCGGCTGGGATGGCTGACAATCGCGGAGCGGATGCTGGGCGAGGTCGATGCCCTGGAGGCGTTCGCCGGCGGCGTGCGCGACGATGGCCTGCGTGACGTCGTGCTGCTCGGGATGGGCGGCTCTTCGCTCGCTCCCGAGGTGCTGCGGCGCTCCGTTGGCGGTCAACCAGGTCGCCCGCGACTGCACGTGCTGGACTCGACCGACGCCGCGACGGTTCGCGCGGTCGGGGAGCGAGTCGACCCCCAGAGCACCCTATTCCTCGTCTCATCGAAGTCCGGGGGCACGATCGAGCCACTATCGCTGTTCGCGTACTTCTGGTCTCTATGCGGCAAAGGAGAGAACTTCGTCGCGATCACCGACCCCGGCTCGGGCCTGGCTGCCCTCGCGAAGGAGCACGGCTTCAGGCATACATTCGACGGCGACCCGAACATCGGCGGACGCTACTCGGCGCTGTCCCCGTTCGGGATCGTGCCGGCTGCTCTGATCGGGGCGGATGTTCGCGGGCTGCTCACCGGAGCGGCGGGAGCGTGGGAGACAACGATCGGCGGGGATCCAGCCGGCGTCTGGCTGGGCGCCGCCCTGAGCGCCCTTGCCCAGGCGGGCCGCGACAAGCTCACGTTCCTGATCTCCGAGTCGCTGCCGGGGTTGGGGCTGTGGCTGGAGCAGCTGGTGGCAGAGTCGACCGGCAAGCACGAAACCGGCATCCTGCCCGTCGCCGAGGAACCATTGGGAGAGCCGGACTCCTACGGCGATGACCGGGTGTTCGCCTATCTGCCCAACCTCGACGCCCCCGACCCCGCGTTGGACACACGCGTGCGCGCACTCGCAGACGCCGAGCACCCGCTGATCACGATCCCGACGCGTGGCCCAGGCGACCTCGGTCGCGTGTTCCTGCTCTCAGAGCTGGCGGTTGCGGTCGCGGGCTGGGGCCTTCAGATCAACCCGTTCGACCAGCCGAACGTGCAGCAGGCGAAGGACGCGACCAAGCGCGTGCTCGCCACCTATGAGTCCACGCACGAGCTGGGAGAGCCTCCTGACGCTGACGATGCGGCCCTGCACGCGCTGTTTGACGGCGCCGCCCCGCCCCACTATGTGGCGATCATGGGCTACGTACAGCCCTCGGGCGCCTTCGATGCCGCGGTAGAGGAGCTGCGCGTGGCGATTCGCGCGGCCACGATGGCCACGACCACGTTCGGCTACGGCCCGCGCTTCCTGCACTCCACCGGCCAGTTTCACAAGGGCGGGCCACGAACCGGGCGCTTTCTGCAGCTGCTCCACGACGGACCCGGAGACGTGGAGATTCCAGGGGGGGTGGATGGAGCCGATTCTTTCACCACGCTCAAGAACGCCGAGGCGCTCGGCGATCTGGAGACGCTGCGCGAGCTCGGCCTCCCCGCCGAGCGCGTGCGCCTGCAGGGCGATGACCCCGTCGCCGCTCTGCGTGGACTGACCGCGAGGATCAAGGAGACGCTGTGACCGAAGTGACGCAGATCGGGTTTGTCGGGCTGGGCAAGATGGGCGCCAACATGGTGCACCGCATCCGCCGCGACTCAGACCATGCGGTGGTCGCGTTCGACTTCGACGAGAAGGCGGTGAAGCAGGCCCTGAAGAACGGCGCGTCCGGCGCCGACTCGAGGATCAAGGAGACGCTGTGACCGAAGTGACGCAGATCGGGTTTGTCGGGCTGGGCAAGATGGGCGCCAACATGGTGCACCGCATCCGCCGCGACTCAGACCATGCGGTGGTCGCGTTCGACTTCGACGAGAAGGCGGTGAAGCAGGCCGTGAAGAACGGCGCGTCCGGCGCCGGCTCGTTGAAGGAGCTGGTCAAGCAGCTCGAGGCGCCGCGGCTCGTGTGGATCATGGTGCCCGCGGGCGACCCCACCCAGGAGACCGTGGACAAGCTCGCCAAGCTGCTGAGCCCCGGTGACACGATCATCGACGGCGGCAACTCGAAGTGGACCGACGACAAGCTCCGGGCGAAGGCGTTGAAAAGCCAGGGCATCGACTACATCGACGTCGGCGTGTCCGGGGGCGTGTGGGGGTTGGAAGTCGGCTACTGCATGATGGTCGGCGGGCCGCCGAAGGCGGTCAAGCGCCTGGAGCCGATCCTCGACGTGCTCGCCCCGACCACAAACGACCAGAGCCTCGACGCGATCGGTCCCCGCGGCTGGCTACGCTTCGGGGGAGCGGGCGCGGGGCACTACGTGAAGATGGTCCACAACGGCGTCGAGTATGGCCTGATGCAGGCCTATGCCGAGGGCTTCGACCTGTTCGACAAGTGCGAGTACGAGCTGGACAACGCGAAGATCGCGCACCTATGGGGCCAGGGCTCGGTCGTGCGCTCGTGGTTGTGCGAACTGGCCGCGCGCGCGTTTGAAGCGGACGGCAACGATCTGGAAGCGATCGAGGGCTACACCGAGGACTCCGGCGAGGGCCGCTGGACGATCGCCGACGC
>DAIOGX010000092.1:0-7878 GCA_036744995.1 Solirubrobacteraceae bacterium | reverse complement strand
AACCCGCGAGCAAGGTCACGATCGCCGCCGGCGGCGAAGTCATGTTCACCGACCACACGACCACCCCGGCGGCCGTTGTATGGATGGGCTCTGCGCCAGCTTGCTCCGGTGTGTCTGCAAGCGCCACGACCGCATGGGAAGGCAAGTGCAAGTTCGAACAACCTGGGATCTACAAGTTCGAAAGCTCGACTATGTTCAAAGAGCCCGGCCTCGACTACACCAAATACGAAATCGTCGTGGAAAGTGCCACCACCACCGGCACAACCCCCACCACGACGTCGTCGCCCCCTGGTGGCGGCACCACGACCTCCCCGCCGGGCCCTGCTGGGGGATCGGGCTCCGGAGCCGCGCCCGGCTTGCCGCTGGTGGGGAGCGCGTCTGAAGCCGTCAAGCTCGCCAGAGCCCAGCACGGCTCCTCGGTGCGCGGCTCCGTCGAGATCTCGCAGGCCGGCGTCGGAGGACGGCTGGAGGTCGACCTGCTGGCGAACGGCGCATCGCCGGCCAAGGCGGGGCACTCTGAGCAGGTGCGGGTCGGGCGGCTGGTGCGTTCGTCGCTGTACGCCGGCACGACATCCTTCACGGTGCAGTTGAACGCCAAGGGCAAGGCCGCGTTGCGCCGCCGCCGCCGCCTTGAGCTGACGGCGAAGATCACGCTCACGCCCCTGAACGGCGCGGCAGTGACTGTGACGAAGAGCGTCGTCCTGCACGGCTGAGTCTCTGGGCAAGGCGGTGCCCGCGGCAGTGGACGCATTGTGCCCAAGTCACGCCATCTCATGACGCTCGCGTGACTGGAGCGGTGTCCATTACGAGGGAGTTGGTCTTATGGAATTGGTGTTGGCTGTCGATTCGTTGGGTGTATGTCTGCTCAACGCTCGAGCCTTGAAGATGAAGAGGTGCGGGTCCCGATGCCGCCGTCCGCCCCAGCGGAGCGACCTTCGGAGGATCTGTGCCGTCTCGGTGAGGCCCTGAAGGCCCGGACCGCGGAGGTGCTCGAGGAGACCGCCGCGCGAACGACGGGACCGGACCATGTCGTGGACGCCGTGGTTCAGGAGAGCTTCGAGCGGATCTGTACCAGCTCGACGATCGCGGTAGCCCGCTGGATCGCGGGCGAGGGCATGCAGGTGGCCATCGAGGCGGGCCAGGAAACCTGGCTTATCTTCGGTGAGCTGGCGGCTCACCGTGCGGCATCGCTGAACGAGGTGACGTGGCGCTGTTTCTCGTGGCGCAACGTGATGGCTGAGGTGTTGCGCGCGAGTGCCGAGGAGCTGGACTCCTCGCCCGGCGCGCTGGCGGAGGCTCTGAACATATTGCAGCTGAGCCTCGAGTTCAGTCTTTTGCGGATGTGTGAGTGCTTTGAGGAGGAGCGCCAGCGGACCGACGAGGAGCTCACGCGGCGCGAGGAGGAGCTTTCGTTTCTGGCGACACACGACCCGTTGACGGGCTTACCAAATCGCACGTTGATCTTGGACCGTGTCGAGCAGATGCTCGCTCGCTCGCGGCGCAGTGACGCGCCGGTGGCGGCGCTGTTCATCGACCTGGATAATTTCAAGGACATCAACGACACGCTCGGGCACGCAGCCGGCGATGAACTGTTGCGGGCGGTTGCGGCGAGGCTCGACGGAGTGGTGCGCGGCGCCGACGCGCTGGGCCGTTTGGGTGGGGACGAGTTCGTGGTGATCTCCGACGAAATCTCGGTGGCGGACGGACCCGAACTGATCGCGCAGCGTTTACTCGACGCGCTCGAGCATCCATTCAAGCTCGGGCCGGAGAGCGAGAGTAGGGTCACCGTGATGGCGAGCGTTGGGATCGCGGTGGGGAACCAGATGTCGGCCGAGGATCTGCTGCGCGACGCGGATATCGCGATGTATCGTGCCAAGTGGGACGGCAAGAACCGCTTTGTGGTGTTCGAGTCCGGCATGCAGGACGCCGTCCAAAGCCGGATGGAGCTCGAGATGGACCTCCGCGAAGCGCTCGGAAACGACGAGTTCTTCTTGGCTTATCAGCCGACCCTCGACCTGCAGGATATGAGCCCCAACGGAGTGGAGGCGCTGATTCGTTGGAAGCACCCGGTGCGGGGCATCGTTCAACCGGATGCCTTCATCCCGATGCTCGAGGACACTGGGCTGATCGTGGAAGTGGGGCAGTGGGTGCTGCGCCAAGCCTGTGCTCAGGGCGCGGCATGGCGCAAGGCGGGTTTTCCGATCGGTATGGCCGTCAACGTTTCCGGACGCCAGCTCGATACCGATCAGCTCATCGGCGACATCGAAGGTGCGCTCTCAGATAGCGGCCTTGACCCCGAGGCGCTGACGATCGAGATCACCGAGACGACGCTGATGCGCAACGTCGGGGAAACGGCGCGGCGACTAACAGCGATCAAGGACCTCGGCGTGCGGATCGCGATCGACGACTTCGGTACCGGCTACTCCTCTCTGGCTCACCTGCAGCGGTTCCCCGTTGACGCGTTGAAGATCGATCGCTCGTTCATCATGGGTTTGCAAAACAACCAGGAGGGCGAGACGCTCATTCACACCCTCGTGCAGCTCGGCAAGGCACTTTCGATCGAGACCTTCGCCGAGGGCATCGAGCGGCAGCAGGAACTCTCGGTGCTCAGAGACGAGCACTGCGACTCAGGGCAGGGCTTCTTGTTCGCAAAGCCCCTCGATGTAGCCGACACCGAGGCGTTCCTCCAGGACTGGGCGGATAACAACGCTCCCGCGCTCACGCAAGCACCGCCGGCCACGTAACAGAGTTCGGCTCCGGCGTTCTTGCTTCAGGTTCGCGGCTAGGGTCCATATAGCCAGGTGTCCTGCCCATAATGGTTGCTGGGTGGCGCGCCACGACCGAGATTCTGTGTGATCCCAGGCCGGCGAGCGAGCGTGTCTATGCGCCCACGGGCGCTGGGAACCACTCGGCGGGCAGCGTACCCACTTCGATCTCGCCGACCATCGGCGGGAAGTAGCGCGTCAGCTCTGAGGCGTGATGACCTTCAATCAGTGGGCGGACGTCGCCGATCGACATCAGCAGGCGGATAGTGCTGCCAATCTGGAGGTCGGCAGCGTTTGGCTGCGCACCGCCGAGCAAACCGTCCGCGATCCACCCGTCGATGCGCTCTAGGTGGCCTGGGAGCTCCGCCAGTGCAGCGCGCGCGGTCGCGTCGTCCGTCTTGCTCCTGTGCGCCATGAGCCGGGCAGTGAGGGGCAGGCCCGGACGCAGGAGCGCTGGCGGCAGTGGCAGCTTGGCGTCTCCCGCGAAGCTCTCCATCGCCGCCGCCTTGCGCAGGAACGCCACTGGGAGGATCTTGCGCGGCACGTCTTGAAACACCTCATCTCCCCACCGCTCGGCCTCGAGCACCCGCTCACGCATGTCGGTCTCAGAGGGCAGGAGCGGCGGGTCGGCGACGAGCGCATCGAGACGGCGCATGATCGTGCGCGACCCCACGAGGCGCTCTGAGTCGAGGCGCATGCCGGGGACCGTGCCGCCGCCATAGCGCAGCGGGCCGATCAGTATCTGGCTCAGCGGCAGCAGGTCCACGCGGTCGTAATCGATCGCCTTCAGTGTCAGCGCCGCTTCGACCGCCGCGCAAGGGTGCGATCCTGGGAACACGTAGAGCTTCGCGTTCATCGCGCCGAGCGCTTTCGTGTCACGAGGCCGTTCATCGAGGTCGAACGCTTCACCGCCATGTTGCTGATCATAGTGGTCATGCTGCTGAGCATGTTGCTGAACTTGCTGAGCAAGTAGCTGAACTTGATTGACCGCCTTGCTGAGCATAATGGTCGATCATGCTGCTCGTCGTCGACGTCGGAAACACCCAGACTCACTTCGGCGCCTACCGCGGTGAGGAGCTGCTCGAGCACTGGCGCTTCGCCACCGTACGTCAGTCCACCGCCGACCAGTTGGGGGCCGCGCTGCGCAACCTGCTGGAGCTGCGCGGGTACGACTTCACGGACCTGGAGGCGTCGATCGTCTCCTCCACCGTGCCGCAGCTGGAGCCCGAGTGGACGGCGATGGCAAGCCGCTATCTGGGCCACGAGATGCACGCAGTGGGGCCGGGAACGAAGACCGGGATGGCGATCCGCTACGACAACCCGCGCGAGATTGGCGCCGACCGGCTCGTCAACGCCGTGGCCATCCGCGAGCGCTTCGACGGCTCCGCTGTATGCGTCGACTTCGGCACCGCCACGACCTTCGATGTCGTC
The DNA here is from genome assembly GCA_036744995.1 of Solirubrobacteraceae bacterium. Taxonomy (GTDB): domain Bacteria; phylum Actinomycetota; class Thermoleophilia; order Solirubrobacterales; family Solirubrobacteraceae; genus Palsa-744. The sequence goes on along the minus strand of DAIOGX010000092.1, from coordinate 3,682 downwards.
TCGCGCGAGGGCGAGTACCTCGGCGGCTCGCTGATGACCGGCATCGAGATCTCCCTCGAGGCTCTCTCCGAGCGCGGCGCGCGATTGCCCAAGGTCGACCTCGCGCCGCCGAAGAGCGTGATCGGCAAGAACACGATCGACGCGATCCGCTCCGGAGTCATTTTCGGCTACGCGGGCGCGATCGATGCGATCCTGCGTCGCCTCTACGACGAGCTGGGAGAACGCACAGCGGTGGTCGCGACCGGTGGGCTGGCTCATCTGGTGGTGCCGTACACCGAGGAGCTCGAGGAGGTCGACGACCTCCTCACGCTCACCGGGCTGCGACTGCTCTACGAGCGCAATCTCTGAAGAACGCAACAATGGGGGCATGGCGCCCTCTCTGACAGATCCGTGGACGCTCGGTCCCTTGCAGGTGCCCAACCGCGTGATGCTTGCTCCACTGGCTGGGATCGGCAACTGGTTCGTGCGCCTCCAGGCCAAGCGCTACGGCGCGGGGATGGCGGTCTCGGAGATGGTTTCCTCCCACGCGATCCACTATCGCAACGAGCGCACCTGCAACGAGCTGTTGCGCATCGACCCGCGCGAGCATGTCGGTGGGCCGATTGCGATCCAGCTGTTCGGCGAGGAACCGGCGATGATGCGCTCGGCCGCGGCTCGTGTGGTGGAGGCGGGGGCGGACGCGATCGACATCAATATGGGCTGCCCCGTCCCCAAGGTGCGCAAGACCGGCGCCGGAGCGGCGCTGCTGGCCGATCCCGACCGGGCGGTTGCCGTGGCGCGGGCCGCCGTCGAGGGAGCGGCGGTCGCAGGCGGGCTGCCGGTCACCGTCAAGCTGCGTTCCGGCCTGCGCCCGGGCGACAGGAGCAGTGGCTTTGAGCTCGCACACCGGCTGGTCGAAGAGGCCGGCGTGGCCGCGATCGCGTTCCATCCCCGCTCAGCTGCCGTCCATCACAAGGGAGTCCCCGACTACGAGCTCGCGGCGCGCCTGGTGCGGTCGCTGCCGGCGCCCGTGATCCTCACCGGCGGTCTCAACGACGCCACGCGCGTGCGCGAGGTATTCGAGCTCACGGGCGCCACCGCTGTGATGCTCGCGCGCGGGTGCCTGGGCAACCCCTGGCTGTTTCGAGAACTGCTTGACGATCGCGAGCACACGCCAAGTCGCCAGGAGATCGTAGCCGAGCTCTATTGGGTGATCGAGCAGGCCGTCGAGCACCTCGGTGCAGACCGTGCGACCCGCTACCTGCGCAAGTTCTATCCCTGGTACGTCACGCGCCTGGAGCCCCGCCGAGCGATCGCCAAATCGCTGCAGGAATCCCTGCAATCCGCCCAGACACTGGAGCTCGTGAGGGGGCTGCTCGCCCGCGAAGCGCTGGGAGCTCCGCTCCCAGTCTGAGAGCTCTCGAGCAGCCCCAACGCCTCGCTATACTGCTGCGCTCGCCGTAGCCGCACGGATCGCAAACCCCCGCCTTGTCAAGCGGGGGTTTGCCGTTCTTAATCCAAAACAACTCCCGATCGAGGATCAATGCCGAAGGACGTAATCCTCACCCCCGAAGGCCTCGAGAAGCTCAAAGATGAGCTCGAGCTGCTGTCCACCGAGAAGCGCCGTGAGGTGGCCCAGCGCATCAAGGAGGCGAGGGAGTTCGGGGACATCTCCGAGAACTCCGAGTACGACGACGCCAAGAACGAGCAGGCAATGCTCGAGAGTCGGATCGCGCAGTTGCAGGAGAAGCTGCGGATGGCGACGATCATCGAGACGAAGGATCTCTCGACGGACATCGTTCAGGTCGGCTCGGTCGTGCACGTCAAAGACGAAAAGACCGGCAAGTCGGTCAAGTACACGATCGTCGGCTCCGCGGAGGCCAAGCCGGAGGACAACAAGCTCTCCAACGAGTCGCCCGTGGGTCGCGCTCTGCTGGGTCACAAGCGCAACGAGACGATCGCCGTCAAGGTGCCGCGCGGACCCGCGCGCAAGCTCAAGATCACGAAGATCGACGTCGGCCTCAAGTAGTCTCGCTCAGCGATGAGCGCACCCGAGGATGAGCATTCGCCGCCGGGCGAGTCGACCCGGCACGGCCTGCCAGAGCTGATTGCTGAGCGTCGGGCCAAGGCGCAGCGGCTGCGCGAGTCCGATCCGACGGCCTTCCCCTATACCTTTCCCGACGCGGAGCCGATCGAGTCGATCCTGCGCGACTACGCCCACCTCGAGAACGGCCAGGAGACCGACGAGAGTCATCGCGTCGCGGGTCGCATCGCCGCGCGCCGCGGTTCCGGTAAGGCCGCTTTCCTGGACTTGGTCGACCGTTCCGGCAAGATCCAGCTGCACGCGCGCTTGGACGTACTCGGAGAGGATTTGTTCGCGCGCTTGCTCTCGCTCGATCTTGGGGACATGATCGGCGTTGACGGCGCCGTGCTGCGCTCCAAGCGTGGCGAGCTGTCGCTGCGCGTCGACTCCTTTCAGGTGCTCGCCAAGGCGCTGCGTCCTCCGCCGGACAAGCATCACGGCCTGAGTGACGTCGAGACGCGCTATCGCAGGCGCGAGCTCGACCTGATCGCAAGCGAGGAGGCCCGCAAGGTGTTCCTCACGCGCGCGAAGATCATCGCCGCCGTGCGCGCCTACCTGGACGGGCAGGGCTTCGTCGAGGTAGAGACGCCGGTCTTGCAGCCGCTCTACGGAGGCGCCCTGGCACGGCCCTTCACGACCCACCACAACGAGCTGGACCGGACCCTGTATCTGCGGATCGCGACCGAGCTGTACCTCAAGCGCCTGCTCGTCGGCGGCCTCGAGAAGGTCTACGAGCTCGGCAAGGACTTCCGCAACGAGGGCGTCTCCTCCAAGCACAACCCCGAGTTCACGGTGGTCGAGTTCTACGAGGCCTACGCCGACTATGAGCTCGAGGCGGCGCGACTGGAAGAGCTGGTCCGAGGCGCCGCCCGCGGGGCCGGCTATGAGGGAGAGCTGGACTTCGAGAAGCCATGGCGGCGGATCGGGTTCGAGCAGGCGATCACAGCTGCCACCGGAATCGACATCGCGGCGGTCCGAGGCGATAACAGCGCCCTATACGAAGCGATCGCCGCGCGGGAGCTCGAGGTCTCGAGCACTCAAGCGGACTGGGGTCAGTTGACCGATGAATTGCTGTCGAAGTACGTGGAGCCCACGCTGATCCAACCGACGCTGGTCATGGACTATCCGGTGGAGCTCTCGCCCTTCGCGCGCGCTCACCGCAGCGAGCCGGGCCTGGTCGAGCGCTGGGAGGCGTTCGCCGGCGGCATGGAGATCGCCAACGCCTTCTCAGAGCTCAACGATCCGGATGTTCAACGCGAACGTTTCCTGGCCCAGACGAAGCTCGCCGATATGGGTGGCGAGGAGGCCCAACCCTACGACGAGCTGTTCGTACAGGCCCTGGAGCAGGGCATGCCGCCGGCCGGCGGCGTCGGCCTGGGGATCGACCGCCTCGTGATGCTGCTCACCGGGCGCGACTCGATCCGCGAGGTCGTGCTGTTCCCCGCCATGCGCGACTAACCATCAGGAGGCTGGGTGCCGATTGGTAGACTGCCCAGAAGGCATCGATAGGACCACATAGCGGTCGAGAGGCACCGTCCTCGCAGGAAGGAATCACACCATGTTCGAGCGATTCACAGAACGGGCCCGGCAGGTGGTCGTTCTCGCGCAGGAGGAGGCGCG
>DAIOGX010000091.1:0-7944 GCA_036744995.1 Solirubrobacteraceae bacterium | reverse complement strand
GCCGCTCGAAGCCCCGTAACAAACAAGCGCTTGGCCCGTTGTGCCTGTGATGGGCGTCATCCACCCGCCGTCTTTCAGTGAGGCACCCACTGCTTACCGGGGGCCGGCGTCAGCAGATGCGTTCTGGAGGATTCATGCCAAGCTATCGATCATGGCCACGCCGGCCGCACACCCGCCCAAGGCGCTGGACGACAGGGAGCTGGCGAGGCTGGCGGTCGCCGGTGATGGCAACGCCTTCGCGGAGCTGTACGACCGTCACGAGCAGCGCGTGTATGGCTTCTGCATGCGGATGCTCGGGACCCAGCACGATGCGGCCGACGCGACCCAGGAGACATTCGTGCGCCTGCTCGGGCGGCTGCCCGCTCTGGAGGGGCGCGACCTCAACTTCGTCGCCTACGCTCTCGCCACGGCCCGCAACGCGTGCTACGACATGATCGAGGGCCGCCGAAAAGCCGAGCCGATGGCAGAGCAGCCGGAGCCGCTCGGTCCCCAGGAAGGCGATCTGGAGCGCGATCCCGAGCGCGCCGCGCTGCTCGCGGCGGCCCGTGAGGACGTGCAGGCGGCGAACGCCGCGCTGCCCCCGCGCCAGCGGGAGGTGCTGGCGTTGCGCGAGGTCGAGCTGCTCTCCTACGACGAGATCGGCGAGTTGATGGGCCTGAACCGCAACGCCGTCGCGCAGCTCGTCTCGCGCGCGCGGATCAAGCTCCGCGACCTCATGCGCGATTCGGCGCTCGTCTCCGTGAGCGCATCCTCAGCCGACTGCGCCCGCGCGCTGCCACTGCTCGCGAGCATTCAGGACGATCAGCGTGGCAGCGCCGCCGAGCTCGAGTGGGTGCACGCGCACATCGCCGGCTGTGACACCTGCCGGCTCAGCCGCGCCGCGATGGAAGAGGCGGGCGTCTCCTACCGGGCGCTCGCCGCCCCGATTGTCCCGCTTGTCTGGTTGCGCCATGCGGCGATCGCGCGCGCGGCCGAATTCGTCGGCGCCGACTGGAGCGGCGTCGTCGCTGGCCCTGGGTCGGGGGCGGGCGGCCCCGGGTCGGGGTCTTCAGGGTCCCCATCCGGGGCGTATGGATCGGTCGGGCAGGCTGCCGAGGAGCAGTCCGGCCGGCCCGGACAGCTGGTGGCTCGATCGGGCGCGGGCGTCTGGGCCTGGACGGGGCGAGGAAGGCTCGCGTGGACGCTTCTAGCTGGAGCTCTGCTCGCGCTTTGCATAGTCCTCGTGGCGATGGTTGGCGGCACACGGGACGGACACGTCTTGCTACATCCGACGGCGACGGGCGCGGCGACGGCGCACCCAATCGCCACGGCTATCCGAAGGCCCTACCACCGGACCACCTCGGTGGCTGTCGCCAAGCACGGGGTATCGGGCTTCCACAACCCCGCTAACACCGACACGGCCTTGGCCGTGTCCACAGCGGGGACGCCGCACCACTCAACCGATCGCGTGCGGTCAGGTGGCCGTCGCCGCCATCGAACGCCGGCGACGCATCGACCGGCGCCGGCAAAACCGACACCGAAGCCGCCGCCGGCCACGACCCCGGCCGCTACCACCCCGACAACCACCACTCCGGTCGCTCCACCTCCACCGCCGGCTACCACTCCCACCACACCGCCTCCGCCGACGACGACTCCCACCACAACCACCCCGCCGGCGCGAACCACGCCCGAACCGGCGCCGCCGGGTGGGAGCCTGATCCCGTAGAGCGCAAGGGGTTGCCCGGCGTGGGATTGCCGGGCCAAGCTTCCCCAAAAAAATTGGCTGGCTCGCGTAATTCGCCGCGCGTTCGTCGGTTTCGTCTCGCACAAACGCCATCCAGCCCGCTGACGCGGGCTCTCACAGGAGGTATCGCGAGATGATGCTCAACCGAATTCTCAACCGCAGGCCCGTCAACCGCAGGCCCGTCAACCGCCGGCTCATCGGCCGTGGGATCGGTGTCACGGTGGTGGCGGCGACGCTGGCCGTGGCGGCGCCCGCCTACGCGGCACCGCAGTGGCTCACCCCGCAGGTGGTCTCTCGGTCAGGCCAGGATGCAAGCTATCCGCACGTCGCCTTCGACCAGGGCGGCGACGCCGTGGCCGTCTGGCGGTCGGCGGGCGGCGCCAACACCGTCATCATGGCCTCCGCTCGTTCCGCGGGCGGTGCCTTCAGCGCCCCCCAGACGCTCTCGGACGCAAGCGAGAACTCGACGCGCCCAGATGTCGCAACCGACGGGCAGGGCGACGCGGTCGCCGTATGGCTTCGCTTCGACGGCGCCAACCAGCGTGTTCAGGCCGCTTACCGGCCCGCCGGGGGCTCGTTCGGCGCACCCCAGACGCTGTCGGCGGTGGGTTATGAAGCCCGGGAACCGCGCGTGGCGATGAACGCCTCAGGCGAAGCGGTCATCGTGTGGAGCCTCGCCTCGGGTCTCTTCGAAGAGGTCCAATCCTCCTCGGCCGCGCCCGGTGGCTTGTTCGGCGAACCGGTCGCCCTGACCGGGTTCACGACGGTCGCGAGCGTCCCGCAGGTCGCACTCGACTCACACGGAGACGCGATCGCCGTATGGGACGGCTGGGACGGCTCGAACATCCGCATTCAAGGCGCCGTCCGCGCCGGCGGGAGCTTTGGCTTGCCACGGTTTCTCTCGCCGTCCGGCTACAACGCGGACACGCCGCAGGTGGCGTTCGACTCCACCGGCGACGCGCTCGCGGTCTGGCGCTTCGACGGGCCTCCCGCGAGCACCGTGGAAGGCGACTACCGGCCAGCGGGCGGGGAATTCGGCGCCTCCCAGAGGGTCTCAGCGTCCAGCTCGCAGCCGGCGCAGGCGCCACAGGTGGCGTTCGACGGCCAGGGCGACGGGGTCGTGGCTTGGCAACAGTCCGACGGCAAAGAATTGCGTGTGGACGCGAGCGTGCGCTCGCCGGGCAGCGCGGGGACGTTCGCGATGCAGGCCACGCTCGACCCGGGTGGGCAGGAAGCGTACGAACCGCGCATCGCCGGCGACGGGTTGAGCGGGACGATCGTCAGCTGGAAGACGTTCAACGGCGCCAACTACACGGCACAAGCCGCCGTGCGGCCGGCCGGTGGCAGCTTTTCACCGGCCACAACGGTCTCCGCCGCTGGTCCGCAGGAAGGCGTCCCGGCGGTCGGAATCGACGCGCAGGGCAATGGGATCGCCGTGTGGTCGCGCTCCAACGGCCCGAACTACCTGCTCGAAGCGGCGGGTTACGACGGCGCGGGGCCGCTGCTGCGCGGGCTTACGCTTCCCTCGCAGGGTCTCGTGGGCCAGTCGCTGCAGTTCTTCCTCGCGCCGCTCGACGTCTGGAGTCCCGTCCTCTCGGAGGGCTTCTCCTTCGGAGATGGCGCCTCCGCGAGCGGCGTCAGCGCGACCCACGCCTACACCTCCCCCGGTACCTACCAGGTGACCGCCACGGCCACCGACGTGCTCGGCAACGTCACCACGGTGACGCGTACGCTCACAATCGGCGTTCCGGGGACCGCTGGTTCGCCGGGCGCCTCCGCGATCCACTGCACGCTCACCGTTGCCCGCACCCAGAAGCTGCTGGGCAAGCGCATCGTCACGGCGAGCGCAATGTGCGATGCGGGTCTCGAGGCGAGCCTGAGTGGCCGGTTGACGGTCCTCATCGCGCGCTCGCACGGTAGGGGCCATGGCAGGAGCGCCAAGACCTCCACGCTGCGCGGCTTCACGCTCGAGAGCGTGCCCGTCGCGCTCGTGGCGGGACGGCAGACCGCGGTCCACCTGGTCATATCGGCCGGGACGCTGCACGCGGTGCTCGCCGCGCTGAAGCAGCATCGTCGAGTGTCGCTCTACCTGGCCCTCTCGGGCGCGCCCGGCGCGGGGTCCGGTGTGCTGCACGTACAGGCGCATGTGGCGAGCCTCGCGTTCGTCCACCATGCACTGGGCAAGCACACGCCGTAGCCGACGCTGAGCGCCGCTGGGCCAGGCGCCTTGCACCACCCCGTCCCGCCATTTGCGGGGCGGGGTGGCGGCGTGTTCGGATTCGCACGCGGAGCGATAGCCACCGGCGGTGGCTCAGCGCCGATGCTGGCTCCAGGGCGGCCACCTGCCGCGCGCGTAGGACAAACGTCCAGTTATTCGTAAGAGTTGACCTACCTGCCCTTGTCGTCCGAAAAGAACGACATGGAGTGCACGACAAGGGCAGGTAGGACCGCAAATCGTGTCCCGTTTGGGGCGGGCGAAGCTGGGCTCGACACGGATGGCTTGCGCGTAGATTTGAGGGTCGTCCAAGCTACCGTGGACGAGCCGCTGCGGTGCGTCTCGAGCGGGTATCTCGCCGACGGCTGCTCCTGTGAGTCGCGCATCCCGGCCGCGGTGGTTGTCGCTGCCTGGCGTCATCAGCTGGAGCAAGGGCAGAGGAACGGCGGGTTCTTCCAATTCGCCTGGCGCGGCGAGATGTGGCTCGCCTACGGCCTCGACGACGGGCGGATCCGCGGCGTCTACTGTCCCACGCACCACGCGGCGCGAGAAGAGCGGTCCGCCGCTCCCGGGGATGCCGCTGCGCCAATCGCCCTGAGCGCCTGATCTGTAGCGACCGCCTGGGCGGCGCTCCCGGGCGGATACGATCCACGGCTTGCCGCCACCGTCGCAGCAACCCGAGACCAACACCGGCGCGACCGTCCCCGAGCGCCCGACGCTCGACGGCCTGGAGGCCAAGTGGAGTGCCGTCTGGGAGCGTGAGGGCACCTATCACTTCGATGCCTCAGCTCCGCGCGAGCGGGTGTTCGCGATCGACACGCCCCCGCCGACCGTGAGCGGCTCGCTGCACGTGGGCCACGTCTTCTCCTTCACCCACACTGATCTGATCGCGCGCTACCAGCGCATGCGCGGCCGCGAGGTCTTCTACCCGATGGGCTGGGACGACAACGGCCTCCCGACCGAGCGCCGCGTGCAGAACCACTTCGGCGTGCGCTGCGATCCGTCGATCCCCTACGACCCGAACTTCACCGCGCCTGAGGAGCCGTCGGAGAAGGAACCGATCTCAATCTCGCGCCCCAACTTCGTCGAGCTCTGCCTACGTCTGACCGAGACCGACGAGCAGGCGTTCGAGGCGCTGTGGCGCATGCTCGGCCTGTCGGTCGACTGGTCGATGACCTACACCACGATCGGCGCGCTCGCCCAGCGCATCTCTCAGCGCTCGTTCCTCGCTCTGCTCGCCCGCGACGGGGCCTACCAGCTCCAGGCGCCTACGCTCTGGGACGTCGACTTCCAGACCGCCGTTGCCCAGGCTGAGCTCGAGGACCGCGAGCGCACGGGGGCGATGCACCGCGTGCGCTTTCACATCGCCGACGGTGACGACGGGCCTGACGGTGGCGCAGGTGGAGGAGACCCGTCAGCCGCAGACGCCCTGATCGAGACCACGCGCCCAGAGCTGATCCCGGCCTGCGTCGCGCTGCTCGCACACCCCGACGACGCCCGCCAGAGCCGGCTCGTCGGCAAGGATGTGCTGACGCCGCTGTTCGCCACGCGCGTGCCGGTGCTCACCCATCCGCTCGTCGACCCCGACAAGGGCACAGGGCTTGTGATGGTGTGCACGTTCGGCGATTTGACGGACGTTGTCTGGTGGCGCGAGCTCAGTCTCCCCGTTCGCTCGGTGCTGGGCGCCGACGGGCGGCTCACAGACGTCCCCTGGGGGACTCCCGGGTGGGAGTCACAAGACGTCAGACACGCGCGCGCGCGATACAGCGAGCTCCAGGGCAAGACGATCAACCAGGCGCGCAAACGGATGGTCGAGCTGCTTTCAGAGTCGGGCGACCTCGTCGGCGAGCCCACCCCGGTGACGCGCGCGGTGAAGTTCTTCGAGAAGGGCGAGCGACCCATTGAGATCGTCACCAGCCGCCAGTGGTTCATCCGCACGGTCGACCACCGCGAGGAGCTGATCGCGCGCGGGCGCGAGCTCCAGTGGCATCCGCCATACATGCGCGCGCGCTATGAGGACTGGGTGAACGGGCTGACCGGCGACTGGTGCATCAGCCGCCAGCGCTTCTTCGGCGTGCCGTTCCCCATCTGGTATCCGCTCGACGCGTCAGGCGCCGCCCTCTACGAGGAACCGATTCCCGCGCGCGAGGACCAGCTCCCGGTCGACCCCTCGACCGACGTGCCCGAGGGATACGAGCCCGAACAGCGCGGGCAGCCAAACGGGTTCGTCGGCGACCCGGACGTGATGGACACGTGGGCGACCTCGTCGCTGACGCCGCAGATCGCCGGATGCGGAGCCCGCCCACCCGAGGACGATGCGGTCTTCGAGAAGGTCTTCCCGATGGACCTGCGCCCGCAGGCCCACGACATCATCAGGACGTGGCTGTTCACGACGATCCTGCGCTCCCACCTCGACCACGACGCGCTGCCGTGGCGGAACGCAGCGATCTCCGGCTGGGTGCTCGACCCCGATCGCAAGAAGATGTCGAAGTCGAAGGGCAACGTGGTCACGCCGATGCACCTGCTCGAGGAGCACGGCGCCGACGCCGCGCGCTACTGGGCGGCGAACGGGCGCCCGGGCACGGACACCGCGTTCGACGCCCAGCAGATGAAGGTCGGCCGCAGGCTCGCGGTGAAGCTCTTGAACGCGTCGAAGTTCGCGCTCGCCGATCTCCCCCCGCAGGGCGAGACGCTCACGCACCCGCTCGACCGCGCGATGATCGCGCGGCTGACGGCGGTCGTGAGAGATGCGACGAGCAGCTTTGACGAGTACGACTACACGCGAGCGCTCGAGCGCACGGAGGAGTTCTTCTGGTGGTACTGCGACTTCTACCTCGAGCTCGTCAAGGGGCGTCGCTACGATCCGGACCCGGACGTGAGCGCGTCGGTAAGCCGCGCGCTGCGCATTTCGCTGTCGGTGTTCCAGCGTCTGCTCGCCCCGTTCCTGCCGTTCGTCTGTGAGGAGGTGTGGTCGTGGTGGCAGCAGGGGTCGGTGCATCGCGCGCCCTGGCCGGATGCGGCAGAGCTGCTGGCCGAGGTCGGCGAGCAGCCGGAGCACGACCGCGAAGACGTGGCACTCGATGTGACCGCGGATGTGCTCAAAGAGGTGCGCAAGGCGAAGTCCGAGGCGCAGGTGAAGATGCGCGCGCCGGTCAGCCGCGTGGTCGTGCACGACACGGCGGAGCGGCTGAGCGCGCTGGAGCTGGGGGAAGGTGACCTGCTCGAGGCGGGGACGATCGAGCGCATCGAGACGGTCGAGGCCGAGGAGTTCGCTGTAGAAGTTGAGTTGGCCGAGGAGACATCGGGATCGTCCGGCTAGATAGGGTCCCCGCCATGACTCGCACCCTCATATCCGAGCTGCCCGCGCACGTCGGCGAGCAGGTCACGATCCGCGGCTGGGTGCACGTGGTGCGCGACCAGAAGCGCGTGCAGTTCGTGGTCGTGCGCGACGAATCGGGACTGGCGCAGGCGGTGCTCGGCAAGGATGACCCACCCACGGAGCTCAACGAGCAGATCACGAGCCTGAGCGTCGAGTCCGCGGTGACGCTGACGGGGACTGTGGTCGCCGACGAGCGGGTCAAGCTCGGTGGCGTCGAGCTGCAGCTGGAGAGCATCGAGGTCGACTCTCCGGCCGAGCCCGAGGTGCCGATCGCGCCCGACTCCGCCCTCGACAAGCGGATCGACTGGCGCTACCTCGACCTGCGCCGGCCCGACCGCCGGCTGATCTTCGAGGTGCAGACCACGGTCGAGCACGCGATGCGCGACTACTGGCGCAGCGAGGACTTCATCGAGATCCACACCCCCAAGCTGATGGGCTCCGCCAGCGAGTCCGGCGCCGAGCTGTTCAAGGTCGAGTACTTCGAGGGGCAGGCCTACCTCGCGCAGTCGCCGCAGTTCTACAAGCAGATGGCGATGGCCGCGGGCTTCGGCAAGGTGTTCGAGATTGGGCCCGTGTTCCGCGCGAACCCGTCGTTCACCTCACGCCACGACACGGAGTTCACGAGCG
>DAIOGX010000090.1:0-8005 GCA_036744995.1 Solirubrobacteraceae bacterium | reverse complement strand
TGGGCGTTCGAGTTCGCCAACGTCAACTACCCCGACGTCGACGACACGGCCGAGGTCGTGCTCGCGCTGCTCCGCATGACAGGCCCGGTCGCCGGGGAGGTGGAGATTGACGCGGCGGTGCAAACGATGGGTGGGGCCAGGAACGGGAAAGTATCGCTACCCGCAGTCGGGCAACGGATCGAGGGGGCAATCGCACGAGCTCTGCGGTGGGTGGAGGGAATGCAGAGCTCGGGCGGCGGCTGGGGCGCGTTCGACGCTGAGAACACCCGCTCGCTGGTGCGCGAGCTGCCGTTCCTCGACTTCGGCGAGGTGATCGACGAGCCGAGCGCCGACGTCACCGCACACGCTGTCGAGATGTTCGCCGCGCTGGGGCTTGCAGGCGCTCCCGCCGCCCGCCGTGGCATTGCGTGGCTGATCGACCAGCAGGATCCCGGTGGCTCATGGTTCGGTCGCTGGGGCGTCAACCACATCTACGGCACCGGCGCTGCCGTCCCGGCACTGATCGCCGCCGGGGTGGAGCCCTCGGCGGAGTGCATCCGGCGCGCGGTGCGGTGGTTGGAGGAGCACCAGAACGAAGACGGGGGCTGGGGTGAGGACCCCCGCTCCTATGACGATCCCGCCTGGATCGGCCGCGGCCCGAGCACGGCGTCGCAGACCGCCTGGGCATTGCTCGCGCTGCACGCGGCCGGCCGCTCGGGTGCACACCCTGGACGGGAGAGCCGGATTGTCTCCCCAGCGCGGGCACTCGAGCACGGCATCGACTGGCTGGTCGCGACGCAGCGCGTGGACGGCACGTGGGATGAGCCGCAGTACACCGGCACGGGCTTTCCGTCGGACTACTACATCAACTACCACCTCTACCGGCTCACGTTCCCGATCATGGCACTCGGGCGCTGCCTAACCTCGGCGCGCGGGGGCGGTCAGTCCGGGCGACTGGGGTGATGCTCGTAGCCGAGCAACCGATCGTCGCTCTCACCGCGGAGGCGGTGATGGCGCGCGCCGAGACGGAGAACTTCCCGGTCGCGAGCCGGGTGCTGCCGAGGCACGTGCGTGGACACCTGCTCGCCGTCTACGGCTTCGCGCGCTTGGTCGACGAGCTGGGCGACTCGGCGCCCGGCGATCGCCTAGCCGCCCTCGACGCGCTGGAGCGGGATCTCGATCGCGCGTATGCCGAACACGCCGAGCACCCGTTGCTGGTGCGCCTGCAACCTACGCTGCGTGAATGCTCGCTCCCACGCGCGCCGTTCGCGCGTCTGATCGAGGCCAACCGCGTCGACCAGCGCGTGAGCCGGTATGCGACCTGGGAGGAGCTGCGCGGCTACTGCGCGCTGTCCGCGAATCCCGTCGGCGAGCTCGTGCTCGGCGTGTTCGGCATGGCGACGCCCGCGCGTGTGGCGTTCTCGGACTCGATCTGCACGGCGCTACAGCTGATCGAGCACTGTCAGGACGTGGCCGAGGACTTCGCTCACGACCGGATCTACCTGCCGGGCGAGGACTTAGCCCGTTACGGCTGTGCGCCGAGGGATTTGAGCGCCACGCGCGATGGGGTCACCCAGCACGCCGGTGAGCCGTTGCGAGCGCTGCTCGCCTTCGAGGTGGCGCGCGCGCGCGAGCTGCTCACCGCCGGAACGCCGCTGATCGACGAGCTGCGTGGACGTGAACGGCTGGCGGTCGCGGCGTTCGTGGCGGGAGGGCGGGCTGCTCTGAAGGCAATCGAGCGTGCCGGCTACGACGTGCTTTCGGGGCCGCCGCGCGCCGGTGGCCGGCGACGGCTGCTGGCCCTGGTGGGCGTGCTCATCGACAGGCCTCGCCGACGAGCGCGGCGGTCTGGCCGGCCGTGACCGTTTCCAGGCGTCAAGGCTCGAGTGTCGTGGAATGAGCGCTGTGGACCCCACGATGGAGGCCTACAGGCGCTGCGAGTCGATCACCCGGGCGCAGGCAGCAAACTTCTATTACGGCATCCGCCTGCTCCCCCACGACAGGCGCCGCGCGATGTGTGCGGTGTATGCGTTCGCACGCCGTGTGGACGACATCGGCGACGGTGGCTCCGAGCATGAGGAGAAGCTGCGCCGACTCAATGGCGAGGCGCGGGCGCTGCTTGAGCTGGAAAATCCAGAGCCACAATCGGTGGCCGGCTCCGATCTCGTGATGGTGGCGCTGGCGGACGCGCATAAGCGCTTCTCGTTGCCGCCCGAGGCGCTCGAAGAGCTGATCGAGGGTGTGCGCATGGACGTTCTGGGTACCACCTATGAGAGCTTTGACGAGTTGCTGCTCTACTGCCGGCGGGTGGCCGGCACGATCGGGCGGCTGTGCCTGGCGATCTTTCAGAGTCGCGATCCGGAGTCGGCCACCGGTCTCGCCGAGGACCTCGGTGTGGCGATGCAGCTCACGAACATCCTGCGGGATCTGCGTGAGGATTCTGAGAACGGCCGTGTCTATCTGCCGGCCGAGGATCTCCGGCGCTTCGGCCTCCTCGCCGCGGGCGAGGAGCGCGATGCGCCCGCGGTGCTGGCATCGCTCGCGCGTGGGGAGGGCAAGAACGATTTGGATGGGTTGCACGCGCTCGTGCGCTTCGAGGCGAATCGCGCGCGGCAGTGGTTCGACCGCGGGCTGGCGCTCACACCACTGCTGGACAGGCGCAGCGCCGCCTGCGTACTGGCGATGGCCGGTATCTACCGCAAGCTGCTCGACCGCATCGAGGCGCACCCTGAGCAAGCACTCCGCGAGCGCATGTCTCTGCCGTCATGGGAGAAGGCGCTGGTCGCGGTGGGAAGCATGTTGAGCGGGAGCGGATGAGCGCCGGGGGTCGTGTCGTCGTGATCGGCGGCGGGCTCGCGGGTATGGCGGCGGCGCTCGATTGCGCCACCGCCGGTGCTCAGGTGACGCTCGTTGAGGTCAGGCGCAGGCTCGGCGGCGCGGCCTACTCGTTCGAGCGCGACGGCCTTCAGGTCGATAACGGCCAGCACGTCTTCCTGCGCTGCTGCTTGGCCTACCGCGCGCTGCTCGCGCGGCTCGGCTCGGCTCATCGCGTGGCTGTCCAGCCACGCCTGGAGATACCCGTGCTGAGCCCGGGCTCAGAGACAGCGATGCTGCGCCGAAGTTCGCTTCCCGCGCCGCTGCACCTGGTCCCCGCGCTTGCCCGCTACCCCCATCTGACCCTCGCGCAGCGCTTCGGCGCGGCACGAGCGGCGCTTGCCCTGATGCGTGTGGATCCGCGCAAGGAGATGCTCGAGGAGCTGACGTTCGGCGAGTGGCTGGCTCGTCACGGACAGGGCCCGGAGGCGGTGGGTGCGTTGTGGGATCTGATCGCGCTGCCGACGTTGAATTTGCCGGCTGCTCAGGCGTCGCTCGAGCTCAGCGCGTTCGTATTTCGCACGGCCCTGCTCTCCGGTGCGGATGCGGGTGACATCGGATTTCACACGGCGACGCTGAGCGAGACGATCGGCGACCCCGCCGCCCGGGCGCTGACGGAGGCCGGTGTCGATGTGAGGCTCGGCTGGCGAGCGGAACGGCTCGAGCAGACCACCGAGGGCCTCGAGATTCACGGTCGTGGGGGACGAGGGGCCGACGGCCAGGGTGGAGAGGAGGAGCACGAAGAACGCGATGGGGATGGAGCAGCGAGTCGGGACGATGGAGGGTTGAGTGCGGAGGCGGTGATCGTGGCAGTGCCGCACACCCGCGCCGCAGCATTGCTGGAGCCGCTGATGGGAGAGGTCGCACGGAAAGCGAGCGCGCTGGGGAGCTCGCCGATCGTGAACCTCCATGTCGTCTATGACCGTCCGGTCTGCGATCTCCCGTTCGCGGCCGGTGTCAAGACGCCGGTGCAGTACCTGTTCGACCGCACCGCCGCGGCCGGGGCGCCCGCCGGCAGCCAGTACTTGGCGGTGTCGCTCTCGGGCGCCGAGCGGGAGATGGGCATGAGCGTGGACGCTCTGCGCGAGCGCTACCTGCCTGCACTGCGAAACCTGCTCCCCCGCGCGCGCAACGCGAAGGTGGAGCGTTTCCTCGTGACGCGCGAGCACTCGGCGACTTTCCGCGCCGCGCCCAGAGTGGCGGCCCTGCGTCCCGGCCCAGTGACCTCCATACCGGGATTGATCTTGGCGGGCGCGTGGACGGCCACCGGCTGGCCGGCGACGCTCGAGGGAGCGGTGCTGAGCGGGCATGCGGCGGCGGATGCGGCACTGCAAGCGCTTGCAATCGAGCCGGCGGGGAGCAACGGGCTGCATGCGACGATGGCCACACCGACGGCGAGGACATGAGCGATCTATTGATCGCGGCGCCCCTGCGGGTCGAGGCCGCCCTGATCTCCTCCTCTGCCGCGCGCGGCGCGCGCGTGCGCAAGACCGGCATGGGGCCGGAGCGCGCCAGGGAGGCGGCACGCTTGCTTTTAAGGGATACGGGCGGCGTGTTGCTCGTGCTCGGCTTCTGCGGGGGGCTGGACGAGGGCTCCGTGCCAGGAGAAGTGATCGTCGCCGAGGAGGTCTATGCCGCAAGCGACGAGGGGCATGACCAGGCAGAACGTGTCCCCTGCGCGAGCGCCCCGGAGCTCGTGGGCATGCTCACCGGCCGTGGCATGAAGGTGCGTTGCGGCAAGATCGTGTGCGTCTCTGAGCTGGCACTCGGCGAGCGCCGCAGGGAGCTGTATGGAGGTGGAGCGATCGCGGTCGACATGGAGTCGGTGTGGCTCGCCGCGGGCGCGGGCGAACGGCCGTTCGCGGTCGTTCGTGTGGTGCTCGACAGCCCCACACACGAGCTGATGCGTCCACAGGCGGTCCGCGGGGCCGTGCGTGCGGCGCTCGCGCTGCGTCGTGTGGCGGCCGCCCTTCACGGGTGGACCCCCGGGGACTAATGTAAGTGACATGGCGGTTCCGATGAGGCAGGGCGCGCGCATGGGGTGGTATCTGATGCGCCAGCGGCTGGCGAAACGCGAGAAGTTCCCGCTGATCGTCGAGTTGGAGCCGCTGTTCCAGTGCAACCTCGCCTGCTCGGGTTGCGGCAAGATTCAGCACCCCGAGCACGAGCTGCGCCGACGGATGCCCGTCGCGCAGGCAATCGGCGCGATCGAGGAGTCAGGTGCCCCGATGGTCTCGATCGCGGGCGGCGAGCCGCTGATCCACCCCGAGATCCACGTGATCGCCTCAGAGCTGATCAAGCGTAAGAAGTTCGTTTATTTGTGCACGAATGCGCTGTTGCTGGAGAAGAAGCTCGAGAACTTCAAGCCAAGTCCGTACTTCGCGTGGGCGGTGCACATGGATGGCCTGCGCGAGCGCCACGACGAATCGGTCGAGCGCGAGGGCACCTTCGATAAGGCCGTCTGCGCAATCAGGGCCGCGAAGGCGGCTGGCTTCCGCGTGACGACGAACACGACGTTCTTTACGCACGACTCGCCTAAGACGGTGCGTGAGGTGCTCGACTTCCTCAACGACGACCTCGAAGTCGACGAAATGATGATCTCGCCCGCCTACGCGTATGAGAAAGCGCCCGACCAGGAGCACTTCCTCGGTGTGCAGCAGACGCGTAAGCTGTTCGGAGAGGCGTTTGCCGACGGACGGCGCAAGAAGTGGCGTCTGAATCACAGCCCGCTGTTCCTCGACTTCCTCGAGGGCAAGGCCGAATTCGATTGCACTGCCTGGGGGATCCCCAGCTACTCGCTGTTCGGCTGGCAGCGCCCCTGCTATCTGATGTCCGACGGGTACACCGAGACGTATAAAGAGCTGATCGAGACGACCGATTGGAGCAAGTATGGCCGCGGTCGAGATCCGCGCTGTGAGAACTGCATGGCCCACTGTGGCTATGAGCCAACGGCGGTGCTTCAGACGACGCATTCGCTGCGGGAGTCGCTGCGCGCTTTGGCCGGCTAGGCCCTCAGTTGGGTCCGTCTGGGCTGGGATCGCCGGCGTTGAGGTCGCCGCGTTGGGGACGCAGGTCCTGCCAGGTCAGGCCCTCGGCGAGCAGTGCGGGGATCCCCAGCGCGAGCGCGGTCAGGACCTCGACGGCCTGCAGGATGATGCCGTAGGCCAGGCCTGCTCCCGCGCCGACGCCATAGGCCGCGAGCACGACCAGGCAGGCTGCCTGGAACACGCCCACGTTCGATGGGGTCGCGGGGATGATTGCGCTGACGTTGACGGCGAGGAGAATCGCTGCGGCCGTCACGAGGTTGGCGTGTGCTTGCAGCCCGAGTGCGAGGACGATCATGTAACAGGCCAGCCATTGCAGCGCCCAGGCCAGCAGCTGGAGGGCGATGGCGGCGACCCCGTAGCGTGGGCGCGCGAACACGAGCAGTCCACGCCGGGCGAGCTCCAGCAGGCGGGCGATCGCACGCGCCGCGAGTGTCACCCGGGTCGAGCCTGAGCGCTGCCCGAGTGCCAGCAGGCGCGGGCCGAGGACGACAAGCGCGCATACCGCCAGCGGGACTAACGCGGCGGCGTAGATCCCCGCGAGGTGGCCCTGGAACAGCGGCACGCTGGTGAAGGTGACTGCCGCGAGGATCGCCAATGCGAGCAGGTTGATGAGCGTCTGGGAGAACACCGTGCCCGCCACGATTGGCAGCACGCGCCTGGTGGGGCCATCGAGCCTGCGGGCGAGCACCAGCACGCGCGAGGGCTCGCCGACGCGCGCGGGAAATAGCGCCGAGGCCATCACTCCGATCATCGTCGCCCGCCCAACCTTTACCCAGCCAATCGACTCATCAGGCAGCGCCACACGCAGCGTCTCACGCCAGGAGGCGGAGCGCAGCAGCAGCGAGGACGCCATCAGCACGAGCGCCAGCGCGACCCAGCCAGGGCTGGCGGTGAGTAGGGCGTGGCCGATATGGCCTAGATCCAGGCGCGACAACGCGAAGCCAAGCAGCCCAGCCATGAGCAGCGCCGCCACGACGAGACCCACGCGCCGGTGGACGCGCGATCGCCGCCTCCTCCGTGGGTGCTTTGGTGTCGCGCTCATCGCGACGGGGGTCTATCAAAGCGGACCTGCCGCTGGCGTGGGGTGTCGGTGCCGGCGGCGCTCGTGCTGTCTGCAGCGTTCTAGTGTGGGGTTATGCGCGAGCCCGGAAAGCCCACCTGAGATGTGTCGCCTGTTCGGCCTGAGTGCCGGGCGCGAGCGTGCGAAGGCAACGTTCTGGCTGCTGGACGCACCTGACAGCCTGGCAACTCAGAGCCACCGCGAGCCGGATGGGACGGGCCTCGGCTGGTTCGATGGCGTCGGGGTTCCGCACATCAGCAAGCAGCCGCTCGCCGCCTACGGCGACACACGCTTTGGACACGAGGCACGCGAGATCTCCTCGAGGACATTCGTCGCTCACATCCGCTTCGCTTCCACAGGCGCACTCGACCTGCACAACACGCATCCATTCAGGCAGGACGGGCGGTTATTCGCGCACAACGGCGTGATCGAGGACCTGCCGGCGCTCGAGGCTCACCTCGGCGAGGGGACGATGGCGCTGGTGAAAGGCGACACCGACTCCGAGCGCTTCTTCGCCCTGATCACACACGAGATAGCGGCTCACGAAGGGAACATCGGCGCGGGCATCGAGGCCGCGTGCGCCTGGGTCGCCGCAAACCTGCCGCTGCTCGCGATCAACTTCATTCTCGCGACGGCGAACGGGCTATGGGCGCTGCGTTACCCAGAGACGCACGACCTCTATGTGCTCGAGCGACCACCGGGGCGGCCGCTCGAGCACTCGAGCAGCCTGGGGAGCCGTGTGCGCTCGGATGACGCAGTCAGCCTTCCATTTGTCGTCTTAGCCAGCGAGCGGATGGACACAGCCCCATCCTGGAGAGCACTGGCCTCGGGCGAGCTCTTGCACATCGACGATACGCTCGCGGTCAGCTCGAGGAGAATCCTCGAGCACCCGCCCGCGCGGCTGCTGACACTCGACGAGCTCAGCGCCCAAGCACGGGCCTCACAAGCACACACCCCGCAAAGCCTCTCCTGACTGACCTAGAGTGCCTGTCAAGAAGATCGGCGCGTCCGGATGTGTCCCTGGACACGGCGCTGGACACCGATC
>DAIOGX010000089.1:0-8056 GCA_036744995.1 Solirubrobacteraceae bacterium | reverse complement strand
GGGATCTGTTCGAGCAGGCCAAGCAGAACAGCCCGTGCATCATCTTCATGGACGAGATCGACGCCGTCGGGCGCCACCGCGGCGCCGGCCTCGGCGGCGGCCACGACGAGCGCGAGCAGACGCTCAACCAGCTGCTCGTCGAGATGGACGGGTTCGAGGCGAAGGACAACATCATCATGATCGCGGCCACCAACCGGCCCGACATCCTCGACCCCGCGCTGCTGCGCCCGGGGCGCTTCGACCGTCAGATCGCGGTGGATCGCCCCGACCGCAAGGGCAGGGCAAAGATCCTCGAGGTCCACACGCGCGGCAAGCCGCTGGCGAAGATCATCGACATCGACGCGCTCGCCGGACAGACGCCGGGCTTCACGGGCGCGGACCTGTCGAACTTGATCAACGAGGCGGCGCTCCTTTCCGCAAGGACGGGCAAGCGCGAGATCGGACAAGAAGAGCTCGAGGAGGGGATCATGCGCGTGATCGCCGGCCCCGAGAAGAAGACGCGGGTGATGAGCGAGAAGGAGCGGCTGATCACGGCCTACCACGAGATGGGACACGCGCTGGTGGGTCACTTCCTGGAGCATTCCGACCCCGTGCACAAGATCTCCGTGATCTCCCGCGGCCAAGCGTTGGGCTACACGATCTCGATGCCTCAAGAGGACCGTTTTTTGACTACGCGCGCTGAGCTGAAGGACACGATGGCGATGACGCTCGGCGGGCGCGCGGCCGAGGAGATCGTGTTCAGCGAGATTACGACCGGCGCATCGAACGACATCGAGAAGGTGACCGCTACGGCGAAGCAGATGGTGATGCGATTCGGCATGTCAGAGAAGCTCGGCCCGCGCGTGTTCGGCCACGATCATGGCCAGCCTTTTCTCGGCCGCGAGTTCTCCACCGAGCCCGACTACTCCGATGAGATCGCGCGCGAGATCGACGATGAGGTGCGCCGCATCATCGAGGCTGCCCATCAGCGCGCGCGCGACATCCTGACTGAGCACCGCGAGAAGCTGACCACGATCTCCGAGATCCTCGTCAAACGCGAGACGATCGAGAAGGAGGAGTTCCTCGCGCTGCTGGCCGGGAAGAGCGAGGAGGAGGTGTTCGGCCTGGAGGAGGAGACCACCAAGCCGGAGCTGCCCGCCCCGCCCGCGCCGGCCGAGCGCGTCGAGCGCGAAACGCCGCGAACGCTTCCACGCCCGGGGTTGGCAGGTGGCACCGCGGAGATGCGCGGCTCGGGCCCCGAGCGCCCCGAATTCACCTGACCTCAGCCGGTCCCGCGCGGCTGTGTCCCACGGCGCCCGTCACCCCTCTCGTCTGGAAAGTTGCTCAGTGGACTTGCCGTTTCGTCTGATGGGGATCGTGAATGTCACCCCGGACTCGTTCTCTGACGGGGGGCTTTTCCTGGAGGCGGATGTCGCGGTCAAACATGGGTTGAGCCACGTCGCCGCAGGGGCTGACATAGTCGACGTCGGCGGGGAGTCGACCCGGCCAGGCGCCGAGCCCGTATCTGTTGAGGACGAGCTTCGACGCGTGCTCCCGGTCATCGAGGGTCTAGCCGCCGCGGCCACCGATACGCAGATCTCAATCGACACATCCAAGTCCGTGGTGGCCGCGGCGGCGCTGGGCGCGGGCGCGAGCCTCGTCAACGATGTGAGCGCGTTCAGAGCCGACCCGGAGATGGCGGGACTGGTGGCGGACGGCGGCGTGGAGTGCTGTTTGATGCATATGCTCGGCGAGCCCCGCACGATGCAACGCGGGGTGGGCGGGCCTCAATACAAGGATGTGGTCGACGAGGTGAAGAGGTTCCTGGAGGAGCGGTTGGCGTTCGCGCTGGGAGAGGGGGTGCGCGAGGAGCGCGTTATGCTCGACCCCGGCATCGGCTTCGGTAAGACCGTCGAGCACAACCTCCAACTGCTGCGTCGTCTGGATGAGCTGCTGACGTTGGGCCGCCCGATCGTGATCGGCACCTCCCGCAAGAGCTTCCTTGGCCGTATCGCCGCCGCGGCTAAAGGACAGACCTCGCCGCAAGATGCCGAGCACAGGCTGCCGGGCACGCTCGCATCGAACGTGCTGGCATACGAGCGCGGCGCGAGCGTGTTCCGCGTACACGACGTCGCTCCGGTTCGCGATGCGCTCGCGGTGGCGGCTGCTACGTTGGGCGGCAGATGATCGACGGTGAGGGGCACGACGAGGACGACGCGGACGAGCTGGACGACGACGATCGAGGCCTCGATGAGGAACGCGACGAGGAACGCGAGGGGGTCGCCGAGTCCGTCACCGTCGAGATCGGTGGTCTCTCGCTGTATACACATCACGGCGTCAGCGAGGCCGAGCGCGAGGTCGGCCAGCGGCTCGTCCTCGATCTGCGCCTGGACATCGGGGAGACGGACGCGACCGTAACCGATCGTCTCGAGGACACGGTCGACTACGCCGAGGTTTGCCAGCTCGTCGCCCTGATCGCTCAGCAGCGCTCGCACAAAACACTCGAGCGACTGTGCTCGACGATCGCGGACAGGCTACTGGCGGACTACGAGCTCGAGGGCGTGTGGGTCAAGGCGACCAAGCCCGAGCCACCGATCGCTCTGACGGTCGACGAGGTCTCCGTCGAGGTCTGGCGCGAAGCGGAAAGTTAGGCGCGGCCCTTTGGGGGCTTTGTGTTTGGTGGGGAAAATTTCCCTTGACAAATTAGTGAGTAGTCACTCATAATACTGGACATGTGTTGGCTGTCTAGCCAGGAACGGCCTTGATCGCGCGGCTCTCCGCGCTCGCCACCGGCGCGGGCAATGCGCGCCGCGTGCTGATCGGCGCGGGCGTCACGTTCCTGCTCGCGGCGGCATTTGGGGCGCCGGTGACGACGATCCTGAAGAGCTCCAACACCGACTTCCAGAACCCGAGCGCCGAGAACCAGCAGGTCGAGAAAACGATCGAACGGGCGACCGGCCAGCGGGCCGCCTTCGGCGTCGCGGCGCTCGTGCCCAGCGCCGGCGAAGTACGAACAAACCACGCCGCCCAGCTCGAGGCGGCGCACGTGGCCGCAATGTTGTCGACCCAACCCGGATTTCAGCGCGTGATCGACTATCCGGCCACGCACCTGGCGGCGCTCGTCTCGCGCGACGGCCGCCTGACGGTGGTGCTTGCCGCGTTCTCCACGCAGGAACGCTCCGCCGCGGCGGTCGCGCGGCTGCGCCCGGAGCTGGCCGGGCAAGGGGTGCGCTTCGGCGGTCCCGACGTCGCGTTCAGCGAAATCAACAAGCGCACCTCCTCGGACCTGAAGAACGCCGAGCTCCTGGCCTTCCCGATCCTGCTGCTGCTGTCCTTCTGGGTCTTCCGCGGCCTGATCGCCGCCGCGCTGCCGCTGCTCGTGGGCGGCTTCGCGATCGTGCTCACGTTCCTCTTCCTGCGCCTGATCAACGCGGAGGTCACGGGCTTGTCGATCTTCGCGGTCAACCTCGTCACGGGGATGGGGCTAGGTTTGGGGATCGACTACAGCCTGTTCGTGCTCTCGCGCTACCGCGAGGAGCTCGCCAGTGGAGCCGACACCAATGTGGCGATTAAGCGCACGCTGCAAACCGCCGGGCGCACCGTACTGTACAGCTCGTTGACCGTCGCCGGAGCGCTCGCGTCGCTGCTCGTGTTCCCGCTGCGGTTCTTGTACTCGATGGGCATTGGCGGCATGGTCGTCGCCCTGTCGGCCGGATTCGTCGCGCTGGTCGTGCTGCCGGCCGTGCTCGTTGCGCTCGGACCACGGGTCAGCTCGCTCGCCCCGGCCTGGCTGCAGCGCAGCGCCGCCCGCTCGGCGCAGGCGAGCGAGGAAGGCGCCTGGTCGCGTCTCGGACGGGGCGTGATGCGCCGGCCCGGCGTGGTCGCGCTCGCCACCGCCGCGGTGCTGCTCGCGATCGCCTCGCCGGCGCTTCATCTGCAGCTGATACCGGCCGACGCGCACGTCCTGCCGGCCTCCTCGCAGAGCCGCCAGATCGCGGAAACGCTCAGCAAGGATTTCGCGAGCGACGGCTCGCAGACGATCACGATGGTCGTGCCCGCATCCGCGGGCTCCGGCGCGAGCGTCGACGCGCTCGCGCTGCGCGCGCGGCAGACCGCCGCGGGCCAGGCGAGCGAGGCCGTCCCACCACGCTACCTCGGCCGCGGCACCTGGGAGATCGAACTGCTCCCGCGCGGCTCGGACGGCTCGGTGGCCAACCAGCAATTCGTGCGACGGCTGCGCGCGCTCGCCCCGGTGGGCGGGACTCCAAGGGCGTTGGTCGGCGGCACGACGGCCTGGTTCATCGACCAGAAGGCCGCGGTTGCCGCCAGCCTTCCCCTGGCGCTCGCGATCCTCGTGTGTGTCACGCTCGGCACGCTGTTCCTGATGACCGGCTCGGTCGTGCTGCCGCTGATGGCGCTGCTGATGAACATTCTGACGGTCGCCGTCGGCGCCGGGCTACTCGTGCTGATCTTCCAGGATGGACACCTCTCATCGCTGATGGGCTTCAGTCCGATCGGCGGCCTGGAGGAGTCGAACCTCGTGCTGCTGTTCACGGTCGCGTTCGCGCTGTCCACCGACTACGGCGTGTTTCTGTTCGCGCGTATCAAAGAGGCTCACGACGGCGGCCTTGCCACGCGTGAGGCCGTCGTGCAGGGATTGGAGCGGACCGGCCGTTTGATCACCGCCGCCGCGCTGCTGTTCTGCGTTGCGGTCGGCGCGTTCGTGACCTCGCATATCTTCTTCATCAAGCAGTTCGGCGTCGGCACCGCGCTGGCGGTCGCGATCGACGCAACGGTCGTGCGGGCGCTGCTCGTCCCCGCGCTGATGGGCAGGCTCGGCGAGCGCACCTGGTGGGCGCCGCGATCGCTGCGTCGCCTGCACGCGCAGATCGGCCTGCGCGAGGCGCCGAGCGAAGGTCGCGGCGAAGGACCCAACGAAGGTCGAGGCCAAAGGCCGAGCGAGGTACTGGGCGAGCCCACGGGGGCGTAGCGAATCGACGGGCGCGCAGATACCGTCCCGGGAATGCCCGCCCGGATTGGCCTGCTCGGCCTCGGCTCCAATGTCGGCGACCGCCGGCTACACCTGCAGCAGGCGGTCGATGCGCTGCCCGCGGCCGGGGTGGAAGTGCTCGCGGCCTCCTCGGTGTACGACACCGACCCGGTCGGGGAGGTGCTCGACCAGCCGAGCTTCCTCAACGCCTGCCTGCGCGTCGGGTCAGAGCTCGAGCCCCTGGCGCTGCTCGACGCGGTCAAGCGCCTGGAGCGTGAGCTCGGCCGCCGGGACAACGTACGCCACGGTCCGCGCGCGATCGACATCGACGTGCTGTTGCTGGGCGAGGTCGAGCTGCGCCACGAGCGCATGTCGCTGCCGCACGAGCAGCTGCTCAGCCGGCGCTTCGTCCTGATCCCCGCGCTCGAGCTCGACTTCGGCCTATCGGTCCCCGACGGCAGGCGCCTGGCGGATGCGCTGGCAGGACTCGGACTGGACGAAGGTGTGCGCTGGGCCGGACCGCCGCTGGTCTGCCCCTCGGCTTGAGCGCCGGGCGCCCGACGTCGGCCCGGTGGATGTCCCTGGTGGTCTGCGGATCGCTGAGAGCGCCTATCAAGATAGGCGGTGTGGTCGGGGCGTTCATGGATCAAGCTGGGCGACACGAGATGGTGAAGCGCATGCTGGTGGCATGCGCGAGCCGTCACGTGGCGACGGTCGAAGATCCACGGGATCTTCGACCGGTCCAGCGCCGTGTCCATGGACGCATCCGGACGTGCCGATCTTCTTGATAGGCGCTCTAAGAACGCGATCTGCGCAGGGACGGCTCGCGGTCAGTGAACGACGATCTTACCCCGCATGCCTTCGCTTTCGTGAATCGTGCAGCGATAGCTAAACGTGCCGCTGTGCGTGAACTTGACCGTGTAGGAGCCGCTCGCCTGGGTGCGCGAGTGGAACCCCTTGAAGGTGACGTTGTGTTCGGTTCCCCGTTCTCCCCAGACCCACCTCACGCTGTCGCCGCGGTCGATCGTGAGCGTTCCCGGGTGGAAACGGATGTTCTTGAGGATCACCGTGTGGCTGCTCGCGGTCTTCGCTCCGCCGAAGGCGGGCGCGACCGTGGGGATTGTCGTCCCGATCCCCACTGCGAGAACGGCCAGCATCCCGAATGTCTTCCTGCTCATCGTGCGAAGCTCCTTTCCGGGTCGTCGCTCCGGCGCGTCTGCCGGGCTTGCTCGTACCCACAAGACCCCGCGTCGCGGCGGAACTTCCCGCATGTGCGCCGGTGGCTTCATCAGGAAGTCACGGATGAGCGCTCGCCCCAGCTGGCCAGCCGCAACAGAGTCGCACCACTCACGCCCCTGCCCGACAGCACACACAGCCTGCCGTCGCGCTGCCACGTCACCACAGGGACGCCATGATCGCGCAGCAGCCGGTACGGCACGGTGCCCCGCCAGGCGACGGTGCCGCCCATGGCGCTCGGCGTCGGTAGCCCCGCGATGATCGCATACCCGATCCGCTCGCCGCCGTCGCCGTTGTAGAAGACGGTCGTGATCGACCGACCGCCGACACGGTCGGTGCGCGCGCCGGTCGAGCGCCAGCCGAAGCGCTCTTCCCAGTAGGGGAAGGGAACGCCGTCGACCGCTGCGGCGAGCTGGGCGGGGTGCGCGTGACTCTCCGCGGGAGCGGCCATCGTTGCCGGCTTGAGGGTCAGCGCGGCCGCCTCGCGCAGGTTCAGCGCCGCGCCACCGCCGCCGGTCAAGCCCACGGCGAGCGCAGCTGTCGCTGCGGCGGCAGCCACCAGCGCTCCGCCGAGTCTCAGCCTGGCCGCGGAGTGGCCGGCGCCGAGGAGCCGATCGCGGATCGATCGGCTCCGAGCGATCGGAGCATGACCGGCGATGAGCGACTCCACGGCGCGGTGCAGCGCCTCGGGCGCCCGCACATCGGCCGCGCGCACAAGCTCGACGAGCTCGGATTCCGTGCGTGGGCGTGGTTTGTTCATGGTGTTCCTCTACTAGGCAAGACTCCAGCGGACCGCGTCTCTTCCCGACCACCACTGGAGGCAGAGGCGGTGGTGGTGTCCCGGCCCGCGGCTCGAGCGTCCTTGCTTCCCTCTGCCTTCCGCGCATCCCCTCCTGTCATCGCGGCGGGAGCCGACTCGGAGACGAGCAGCTCAGCGACCTGCTTGCGTGCGCGGAACAGCCTCGTCGTGATGGTCGCCTCGCGCACTCGCAGCGCGCGCGAGGCTTCCCGGTAGGAGAGGCCGAGCACGTCCACCGCCACCAGCGCCAGACGGAAGTCCTGTGGCAACGCCGCGATCGTCGTGTACACCTCCTGCATCTCCAGCGCCCGCTCGGGCTGTCCCGTCGGCCGTGGGTCGGCAGTGACGACGTCCTCGAGCGTCGCCACCGTGACCGGCCGCCGGCCGGCGGTGCGACGGCTCGTGAGGAACGTGTTGCGCAAGACACGCATCAGGTAGTAGAGCTCGTCGTCGCCGCTCAGCATGCGTGGCCGTGCGAGCACGCGCGCGAACGTCTCCTGCACGAGATCCTCAGCATCCTCGCGCGAGCCGCACAGCGCCCATGCGGCGCGGTAGAGACGGTCCACGTGCTGGGTCAGCGATTGCGGGTCTAGAGCACGCATGGGGCTTGGAGGCGGAGCGCCGTTCGAGTGAGCAAAGCGGTCGATCCCCGTTCCGCGACTGTAGCGCCGCAGGCGATCACGTTCACGCCTCAACCGCTGGAGGGTGCGCCGCGACAGGCGCCGGGAAGGATCGCGCCGGGTCGGAGTCCTGGGTCGTTAGAGCGTGCTATCGGCTTCATTGCACGAGCACGCGGGACCGACTGGGTACTCGATTGAGAGGTGGGCTGAGATTGTGAAGCTGCGTAAACGTTACCTACCGGTTGCAGCCGTGCTAGGAGCCGCCGTCGCGATCGTCCCTGCGCTCGCTGCCGGCCCGTCCGAAGCGAAGCTCGAAGTCAACGAGAACTGCGTCGAGTCTGAATGGCCGTGCTGGACAGCCCCAGGGTCGAAACCGGAACCCGCGAGCAAGGTCACGATCGCCGCCGGCGGCGAAGTCATGTTCACCGACCA
>DAIOGX010000088.1:0-8183 GCA_036744995.1 Solirubrobacteraceae bacterium | reverse complement strand
TGGATGGCGGTGACGGCGATCCACACGATGAAGCTTGCCCTGTGGATCAGGAGCAACTGTCCACGCGAGGCTGGCCCGACGAGCAGCAGGGCGACACCGCTGGCGAACACGACCACCGTCGAGGCCATGACGATCGGAGCGATCAGCCGCAGGGTGGCCGGCGGCGCGCCCTTGCGCCGGTAGCGGGGGTTAGAGGTGTAATAGCGGACGAACCGGTAGCCGGTGCTCGCCATCTTCAGGGCGACGGGCGGGATCAGCAGTATCCCGAGGAACATATGCTCACTCAGGAGTGGCCTGATCCTGAGGATCGTTACACCCAGGGCCGCGAGGAGGACCAGCAGGACTGCCCCGGTCGCCGCGGTGAGTTGCTCGTTGCCGGTCGTCCCGCCCGCGGTTAGACGTCTGCGCCAAGCGGGAGGCAATGCTGAGGCTGGGCGGGATGCGGGGGTCTCTGGCCCAGTGAAAGTCCTGTCATCGGCTGCCATTGGGGTGATTCTTTGGGCTTTTGCTAAGGACCCGGTAATTGAATGATGAGAGATTTCATGTAATTGCCGCAGGGCCGTAAGCTCCTGTCTTATAGGTCTATGCTGGCGTGATGCAGCACTCCGTTGACCGCGCCGAGGAGCAGACGTCCTCAGCGTCGATCCTGCTGGTCGAGGACGAGCCGGGGATCGTAGATTTCGTGCGGCGGGGCCTGCAAGCCGAGGGCTTTGCCGTAGAAGCCGAGCTGGACGGGATCGAGGGCGAGCGGCGAGCCCTCAACGACAGTTTCGACTTGATCGTGTTGGACCTGATGCTTCCCGGCAGAGGGGGCCTCGAGATCCTCGCCGCTCTGCGCCAGGCCAAGCCGAGCCTACCGGTGATCGTGCTGACCGCCCGCGGTGAGACCGAGGATCGCGTCGTGGGGCTGGATGCGGGCGCGGTCGATTATCTGGTCAAGCCCTTCTCCCTGGCTGAGCTCGCGGCTCGTGTGAGAGTTCAACTGCGGCTGGCGGCGCAATCGACAACAGGGACACTGCGCGCCGGCGACATCGAGGTGAACATGCTCACCCGCCAGGTGCGCCGGGGCGGCGAGGAGGTACGGCTGTCGACCACCGAGTTCGAGCTGCTCTCCTATCTGCTGCGCCACCACGGACGCGTGCTTTCACGCGAACAGATCCTCAGCACGGTGTGGGGCTACGAGCACGACCCCACCACCAACGTCGTGGATGTCTACATCGGCTATCTCAGACGCAAGCTGAACCGTCCGGGTGACCCGGTCCCGATCTTCACGGTGCGCACGGTCGGCTACCGCCTCGGCGATGGCGTCTAGCGGCCCGGCTCCCACGCCGCCGTCCGGGAGGGTGACTCCCGCAAGTCTGCGCCAGCGTCTGACCGGGATCGGACTGCGCTGGCGCCTGGTGGCGTGGGTCGCGGTGGTGATGCTGATCTGCACGGGGATCACCTTCGTGGCCGTCTATCGAGGTACAGGGACCCAGCTGCGTCACCAGATCGACCAGGAGCTCGCGGGCGACGCGAGCGAGCTATCGCACACCCTCGCCTCCTCGGACGACCGCTCCCCCCGTGGGCTCGCCCGGGTAGCCACCCGCTACGTGCGTGCTCAGCCCTTCAGCGCGAGCTCCACGTTGCTGTTCGTGATCGTCCCAGGGGCGGGAACGAGCACCAACCGCCCCGAGCTCTTTGCTCGAGCCGCCCCCGATAATGGCGAG
Source organism: Solirubrobacteraceae bacterium (assembly GCA_036744995.1). Lineage (GTDB taxonomy): Bacteria > Actinomycetota > Thermoleophilia > Solirubrobacterales > Solirubrobacteraceae > Palsa-744. Next base: position 6,474 of record DAIOGX010000088.1, on the reverse strand, counting down.
AGCGCCGCCGTTCAAGCGCAAGAGAACCGTCTCTCCCAGCAACTCATGAGCGCACACGATGGATACTCGACCCTGCGCCTCCCCGACGTCGGTGATCTGCGCCTGCTCAAGCGCACGGTGAACATCCCCGGTGAGAACCGATTGGAGATCGGCCGGCAGATCGAGGCCACCGCCGCCTACGGCGGGGGTCGGGTAACCGTGGGCGTAGGCGAGCCCCTGCTCACAGTCACTCATGCTCAGGGGGGCGTGGCGCGCGCGTTCATCCTCGCGGGCATCCTGACGCTCGCCGGGGCGCTGCTCGCCTCCTACCTGATCGGCACCCGCGTGTCGCGTCCGTTGCGTCGCATGGCTGCCGTGGCCGCCCAGGTCGACGCCGGCGACCTGCATCCGCGCATCCACGACGTGGACAGCCAGGGGGGCGAGGTGCGGGTGCTGGCGGTGGCTTTCAATCACATGCTCGACCGGCTGACAGACGCCTTCGCGGGCCAGCGCGCGTTCGTCGCCGACGCATCCCATGAGCTGCGCACGCCCCTGACCGTGATCGGCGGCCAGCTCGAGGTACTCGCCTCCCAGCTGGACCCGTCGGGTGAGGAGGTGCGTCGCGTGGAGCGCCTCGTACGCGCCGAGATCGCCCGGATGAGCCGCTTGGTCGACGACCTGCTGCTGCTCGCCAAGGCCGAGCAGACACAATTCCTGCGCCTGCAGCCGATTGACCTACCCGTCTACGTCCAGGAGCTATGGGACGGGATGAGCCTGATCGCCGACCGGCGCTTCGAGCTGGGCCCCGTCCCGGCTGGGACGCTGAGAGCCGATCCCGACCGCCTCGCCCAGGCGCTGCGCAACCTGCTGAGCAACGCGATCGCGCACACAGCTCCCGGAGAGGGCATGGTGCGGCTAAAGGTCGAGCGCGACGGCGCAGATCGCCTGCGTTTCGTCATCGAAGACGACGGGCCGGGCATCCCCGCGGAGGAGCGCGAGCGCGTGTTCGACCGCTTCCACCGAACCGACGCGGCCCGGGATCGCGCTTCCGGCGGTACCGGACTGGGGTTGGCGATCGTGCGTGCGATCGCCGAGGCCCACGGAGGGCGCGTCGCGGTGGGATACCGACCCGAAAGCGGGACGAAGATCGAGCTCGAGCTCCCGGGCTTCACCGCCTCGCCCACCCGCGAGCAAGACGCTGCGCTGGCCGGGCCGTCCACCAGATGACGCGACGCCGACGCCGACTCCGTCTGCCGGTGCCTGCCACGGCGGTGCGCGTCTGCCCGAAGCGCAGGCTGACGCGCAGGGCGCGAACCTCGGCTCAGGGGGCCTGCAGCGAGTGCGCAAAGCGCATCGTCAATGAGTGCGGCGGCGCGAGATCCACACCATCGGGGTTCGCCAGATAGCCAGGCCGCGAACCGGGTTCGTGGGTATGGCCGTACTGCCACACGATGCGATTGGTGTGAGGGTCGATCACGATCACACGATCGTTCTTGTCGTCGTTTGCCAGCACATCCCCGTTTGGCAATGGCAGCGCCAGCGAGGGCTGATCGAGCGCGCCCGCGCCCGTGGGTTCGTAGCGCCACAGCAGCCGGCCGGTCGCGGTGAACGTCTCGATCGCACCTGGGTTGGTGTAGTCGACGGAGAGGAACACGCCGGGGCGCACCTCGTTGGTGTCAGAGGGATAGCTGAAGCCCGGTGGATTGGTGTCCGTGACCGGACTCCCGTCGGGCTTGAGGATGTCAATCCAATCGCCGTTGATCTCGGTGACCACGGTGTCGCCGTCGCTCATCGGGAAGGCCCCGTTGGGACTGCCGTAGGACACGCCCAGTTCGTGCGTGCAATTCCCCGTCTCACCCAGCTGTTGAGTCACGTGTTGAGCCGGAGGGCGAATGACGACCAGACGACAGTTCTTGATGTCCGCCGAGAGGATCGCGCCACCGGGCGTGAGCATGGCGTCGTCGGGGTTGTGCAGATAGCCCGGTTCCGAGCCGGGCACGCCCGGATGCCCATAGCGAAAGACGATCCGCCGGTGAGCGACGTCGACGACGCTGATCACAAAATCGTCCTCCTGGGTGGCGACGATCTCACGCCCGTCAGGTGAGTAGAAAGCGTCGTCGGGCAATTCGAACGACTGGCCCGGGGCGAGATCTCCCGGTTCCGGGAAACGCCACAGCACTGCGCCCCTGGGGCTGACCTCCAACAGCCGGTTGTTGTCGCGATCGGCAATCAGCACCGGGCCCGGCAGGACGCTCGGGTCCGAGCCCCGCCACAGGCCCTCACCCAGCGGGTTGCGTGATCGTGGGTTGCGGCCATGAACAGCGGACCCGCTTCCGAGGCCCTGGCCAACCAGAACGATCAGAGCCGCTACGACAGCCAGCACCGCCGTTGCTGCGAGGACCCGCCGACGCATGATCACCCGTCGCCGGGCAGCCGTCACGTGCCCACCATGTCGATAGCGAGCACGCCGCTAGCATGGACTGGCCATCTCAAGCGTGGATCGGCCGCTGATGAGAAGCCACTCACACGCAGACAGATCCCCTGCACCCTCGATTTTCGTTCGTCACCGAGGTTTGAGCCTCTGCGCCCGTCGCTCTTGGGCCTCGCGCTTGAGCTGGGCTTGCTTTCCGGCTATCTCGGCGGTGCGCTCGGCTTGACGCTCCTTGGCCAAGCTGCGCGACTTAGCGGCGTTGGCGATGTGATCCTTGCGCTCTTGTTGCTGGTCCATATGGCCTCCTCGTAGAACCAGTCACTCTACGCCCCTGCACAACACCCACAGGGCCCGAGGCTCAGGCTTCTTTAGCGGAACCAAATAATTCTCTGCCAATCCCGCCGCCGGCGAGCAGCGGCTGCCTCCGTGACCCGCCAAGTAGTCGTATCAAATAACACAATCTCGCTGAACCTCGGCTTCTTCCCCTCGGTGGTGCTGTTCGCTTCGGTGATCGCGATCCCGGCGGTCGGCTGGTGGCGCTTCAACATGAACCCTCTGGCGCTGATCGTCTTCATCGCCCTCATCGCCTACGTGGCGCTCACCAAGCTCGACGTCCAGGGCGAACTACGCGCCACACCAGATAGTGGCGAACATGTCGCACCACACCCGCACCCACGCCCGCGGCCGATCCTCGACCCGGAGTTCGACTGAAGCAGCTGACGCCTCGACGCCGCGTCCAGAGGTGAAGTAGGTGCGATAGATGCGCTCGCCGTCGCGCACGAATACGCTGAGGCCGAACGTCTCGCTCAGAAGGGGATGTCCTCGGCGTCGGTGCTTTAGGGCATGGACGATCGATGCCGTGAGCCGAGCTCAGAGCACGAATGGGATCAGCATCTTGGTCTTTGTTCTGTAACTCGGGTAGGCACTGGGAAACGACGCGGCCATTATCTTTTCCTCGACTGTCGCGCTGTAGATGAAATAGATACCCAGCACCACCACGGCGATGAACCAATAGAACGTGACGGCCAGCGCTGTGCCCAGCATTGCCAGCAGGATGCCCGAATAGATCGGGTGCCTGACGAGTTGGTAGGGACCCGAGGTGACCAGTTCCGGCTCGTCCTTTTGCGTCATCGGCATCCCCCAATTGTGGCCCAGATAGACCCTGGCCCACACCGCCAGACTCAGGCCGCTCAGCAAGAAGATCAGCCCCACCACGTGCAAGACCTGATTGTGAACAGTCACGCGGTGCCCTTTGAAGACAGTCAGGAACAAGATCACCAGGACGATCACGACCAGCCGAGGGACCACGGTCAGCCTTGGCCGGGTGCCCTTCTTGACACGGGCGGCGGAGACCATCCAATAGATCCACCACACGATCCAGGCGGCCGCGAAGACGCTCGTCAGCGCACTCATACACGCAGCCTAACCCTGACCGTCCGGAGAGGCGTAAGTCGCTGACATGGGTCGGCGAGGGAGGAGGTTCCGGGCGGCGCTTATGATTCCTCGCGCATCTATGGTCCGCGACAAGCGCATCCTCGTCTACGACGACGTCCACACCGAGGGGCTCACGCCTCGGGAGATGGCACGCTCGCTACGCGATGCGGGTGCCCGCGAGGTGCCCGAGATTGTCGTGGCCCGTCAGTCCTACAGCGGAGGGTGATGTGCGGACGCGTGCGAAGGAACGGTCGATGAAGGGATCCAACGTGCAGCGAAGTAATCAGGGCCGTCCGGGTCCTCCTCCGTGTGCCATCGCGGCAGCGATCCTCGTCCTGGCGGTGGCCGCGCTATCAGCCCCGGGGAGCGCGGAGGCTGAATCGCACACACAGGGGATCGATACCGGCAACAGCCTGAATGCTGTCGCGTGTGTCCCGGAGAGCACCGATTGCGTTGTTAGCGACAGCAAAGGCAACGCGTTCTACTCGACGGACGTGAGCGCCACCGCGTCCGCGACGTGGAAATCGTGGAGCGGACCGGTCGCACCTAGTCAGGCTGTCGCCTGCCCGTCGAGCTCGCTGTGCGTGCTGGCCGACGGCGTAGCCGCAGAAGGCGGTGGTGGCAACGTGTACTACGCCACCTCGCTGGGCGGTGCCTGGAAAGAAGCGTTCAGCCCCGTCTTCGGTGTGGATGCGATTTCCTGCGCGTCGACATCCCTTTGCGTTACCGGGCAGAAGGAAGGGGAGCGCCGCTATTCGACCAAGCCGGACTCGGAAGAATGGGAAGCAATTCTGCGGTCCGAATCGACCGAGGCACTTGGAGAGATCACTGCTGTGGACTGCCTCACCACGTCGTTCTGTGTGGCCGTGGACAGCACAGGTTACATCCACGTCGCCAACACCCAAGCAAAAATCAAAGAAGAAACAGGCTGGAAGTCGACCGACATTGACAGCGCGACCGCGCTCACGGGCATCGCATGCACCTCGACGACATCCTGCGTCGCCGTCGACGGTGAAGGCAACGTACTTGACCTCACGATCAACGGCAGCGACGAAGCGACGGTCGCCAAGCACGACGTCGACGGCACCAGCAAACTGACCGCGATCGCCTGTACGGGCCTCGCCTGCGCCACCGTGGACAGTCAGGGCAACATCTTCCTGTCGGCTGACGGCGGAAGCAGCTGGACCAAACAGTTCGCGACCGGCACGGACCTCACCAGCGTCTCGTGCTCCTCGAACGCACTCTGTCTCGCCGCTGACACGATGGGCGAAGTCATCGCATTTGCCTCCGCTCGGGCGAGCGTCGAAGCCTGCGGCGGTGGCGGAGGGGTGCACCCGCTGGGTGGCGGTGGCTATGAACTTTGCGGGGTTGTGAATCCGCACGGCACGTCGGTCGAAGCTTGCAAGTTCGAAGTGGGGACCGAAGCACACACATATACACACATGTTTCCCTGCGAATCCTCATCGCTCTCCGGTAAGGAAGAACCGGTGGAAGTCACCGCGAAGCTCCAGGGCCTCGAGCCCGCCATTAATTATCACTACCGTCTCTCCGTGACGAACAAGAACGGGACCGAATCCGGTCCGGAAGAACAATTCAAGACTGAACCCGTACCGCCCGGCGTGATCAGTGAGTCTGTCTCAGCCGTAACCGAAGGTTACGCGACCCTCGAAGCGCAGATCGATCCCGGCGGGGAAGCCACCTACTACGCCGAATACGGAACAAGTCCCTGCGGGGCTAGCACATGCGGGACCAAGACATCAGGCGAAGGCTTCCTCATCGGCGATACCCAGGAAGAGGGCAGTCTCGAGATCACCAATCTAAAGCCAAATACCACCTATCACTACTGGGTCGTGGCGACGAACTCCGCTGCTCCAGCAGGCGTGCATGGCGAAGCGCAAGAATTCACGACGCCGAAGAGCTGGGAAGAAATACGCAACCAAGAAGACGAACACCTCTTCAAACAAAGAGTCCAGGAAGAAGCCAAGGCTAAAGCCGAAACAGAAGCCAGATTTGCGCTAGCAGCAAAGGAGCACCAGGAAGAAGAAGCTGCTGTGGCGGCCCAGAAGAAACGAGAAGAAGCCGCCAGCAAATCCCCGTCGATCGCGATAGTGAAGGTCAGGGTGAGATCCTCCAGCGTTACGATCACGCTCGATGCCTCACAAGCTGGCACGGTCACGATCACAGGCGGTGGCCTGAAGAAGACGGTCAAGAACATCGCGGCGGGCTCCCATCAGATCATCGTCCCGCTCACCAAGGCCGGCAAGAGGGACCACAGGCATCACAAGAAGGTCAAGATCACGGTGCAGCTGAAGGCCGCCGGCAAGACGGTGTCCGAGTCAAAGACGGTCAAGTTGTAGAACGCGGCAGATGGCGGCGTCTGGTGGGGCGATCGGACCGCTGTCGCGTGCTCGACCGCGGCGCTACCGAGAATGGCCTCGCCACACGGGCGACCGGTCTCCGTCACGGGGATGGCGGCCACCTCATCGGCTGCCTCGGGCTCCTCGTCGACCAGCTCGCGCAGCGCGTTCAGGGCAGCATCCTGCGAATCGCACCAGGCGATCAGATTTCCCGCTGAGCTGAAGATTCCGTAATTCACTGCCTTTCCAGTCTACCTCGGCTGGGTGTCGATG
>DAIOGX010000087.1:5401-8204 GCA_036744995.1 Solirubrobacteraceae bacterium | reverse complement strand
AGCCCGAGATCAAGCTCGGGATCATCCCCGGCTTCGGCGGCACCCAGCGCCTGCCACGCCTGGTCGGTTCCAACAAGGCGCTCGAGATGAATCTCGTCGGCGACCCGATCCTCGCTGAGGAGGCGTTCGAGATGGGCCTCGTCAACCGCGTGGTCGAGGATCATGAGCTGCTCGACACCGCGCTCGCCTGGGCGCGCAAGCTTGGCGCACAGGCGCCCATCGCGCTCGAGCAGATCAAGCGCGTCTCCGCCGCGGGCGACCTCGACGAGGGGATCGAGGCCGAGAAGCGCGCCTTCGCCACCGTGTTCGCCTCGGCGGACGCCATGGAGGGCATCGCGGCCTTCCTCGGCAAACGCGCGCCGGACTTCCAGGGCAGGTAGCGGGGCGGTGCCCCCGCGCGCCACCCCGCCTTCGGACACGATCCGCCTGGCCGAGCTCGTGCGTGGCGCGGGCTCGGTGGTTGCGCTCACGGGCGCCGGGATCTCAGTGCCTTCTGGGATTCCAGACTTCCGCACCCCGGGCACTGGCTTGTGGGCGAACGTCGACCCGATGGAGGTCGCCCACATCGAGGTATTTCGTCATGAGCCCGAGCGCTTCTGGGCCTTCTACGGGGAACGCTTCGCGACCCTGGGCGACCGCGAGCCCAACGACGCCCACCTCGCGCTCGTCGAGCTCGAGCGCTACGGGCTGCTGGACTGTGTGATCACGCAGAACATTGACATGCTCCATCGCAAGGCTGGGACGCGTGAGCTGGTCGAGGTCCATGGGTCGATTGAGTCCTGTCGCTGTCTCGGCTGCGGGACACGCGTGGGGTTGGAGGGGGTGCTCGAACTGCTCGCCGGCGCTTCCGACGGGGTGCCCAGCTGCCGCGACTGCTCGCTGCCACTGAAGCCCGAGGTCGTCCTCTTCGGCGAGATGCTTCCGCAGCGGGCGATCAGGCGCGCCGAAGAGTTGTGCGCGGGCGCCGATCTGCTGTTGTGTGTCGGATCCTCGCTCGAGGTCTACCCGGTGGCCGCACTACCTCGCATCACCGCGGAGGCCGGTGGAGCGCTCGCCATCATCACTCAAGGCCCGACTCCGCTGGATGACCTGGCCGCTATTCGCTTGAATGGCGACGTGGTGGATGAGCTCGAGGCTCTGGCCAGCGCGTTGCGTGTAGGTAGGAGCCAAGCGCCGGGAAGAGCGCCCGCCTAGGCTTGCCACGCAGGTATCTGGCTGGGTCCGGATTGGTGCTCCCCCACAGGTGCAATGCGCGGAATCCGCTCATTGATCTCCGTTCCTCATTGGTTGACTGTGGAGAGCTCCCGTTTGCGCAGGTCGCGCTCAGGGTCGATGCCCCAGCGTCCAGCCAGCTGGGCCGAGCACTCGTCGAGCTCCCATCGATCCGGCCTCTCCGGCCCCTCGTGCTCGGGGCTCGCGCCCTTCAGGGCCATGCAGCCGGCGTTCTCGCCGATCGCCCTGATCGCCGCCACCTCCTCCGGCGAGATCACACCCTCGAGCCCTGCCACCGCGGCCAGCTCTGCACGCTTGTCCTCGATCGTCCGGGGTTGGGTGGGTCCGGTTCTACGCTCCTGGATCAGCGTGGGGGCCACGCAGCACACCGCGGGCTGAGCGAGGTTCCACTGACATGCCAGCTGAAGCAGCGACAGGCCGTGACGCTCGGCATAGGGGCGCATCCGCTCGAGCTTCCGGATACCGCTCTCGACCCAGCCATCCGGGCGGAACTTGCGATGGTCATGCTCGGCGAACGCATGTCCGCTCAGCACGTCGTCGTGGAACAGCCCGCCATAGTCGACGACCCGCGTGATCAGGCTCACTTCGTGAGTGACGGCGGCGTCGAGAACAAGCTCGCCGGGCCAGGGCTCCATCGGGCTCAAGATGATCATCGCCCAGTCGATCAGTGAGCCAAAGCGCTCCAGGCAGCCGATCAGATCGAGCGTGAAGCCATTGGCCGGTCCGGGCCCCACCCCCAACAGCCTAGTGAGCCCGGCGTCGCGAACTGCCCGCATTCCCTCCCACACCGCCGAGCTCGAGTAGCCCACGCGATCGGGGTTGTGGAGCAGTAGCAGGTCAAAGCGCTCGGCGCCCAGGCGCTCGAGGCTCTGCTCGGTGGCCATGCGGATGTAGTCTGCGTACCCGCTCTCTGCGCGCAGCCGCGGGTCGGTGAAGCGGGGGAAGCCCTTCGCGCCGTCGCGCTCCCCCTCGTAGAAGTCGTGCCCGATCGCGCCGACGAGGCAATAGCCGTCGCGATTCACCCCGCGCAATGCCCGTCCGAGCAGGCGGTCGGCCTCGCCGGCGCCATACGCGTCGGCGGTGATCACGGTCTCGATGCCGTCGCCTGGGCGCAATAACGTCGTAAGACGCTCTTCCTCGAGCGGCTCGCCGAAGTGCATGAAGCGCCCGCCGCTCCACGTCCCGATCGCTGTAGTGGTGGGATCCATCGTCGTCACTTCAGACTAAAGCCCGTGGCCGTGCGTGCGCGTAGCGCTGCTTCCAGGCGCTTGAGTGCATGGCGGACGACCTCCTCGTCAAGCTCGGTGGCAATCTCCTCTTCGGGCTCGGCGGCCGCGTCAGAGGGATCCGTCGCGCTCGTGTCGGGTCTGCCTGTCGCAGGGGTGGAGTCGCGTACCTCCGTCGCGCCGGCCGCGGTCTGAGTGCCGCTTGAGTGCCGTATGGCCGCACGCGCCTGCAGGGCCACCCCGGTGCGCAGCTGCTCGAGCTCGGCGATGCGGATCGCCAGATCCTGGCGGTCCTCGACACGCAGCTCTCCAATCGCCACGGCGTAGGCGCTATCCAGCTGGAT
>DAIOGX010000087.1:0-5301 GCA_036744995.1 Solirubrobacteraceae bacterium | reverse complement strand
AGCCAAGCGTGGGCTTGGCGCTCGGCGGACAGGGGGATCGGGTCGACAATCGTCGCCCGCGCGGTGCTCACCGGGGTCGGCTCTGGCGTGGCCTCGATCCGCGCTCTGGGCCGCCGTCGCGCGGATGCACGCCGAACGGTCGCGGCGCGGGCGGCGCCGAGCGTGCCGAGCACCACGACGCGCTCGGGCTCTGAGTCCGGTAGCGCTCGCAACAAATAGCGGCCGTCGGACGGGCCGAGCGCCCAGGGAAACTCGAGCTGGATGAAGAGGAACAGCTGTTCAGGCATGGCTGCACCGTATCCTTCCCGGAGATGTCCGACGCGAGCAACGCCGTGAAGAACCTACGCGAGCGCCTCACCGGTGTGGGCGAGGACCGTCTCGGCAAGGCGCTGTCCGACCTGCTCGAGAACCCCTTGCTGACTGGGGCGGTCGGCCGCGCGTTCGACGCGCGCGAGAAGGCCGTGCAGGCGCAGGAGGTTGCGATGGGTGCGCTGAACATTCCCTCGGCCGCGGACATCGAACGGCTGACGCGGCGGCTGCGCTCGGTGTCACAGCGGCTGGAGGGCATCGAGGATGGCGTTCATCGTCTGGACCGCGCGCTGTCACCCAGCGGCGTCGACCGCTCGGAGATCGGCCAGCGTCTATCGGCGATCGAGGAGCAGTTGGGGAGCTTGACGAAGAAACTGGGTCAGGCGGCGTCTACGTCCACGTCCGCGTCCGCCGCCAAGCCCACCTCTGCATCCAAGCGCGCTCCCACGTCCAAAGCCGCTGTGAATCAAGCCCGCAAGCGGGATGCGCGTTCGACGGCGAGCCGGGGCGGCAAAGCCAAGTAGGTCAGCCCGACAGGGCCGCTACCGCGACAGCACCCATCGCCTCAGCGCCGTCCAGCAGCGCAGGATCGTCGATTCGTTGCCGTGCGCCTTCGGCGGAGAACGTGTCGGACACCGTCAGCACACAGGCAACGGGTATTTCCGCGCGTGCTCCGACCGCGAACAGCGTGGCCGCCTCCATCTCGACTGCCAGCGCCCCTTCAGCGCCCTGTCCCCGCGAGGCCCCGCCGGCGGGGTCCGGGTCATAGAAGAGATCGACGCTCACCACCGTGCCGGTGTGCGCGCGGCGCCCGGACGCTCCCGACTCTGCCGCCGATACCGCGGCGGCGGAGAGGGCCTCGGTGAGCGGTCCGTCTGCCGCTATGCGCGCCTCCGCGCAAAGCGCCCGGGAGGCGCCGTCGGCGCAGATCGATTCGCGTGCGACGACGAAGTCTCCGAGGGCGAGATCCCGAGCCAGTGCGCCGCAGGTGCCGACGCGAATCGCGCGGCGCGCGCCCAGGGCGATCAGCTCCGTAAGGACGATCGCCGCTGAGGGGCCGCCCATGCCGGTGGACTGGATCGTCAGGAGCTCGCCGTCGGCGACGGCCTGGCCGGTGTATCCCCACAGGCCGCGGTGATGGTTGAACATGAGCGGCTCGGAAAGCAGCGACTGCGCGAGCGCGAGCGCGCGGCCGGGGTCGCCGGGCAGCAGCACGCGCTCGGCGAGGGTGGCGGTGGGATGCAGGTGGATGGGCTCAGCGTGGGCCACTGGCGGCGACTCTAGACTGCCGCGAATGGGAACGCCCCCCGCCAATGAGTCCCCCGCGAAAGGGTTCACCCTCACGGAGGTAGCCGCGCGCGCGGCTGTGTCGCCGGCGACCGTGAGGCGTTGGGTGAAGGAGGGGCTCGTGCCGCAGTACGAAGGGAGCTGGACGCCGGCGGCGGCCTCGCACGTGCGGATCGTCGCGCGGCTGCGCGAGCGCGGGCACAGCGTGCGGCGGATCAGGGAGGCGAGCCAGAGCGGCAAGCTCGCGTTCGGGTACGTCGACGAACTGCTGCCGAGCACCGAGGCGCGCTACACGCTCGACGAGACCGCCCGCGAGATCGGTCTGGAGCCGGCGCTGATCGAGCGGCTCATCGGCGCGCTGGGCCTGAGCGCGCTCTCGACCGAGGAGATCTCCGAGGAGGACCTGCAGATGCTGCGCTACGGCGCGGATGTGTTCAAAGCGGGCCTGCCGCTGCCGGCGCTGCTGCAGCTCGCGCGCGTGTACGGGCAGGCGATGGCGCAGATCGCCGACGCGGAGGTGCGGCTGTTCCACCTGTACCTGCACGAGCCGCTGATGCGCGACGGCGTGCCCGGGGTCAAGGTGGCGGAGGCGATGGAGGGGATGACGCGCGACATGCTGCCGTTCGCGATGCCGATCATCAACTACCTGCACGGGCGCATGCTCGGGTACTTCGTCGAGCAGGACGTGATCGGCCACATCGAGTCCGACCTCGACGACGAGGAGACCGCCGAGGAGGGACGGATGCGGGTGGCGATCGCGTTCGCCGACCTGGCGGGGTACACGAAGCTGACCGAGGAGCAGGGCGAGGCCGAGGCCGTCAGCGCGGTCGAGCGCTTCGTCGAGACGGTTGAACGGACGTTGCCGATCGAGGCGCGCGTGATCAAGACGCTGGGGGACGAGGTGATGATCGTCGGCGCGGACGCTGGCGCCTTAACGGGATGGGCGGTCGGACTGGGCGGGGAGCTGCCGCCGGGCTCGCCGCCGCCGCGGATCGGGATTCACAGCGGGGCGGCGCTGTACCGCGACGGCGACTACTACGGCCGCGAGGTCAACCGGGCGGCGCGCGTGGTTGCGCGCGCGGCGGGGGGGGAGGTGCTCGTGACGCGCCCTGTCGCCGACACGGCTGGCAGGGTCGACAGCCTGGAGTTCGAGCGGATCGGCGAGGTGGTGCTGAAGGGCTTTACCGAGCCGACTGAGCTGTTCATTGCAACGCTCCGGCAATGACATCGGAGGCGTTGTGCGAGCGGGTGCGGGCGGAATGCCTGCTGGCAGGGGAGGGGCAGATCGTGGCGATGGTCTCAGGCGGGCGGGACTCCGTCTGCCTGTTGGATGTCGCGGTCGCGCTGCGCGGCGCCGAGTGCGTGAAGGCGCTACACGTGAACTATCTCCTGCGTGTCGAGGCGGACGGCGACGAGCGGTATTGCGCGGAGTTGTGTGCGCACTTGGGGGTGGAGCTCGAAGTCGTGAGGGCGAAGCCAGACGAGCGCGAGCCGGGGAATCTGCACGCATGGGCGCGCGAGCTGCGCTATGGGGCGGCGATGCGAATGGCGGCGGAGCTGGACGGGCGGAGTGAGCCGGGGGGCGGCCAGTCCAGGCAGCATGAGTCGGGGGGTACGGGGGCGCCGGTGCGGTCAAAGTCAGCGGGTGCGCAGGCGCTCATCGCGACTGGGCACACCGCGTCAGACCAGGTCGAGACGATCCTCTACCGGCTCGCCGCCTCACCGGGACGCAGGGCTCTGTTGGGGATGCAGGCGCGTGAAGGTCGGATCGTCCGTCCCTTGTTGGCGGTGACGCGCGCGCAGACGGCTGCCTATTGCGAAGCCCGCGGATTGGCATGGCGTGAGGACGAGAGCAACGACAGCGAGGTTTACGCACGCGCGCGCGTGCGTAATGGGCTGGTGAAGGCGCTGCGCGCGGTGCACCCCGCGGCGGAGGCGAACGTGCTCCGCACCGCGCAGCTGTTGCGCGAGGAGACCGAGCTGTTGGAAGGTCTGGTGGACGCCGAGCTGGCCGGAAGGGGGAGCATCGCGGTGGCGCGTCTGGAAGAGCTGGGAGTGGCGCTCCAACGTCTGGTGTTGATCCGCCTAGCGGAGGCGGTCGCGGGTACCTACGTGCCCCAGGCGGGTGGCCGCGTGGGGGAGATCCTCGCGCTGGCTCGCCGCGGCGGCAGGGCGGAGCTGCACGTGGGCGGCCAAGTCGGCGCGGTGATCGAGGGCGGGGTTCTGAGCATGGTCAAGCTCCCACCGCGCGAGGGCTCCTGAGCAGCGACTACACTGCGCCCCGTGGCCACTCCCGCGCGTCTCGCAGTTGCCCCCGCAGTCGGAGAGGTGCTCGTCACCGCCGAGGATCTACAGCGCCGCGTCGGCGAATTGGGCGAGGAGATCTCGCGCGACTATGCCGGCCGGCCGCTGTTGCTGGTGGGGGTGTTGAAGGGCGCGGTGTTCTTCCTGAGTGACCTGATGCGCTTCATCGACATCCCGGTCGAGGTCGATTTCATGGCCGTCGCTTCCTACGGATCGGCGACCGACTCCTCGGGAGTCGTGCGGATTCTCAAGGACCTCGATGCGGCGATCGCCGATCGCGACGTGCTGATCGTCGAGGACATCGTCGATTCGGGGTTGACCTTGCAGTACCTGATGCGCAACCTGGGCTCGCGCAACCCGCGCACGCTCGAGGTATGCGCGCTGCTGACGAAGCCGGAGCGGTGCAAGGTGGACCTGCCGACACGATATGTGGGCTTCGAGATTCCCGACCGGTTCGTGGTTGGTTACGGGCTCGACTATGCTGAGCGCTACCGCAACCTGCCGTTCGTCGCGGCGTTGGAGAGGTAGAGCCGGCCTGTAACGGCCGGAAAATGGGGCCTGCGTGGTACGCTAGGGGACTGGTGGCCACGACTTCAGACGGCGCCGAGACACTCAGGATCAAGCTATGAGCCGTTTCTTCAAGAGCGCTGCGTTCCCGATCCTCATCGTCGTGGTGCTGGCGTTTCTCGCGGTCAAACTCGTCAATAACGGCTCGAGCAACCACCGCTCGCACAGCTACCAGACATTGGTCAGTCAAGAGCTGCCCAAGAGCGAAGTCGAATCGGTCGAGTTCAAGAACAAGGGCAAAGCCCTCGAAGTCAAGCTCAAGAACAAAGAAGAGTACGAAATTGGCTTCGTCGACCAGGCGGCTCCAGAGCTGATCGCGCAGCTCGAAAAGACGCCCGGCGTGAAGTTCAACGTCGAATCGGAAAAGAGCAGCGCACTGCTCGCTCTGCTGACCTACATCCTGCCGTTCGTGATCTTCCTTGGGTTCTGGATTTTCCTCATGAACCAGGTCCAGGGTGGAGGCTCGAAAGTGATGTCGTTCGGCAAGTCGCGCGCCAAGCGCATGTCGGCCGACTCGCCGAAGATCACGTTCAGGGACGTCGCGGGCGTGGACGAGGCCGTGGAGGAGCTGCACGAGATCAAGGAATTTCTCGAGAACCCCAAGAAGTTCCAGGCGCTCGGCGCGAGGATCCCGACGGGTGTGTTGCTGTATGGGCCTCCGGGTACCGGCAAGACGTTGCTCGCGCGCGCTGTCGCCGGCGAGGCGGGAGTGCCGTTCTTCTCGATTTCGGGGTCGGACTTTGTGGAGATGTTCGTCGGCGTCGGCGCCTCGCGTGTGAGGGATCTGTTCGAGCAGGCCAAGCAGAACAGCCCGTGCATCATCTTCATGGACGA
>DAIOGX010000086.1:0-8246 GCA_036744995.1 Solirubrobacteraceae bacterium | reverse complement strand
TGGACCGATCGAAGATCTACGGGATCTTCGATCGTCGCCACGTGACGGCTCACACGTGCCACCAGCACGTGCTTCACCGTCCCGCGACGCCCAGCTTGGTCCATGCACGCCCCGACCGCACCGCCTATTTTGAAACCGGTTCTCAGTTGCTCTGTTCCCGCGCTCATGATGTGTCCAGCAGATCCTCGATCGCGGTAAGCGCCTGCCTGAGCACGTCAGCCGCCGGTCGCTCGGCGTCGATCACACGAATGCGCTCGGGCTCGGCACGGGCGAGCTCTTCGTAGGCGTCCGCCACTCGGCCAAAGAACTCCTCGTCCTCACGCTCCAGACGATCGGGCTCGAGTGCGCGCTTGTGCTGTCGCGCGCGCCCGGCGGCCGGGGATATGCGCAGCAGCAGCGTGCGGTCGGGCCTCAGGCCGCCGGTGGCGAACAGGTTGATGGTGCGCACCTCCTCCACCCCCAACGTGCGTCCGGCGCCCTGATAAGCCAGCGAGGAGTCCACGAAGCGGTCGAGCAGGACGATCGCGCCGTCTCGCAGCAGCGGCTCCAGGAGCTCCTCGACGAGCTGTGCGCGCGCGGCCGCGTACAGGAGCGCCTCAGCGCGAGGCGACACCGCGAGGGCTGGGTCCTTCACGAGCGCGCGAATCCGCTCGGAGACGTCCACCCCGCCGGGCTCTCGCAGTAGTTCCACCCGCGACCCGCGCGCGGCGATCTCGCGCGCGAGCCCCTCCGCGAGCGTGGACTTGCCCGCGCCGTCGATTCCCTCGATCGTGATCAGCCTGCCGCGAGGCACCCCGGCACCGTAGCGCCTCTACGATGGGCGGCTACTGTGACATTCGCCGATCCCACCGAGGCCCTGCCCGGCATCGACGCGCACCCGCATGCGCGCGCGGTGCTCGCCCCGGCGCTGGGGCCGCGGGCCAGCCCCTCCCATGCCTACCTGTTCCACGGTCCTTCCGGGACCGGCAAGCGCACGATCGCCCGGGCGTTCGCGGCGGCGCTACTCCTCGACGGCGCGCGTGACCCGGGCGCGGTGGCGGTGCGGATTGCGCGTGGCACGCACCCCGATCTGACCTGGGTGACGCCGTCGGGCGCCGCCGAGATGCTCGTCTCAGACATCGAGGAGCCCGTGGTGGCCGCCGCGACGCGCACGCCGTTCGAATCCGCGCGGCGTGTGTTCGTGATCGAGGAGGCGCATACGCTGAACGACCAGGCGGCCAACAGGATGCTCAAGACGCTCGAGGAGCCACCCTCGTTCGTGCATCTGCTGCTGCTGACCGACCGCCGCGAGGACGTGCTCGGAACGATTGCCTCGCGCTGCCAGCACGTGCGCTTCGATCCGCTCCCGCCCGTGCTCCTCGCCGAGCGCTTGCAGGGCGTGGAGCCCCTGCGCGCGCAGGCATGCGCGCGCTTGGCGCTCGGCGACGCGCGTCTGGCGGAGCGGCTGGCGAGCGCGGAAGGTCAGGCGCTGCGGGCGAGCGCCGAGGGCTTTGTGCGTGCGGCGCTCGAGGGCGCGACGAGCAAGTGCCCGTGGACCGCGCTGCTCGAGGACGCCAAGGCGGCCGGGGAGAGCGCCGGCGAGGAGGCGCAGGAGCGGATGGCGAGTGAGCTGGAGTTGCTGGGAAGCAAGGACCGCAAGCGCCATGAACGTGAAGGTTTGGACGCGAGGCGCCGTCTGGAGCGCCGCGCACGCACGCACACGCTGGACCTCGCCCTGCGTCTGGCGGAGCTGTGGCTGCGCGACGTGCTGTGCCTCAGCGCAGGGGCGCCCGAGCTCGTCTACGCGGTGGATCGTCGCGCCGAGTTGGAGCACGACGCCCAAGCGCGCGGAGCCGCGCGCCTGGGCGAGGGGATCGAGCTGGTCCGAGACACGCGGCTGAGCCTGCCGCTCAACGTCTCCGAAGAGCTGGCGCTGGAGGCGCTTGCGTATCGGCTGGAGAAGCTCTTAGCCCGCTGAGGCGATTGGACCGAGGTTCGGCTCGAGGCCGTAGGTGTCGAAGGCCATGAACTCGCAGAACTGACGGTTCTCGGGCCCATGGAAGTCGGCGGAGCCGGTGGTGAGTAGCCCTAGCTCGGCGCAGTGCGCCACCAGCAGCTCGGTGTTCTCGCGCGTGTGGGTGATGTAGAAGGCCTCGACGCCGTCGATGCCGAGCGCGTGGAAGCGATCGATCGTGGAGAGCACTTCGGTGGGATCGGAGATGTCCCAGAACGGGTGGGCCCAGATGGCGAGCCCGCCGGCGTCGTGGATGGCGGCGATGGCCTCTGCGACGGTGGGTGTCTGGCGCAGCCGGAACGCGGACTTGCCCTCGATCAGATAGCCACGGATCAGCGAGCCGACGTCGTCGATGCCCTCGTCTTTCAGGCGCTGGACGTTTGCGGGAGCCCGCAGCACGGCGCCGGCGAGGTGGGGACGTCCAATCGGTTTGCCCGCGGCGATGCGTGCTTCGATCTCCGCTTCGTCCAGGTCGAAGCCGACGTCGCGCAGCGCATCGCGCATGCGCAGCGTGCGCTTCTCGCGGTCGGCCAGGAAGTCGCTCAGCCGCGCTGTCATGACGGGCCCGGTGTGGTCGATGTCATAGCCGAGGATGTGCAGTTCGCGCGGAACCGCAGAACCCTCATCGATGGCGGAGATCTCCACGGCGGAGACGACGCGAACGCCGCGCCGCTCGCCGGCGGCGATGGCCTCAGAGACGCCGCTGATGGTGTCGTGGTCAGACAGCGCGAGCAGCTCGACGCCCGCGTCGGCGGCGCGCTCGACTACCTCGGCCGCGGCGAGGGCTCCGTCGGAGTGGGTGGAGTGGGATTGGAGGTCGAAGCGGGGTGGCATCCGCCGAAGCGTATGTAATCTCAGGCGTGGAAAGGAAGCTTGTCTTGCGGCGTAGACATCGGGATGGAACCCAGCAGCGGCTCAAGGGCCAGGACGAGGAGGCGGCCAAGCGCACTGATGCGCTCCTACGGGGACTGCCCGGACGCGAGTGGACCGTGCTCGAGGAGATCGATTCCAAGCACGGTATGGACCACGTGGTTGTTGGCCCCGGTGGGGTGTTTGCGATCGCCTCCCGCTTCCCTGGGTCCGGCGGCGCGCGTGTGCGGGATGGGGTGTTGTGGCTGCGGCGGGGCGCCGACGCGCGCGCTGACAGGCCCAGTGTGGCGATCAACCGCCAAGCGCTCGACGCCGCGCGTACGTTGCACCGCGAGATCCGCACGCGCACCGGCCGCGGTCCGGAGGTGCATCCCGTAGTGGTGCTGTGGTGTGAGTTTCCCCAGCGTGTCGCCGAGTCCAGTCGAATCGCGTTCGTGCACGGCCGCGACTTGCGCTCGTGGCTGTCTCAGCGGCCGATCGAGCTCGACGAGGCGGGCCGGCAGGAGATCGTGGGGGCGATCGACGCGATCCCGCACGAGTCTGGGCATCATCGCTTGCGCGCGCCGCACCTGCCGTTGCGTCGCAGGACCGCCTGAAAATGCAGGATCGCTGACCCAGGGCGCCGCCATGGCGCCTCGCGGCCGATGCGTCACGCCGCCTGAGCCGAGCCACGCCCGCCTGAACGCCGACTGACTGAATCAGGTACGCGCGTGGTCGTGCGTGAATGCGCCATCGGTGGGAATGGCCGTGAGCCGGGCGACGTGGCGGGCGGCAATCTCGCGGAGAGTGCGGACGGTCGCGTGATAATGGCGAGCCCTGCTGGGCAGGAGTGTGTTCTCCTCGGCGCAGGCGAGATCGAGCTGGGCGCAGGCGGTGTCGAGCTCGGCGTAGGTTGCATCGGTCTCCGCGGCGCGGCGGGCGGCCTCGATCCAGATGACCTCGAGGTAGGCGAGCGCGGCGCCGAGCTGCTCCTCGGGGAGCGAGTCACGCTGCTCGAGCTCGCGCAGGACGGGTACGACCTCACGGCTCAGCCAGCGCTGCTCGGCGTGTGCACGCAGCAGCAGACAGACGTCTGAGGGAGGCGAAGGATCGGAATGAGGAGTCATGCGCTGCATCCGTGCTCGATGAGATCGAGGGTCTGTTTATGGCTTCGACGGTGAGGTGGCGAGGCTTTAGAAAATGGGGCGAGCTTCCACGCTTCTTAGGGGAATTTGGGGGAAATTTAACGTTCGGTCACGCGCCCGCACGCTCGTGCTAAGGCGTGAGCTCCGCCAGACCGATGGGTAAGGAGAGCGAGATGCACATCCTTGGCTACGACCCGACCGCTCGCGTGGCCGGACAACACGAGCGCACGATCGTGCGGCGTCTGCGCATGCGTACGCTCGTCCTGCTCGGGATGCTGGCCGTGGCGACCGCGCTCTTGGGGCGCACGTTCGGGCTACGCGACGTGCGCTTCCTCGGCTCGGAGATCGCCCTGCTGGCGAGCATGTTTGTGATCTCGCGGTACGTGCTGCCGCTGGTGGAGCGCCACGACCGCGGCGCGACGGGCGAGGAGCAGGTGGGGGGCCTGCTGGACGAGCTGGCGGGCGAGGATTGGCGCGTGATCCACGACGGGAGCCTGGGACGGGGCAATGTGGACCACATCTTGATCGGGCCGGCTGGGGTGTTCACGGTTGAGACGAAGAGTCATCCCGGACCGGTGCGCGTGGGACGCGTGCACGGCGCGACGCTGAGCCAGGCGCAGGCGCAGCGCAAGGCGATCGAACGCGTGACGGGGGCGAAGGTGGAGCCGCTGCTCGTGTTCAGCCGCGCGTGGGTCGACAAACCGCTCGCCCGGCGCAAGGGTGTGAGGGTGCTGCCGGCGAGGATGCTGCGGGGATATCTGGAGCGACGCGCGGTGACGCTCGCGCCGGATGAGGTCGAACGGGCGCACAGGCTGGTAGCCGTGGCGTTGGCGGAAGCGCGCGAGCATCCAGCTAGGCTGTCGGCATGGCAACGGCTGTTGCGAGCGATCACGAGACGTTAGGTAGTCCCGTCGTTGCCTACGACGGTCGGCAACTGCCGCCCGGCCCACGTGTGCCGGCGTTCCTGCAGACCCTGGCCTGGTCGTTTGCGCCCACCTGGGTTATGGACCGCTGTGCGGCGCGCTTTGGCGAGACCTTCACGCTGACCTTCAGCCCCAGCGGACGCCAGATGGTGGTCGTGAGCGACCCCGAGGCGGTCAAGACGATCTTCACGGCGCCGCCCGAGGTGGCGCCCTCGGCGACGGGCGCCACCCCGATTGCGCCGATCATGGGGCCGAGTTCGGTGCTGACGCTCACGGGCCCTGAGCACCTGCGCCAGCGCAAGCTGCTGCTGCCACCGTTTCACGGCGAGCGGATGCGCGAGTACGAGGAGGTGATCGTCGAGGCCACCGAGCGCGACATGGCGTCCTGGCCGCTCGGCGAGCCGATGCGTCTCTCAGAGCGCACGCGGGCGATCACGCTCGATGTGATTCTGCGGGCCGTGTTCGGCGTGGAGGGCCAGGACATGGAGGCGATGCGCGAGGCGATTGCGGGTCTGCTCGCGCCGATGGGAATGGCGAGGATGGTGCGGCTGGCGCTGCGCAACCCCACCGTCGAGCGCCCCGATGGTGCGATCGGGCGGGGGTTGGACCATCTGGACGCGGTGATCTACGACGAGCTCCGCCGCCGTCGCGCCGAGAGCGACCTGGAGGAGCGCAGCGACATCCTTTCGTTGTTGCTGCTCGCGCGCGACGAGGATGATCAGGCCATGACCGATGAGGAGCTGCGCGACGAGCTCGTCACGCTGCTGCTGGCCGGGCACGAGACGACCGCGACCGCCGTGTCGTGGGCGATCGAGCGCCTGGTGCGCCACCCGCAGAAGCTCGCCCGGCTGACCGCCGAGATCGACGCGGGCGTTGGCGATGATTATCTCCAGGCCGTGGTCTCGGAGACCCTCAGGGTGCGCCCGGTGGTGCCGCTCGTGATCCGCTCCCTGACGGAGCCGCTGCGCGTCGGCGGGCATGAGCTGCCGGCGGGCACCAGGGTGGTGCCCTCGATCCATCTGACCAATCGCAACCCCCGCGTGTACGAGGCGCCGGCTGAGTTCCGCCCGGAGCGGTTCCTCGAGCATCCGCCGGAGACGTTCTCCTGGATACCGTTTGGTGGCGGCATCCGTCGCTGCATCGGGGCATCGTTCGCGACGCTCGAGATGAAGCTGATGCTCCGCACCGTGCTTGGAGAGCTCCAGCCGAGTCTGCCGGCGAACGACCGGCGAACGTTGCGAGGGCGGCTGTACGCGCGCGGCGAGTGGAACCAGCGGCGCGCGATCACGTTGGTTCCGGCCGCTGGCGCGCGTGTGGTGTGGCGCCGCCGCAGTCCCGGCCGAAGCAAGGGGTAGCTTCTGAGGGGATGCAGGAGACGATCCCGACAACTGCCCCCCCGACGATCTCGACGACCACAGCCCCGCTCCCCGCCTTCGGTAGCGGCGGCGCCCCGACCTGCACTCCCGAGGAGCTGCTGAAGCGGTTCGGCCTGGATGCTTTCAGGCCGGGCCAGCGCGAAGTGGTGCAGGCGGCGCTCGAAGGGCGCGACAGTCTGGTGGTGATGCCCACGGGCGGGGGCAAGTCGCTCTGTTACCAGCTGCCCGCGCTCGCAAGCGATGGGGATCCCACCCGCCCTCTGGTCGTCGTCGTCAGCCCCCTGATCGCGTTGATGGCCGACCAGTGGCGGCGGCTGAAGGACGTGGGCGTGAACGCGACGATGCTGGCCTCGGGGATGGAGGAGGGGCACAATTCGCAGGCGCTCAGGGATATCGAGGGAGGCGTGACCCAGCTCGTGCTGGCGGCGCCGGAGCGGTTTGGGTCGGGCGCATTCCGTGAGGCGTTGGCGCAGCGGAGGGTGAAGCTGTTTGTGGTCGACGAGGCGCACTGCGTGACTGAGTGGGGCCACGACTTCAGGCCCGATTACCTGCGCCTGGGAGAGGCGATTGCCTCGCTGGGCCGTCCAGCGGTGATGGCGGCGACGGCGACGGCGACGCCAAGGGTGGCAACGGAGATCGCCGCGCGGCTGGGGCTGCGCGAGTGGGTGTCGGTTCGCTCTGGCTTTGACCGGCCGAACTTGACGTTCGATGTGGTGAGCGTGGAAGGCAAGGGCGCGATCGCCCGCAAGCGAGCCGCGCTGCTGCACGTCCTTGGCGATCCGGATTCAAGGCCGGCGATCGTGTATTGCGGCACGCGTAAAGACACCGATGAGGTGTCCGCGTTGATCGCGGAGCGTGGAATCCCGACGGTGGCCTACCACGCGGGCATGGACCCGCGGATCCGGAGAGACAGCCAGGCTGCGTTCATGGATGGCCGGGCGGAGGTGGTGGTGGCGACGAACGCGTTTGGGATGGGCGTGGACAAGGCGGACGTGCGGACGGTTGCGCATTGGGCGCTGCCGACGAGCTTGGAGGCCTACTACCAGGAGGCGGGCAGGGGTGGGCGCGACGGCAGGCAGGCGCGAGCGCTGCTGTTGGCATCGAGGATGGATCTGGGCAGGCTGATCAGGTTCATCAACGAGCGTGCGACGAACGTGGAGGACGTGAAGGGGTATGTGGCGGGACTCAGGCGTCGCGGCCTGGACGGGGTGGTGGGGATAGGACGCGGACAGCTGAGCGATCGGGAGAGGGTGCTGCTGTCGATCGCCGAGCGCGCGGGCGCGGTGGAGTTGCAGCCGGATGGGGGAGACGGCCTGGAGGTGACGCTCACGGGTAGAGGGAGTCCGCGTCAGGCGTTAGCCGCGATCAAGGCGACCACGAACCGCGGCTGGGAATCCTACAAATCGATCGAGCGTTATATGGGAGACGGGGAGAGGTGCAGAAGGCGGCAGATACTCGATTACTTCGGCGATGAGGAGCAGGGGATGCCGAGCGGTCGCTGCTGCGATGTGTGCGATCCAGATTCGGCGTTGGCGGGGGCGGTGAGCGCGCCGGTGGCCAGAGCGCAACGCAAGCGTGCGGTACGCAGGGCGGGGCGGGCGTCGGGGGAGCGCGCCGGAGAGCCGGTGGACGAGGGGCAGTTCGAGAGGTTGAGGGCGTGGCGGATGAGCCGCGCCGAAGGACTGCCGGCGTTTAGGGTGGCGTCGAACGTGGTGCTGGAGGAGGTGCTGCGTGTAGGCCCGAACGACATGGGCGAGCTGCTGGGAGTGCCGGGGATCGGTGTGGCGTTCTGCGAGCAGCACGGCGAGTCGCTGCTGCAGGAGCTGCGTGCGCTGTAGGGACCGCATCACCTAGCCGCCGCCAGGCGCCGAGTCCCGAGTCCAAACAAGGACGCTCGCGCGCACGCACGCTGGGCAACCGTCGATCGCTCGAGGCGGAGGCGGCGCTAGCATCAGAGCCC
>DAIOGX010000085.1:0-8492 GCA_036744995.1 Solirubrobacteraceae bacterium | reverse complement strand
CCATAGGCCGGGACGCAACCTGGCGAGCGGCCCCTAGTTGTTCCCGCACCGTGATCGATGCGCAGAAGCCATGTTTGACCGCCCTGCCACCGTCCGCGCTCGTCCGGTCCGTCGATCACGGGTTTGGGAGAACTACATTCGCAGCGCAGCGTGTATGACCTCATGAGGGGCGCCGCAGTGATCTACATGACGATCACCGGAGTGGTGTTCGTGCTGCTGTTGTCGGGCTCGAATGAGTCTGTGCCGTGGGCGAACGCGATGGTCCACTACATCATGCCGATCGTGATCGTGATCGACTGGCTGATCGATCCTCCGCGCACGCCGATAACGCGAGCCAGGGCATGGAGATGGCTGATCTTTCCGTTGGTGTATTTCGGCTACACGCTGATCCGCGGAGCGATCGTCGGCTGGGACCCATACCCGTTCTTCTACGTCACCAGCAAGGGCTACGGGCAGGTGCTGGCGAACGGCGTCGGCATCCTCATCGCGATTACTGCCGTGGGCGCGGCGACGCTGCTGGCCGGCAACGGTCTGCGTGCACGGCGAGAGCCCCTCCAGAGCGGCTGAACCCCTATAGGCCGAGCGCGACGTACTTCGTCTCGAGGTACTCGGCGATGCCCTCGAAGCCGCCCTCGCGCCCGAAGCCCGACTGCTTGACGCCACCGAAAGGCGCCGCGGGATTAGAGACGACTCCCTGGTTGAGGCCGACCATCCCGGTTTCGATTCCCTCGCAGACGCGGAACGCCCGGGATAGGTCGCGGGTGTAGACGTAGGCGACGAGACCGTACTCCGTCCGGTTGGCCGCCTCCAATGCCTGGGCCTCGGTGGAGAACGTGGCGACCGGGGCGACCGGCCCAAAGATCTCCTCGCTGAGCAGGCGCGCGTCCTCGGGTACGTCGGCGAGGACGGTCGGCTCGAAGAAGTAACCGCGGCCTTCGGGGCGGCCCCCGCCGAGGAGCACGCGCGCGCCGCGGTCAACCGCGTCGCCGACCAGCTCTGTGACCTTCGTGCGTTGAGCTTCGTCGATCAGCGGGCCGACGTCGACATCCGGGTCGGTGCCGCGGCCGACCTTCAGGGCACCCATCCGCTCGGCCAGCCGGCTGGCGAACTCTTCGGCGACGGACTCGTGTACATGGAAGCGGTTGGCCGCCGTGCAGGCCTCCCCGACGTTGCGCATCTTGGCGAGCATCGCGCCTTCGATCGCCGCGTCGAGGTCGGCGTCGTCGAACACGAGGAAGGGCGCGTTGCCGCCCAGCTCCATCGAGACGCGCAGGATTTGATCGGCGGACTGTTCGATCAGCTTGCGCCCGACCTCGGTCGAACCGGTGAAGGAGAGCTTGCGCGTGCGCGGGTCGTGCAACAGCGGCTCGATCACGGCGCCCGAGCGCTTGGCGGTGATCACGTTCAGCACGCCTCCCGGCAGGCCCGCCTCCGCGAGGATCTTCGCCAGGGCGAGCATCGACAGCGGCGTCTGCTGGGCGGGCTTGACGACGATCGTGCAGCCGGCGGCGATCGCCGGGGCGAGCTTTCTGGTCCCCATCGCCGTGGGGAAGTTCCAAGGGGTGACGAACACACATGGCCCAACCGGCTGACGCATCGTGAGGATCCGGCCCTGTCCGGTCGTGTTGACCATGTAGCGCCCGTGGATGCGCACGGCCTCCTCTGAGAACCAGCGGAAGAACTCGGCCGCATAGGCGATCTCCGCGCGCGACTCCGCGACCGCCTTGCCCATCTCGAGCGTCATCAGCAGCGCCAGCTCCTCAGCCTGCGCGACGATCGCCTCGTATGCCCGGCGCAGGATCTCCCCGCGCTTGCGCGGCGCCGTCGCGGCCCACTCGGCCTGCGTCTCAGCGGCCGCTCCCAGCGCCGCCAGGGCATCGTCCACCTGGGCGTCGGCGACCTCGATCAGCGGTTCTCCGGTGGCAGGGTCCTCGACGGTCAGCGTGCCGCCGCCGGATGCCTCACGCCACTGCCCGCCGATGTACAGCCGCGTGGGAACCCGCTCCAGCACGGCCCGCTCGTCGTCTCCTCTAGACATCGTCGTGCCCACCTGTTCCACGCAGCGCTGAGCTCATCTCCCTCACGTTGCCCTTGGAGAGGCGCGACCAAACGATTGGCCGTCCTCGCCGGGCGAAGCTCAGGGCCGAGCGGCAGAGCTCCGATCTGGGGCATGAGATGACACGAGGTTTGGACGGCGGCGGCGCCATCGCCCGCCCGTCTGAGCCCGATCGAGCACGGACGCTCACCATGAGTAGATCAACCTATCACCGCCTTCATAGCCTTCCGCCGCGCCCGTGGACGCGCTTGTGGATCATCGCGTGTACGTTCGTCGCGCTGCTCTCGTTGCTGCTCTGCGCCGGCGCACGTGCCTCAACGCTCGTGATTGCTGGCGCTGGGGACGGGCACGGCGTCGGCATGAGCCAGGACGGCGCGCTCGGCTACGCCCAACATGGCTCCTCCTATCAGGCGATCCTCGCTCACTACTACACGGGCACGGCGATCGGACAGGCGCCAGCGGGGACGAACGTGCGCGTGCTGATCGGCAGCAAGGTCCAAACGGTCGCGCTGGAAACCTATGTGCGCGGCGTGGTCTCCGCCGAGGTCCCGGCCAGCTGGCCGCTGGCGGCACTCGAGGCCCAGGCGGTGGCGAGTCGCACCTACGCGCTCACCGCCCACGCGGGGGGGTCGAAGTTCGACGTGTACGCGGACACGCGCTCTCAGGTCTACCGGGGCGTCGCCGCCGAGACGCCCGCGACGGACACCGCGGTCGCCGACACGGCCGGCCAGGTGGTCATGTATGAAGGCCATCCGGCGATCACCTACTTCTTTGCCGACTCAGGCGGGATGACGGAGAATCTGGAGAACGCGTTCCCGGGTGCGCAGCCCGAGCCATGGCTGCGCGGCGTCGCTGACCCCTACGCCGCCGGCGCGCAGTACAGCTGGAAGCTCAGCATGAGCTTCACCACAGCCGCCGCGCGGCTGAAGGGCCTTGTGAAGGGCAGCTTCCGCGGCGTCGAGGTGCTGAAGCGCGGGGTCTCGCCACGGATCGTCAGCGCCGCGGTCCTCGGAACGGGCGGCGCCACGCAGGTGAGCGGACCGGAACTGGCCGGCCGGTTGGGGCTGGACTCGACATGGGCGTACTTCAGCGTGCAGAACGGGGCGACCGTCAGGCCACAGCCCAACCGCGGCGGACAGCCGCCGGCGGCGGGCCCATCGTCGACCCCGGCGGCAACGTCCGCGGCGACGCCTGCCGTCATCAGCTCACAGGGCGGTGCGCGCGCGCCGGACGCGCCGGGAACCACCCCCACGGGCGGCGTCGCAGCAGCAGCGGAGTAGTTCGTCTTGGCGCCTACGCAGGTTCCGACCGTTCGGCCGGCAGGCGCGACTTCGCGCGCTGATTCTGCCGGCCGAAGGTCGGGCCTGCTTTGCTGTTTTATTACGAAAGACTGGCCGAAGGCCGGGCCTGCTTTGCTGTTTCAATATGCATGTAGACGAGTGGTGTTAACAGCCGTCGGAAGGCGAGCTCTTCAGCGTGGTGTGACACCTCGTGTATGCGTATGAGCTTGCGCTCCGCCATTGCCGTGCTCCTCTGCGGCAGAGTAGTCGTCTTGGCGCAAACCTAAGATATCTGTCCGTTGCCCGCTGCCTTTAAGACCAAGACCTCATGCAGCGCGTTCCCGGTGCCGACACCTCGTGTATGTGTATGAGCTTGCGCTCGGCCATTGCCGTGCTCGTCTGCGCCGCGGCGCTGGTTGCGCCTGCGAGCGTGCTTGGGGCCCACTCGGTCGGCACCAGCGAACAGATCGCCTGGGTGCGCCGGGCCGCCACGAACTTCGTAACCGCCGAGCTGAGCGGGAACGGAACGGGCGCGTGCGCGATCCTCAATGCCCCGCTCCGAGCGACACGGCACCGCCGCACATGCGCAGAGCGATGGAACGCAAAGCTTGAGAGGCTTCTACACGAACCCGGGGGCCGGGCGCATCTGCGCAATGAGCAGCGCGCGATTCCCTCGGCGGCGGTCGTGATCCACGGCAATGTCGCCACGATCGACCTGCCAGGTCCGCTGATGAGCCAATCCAACCGTCTCCTGTGGACGGAAAACTGCTGGATGGTCGAGGGCTGAGTATCTGTAGGCGATCGGTGCCCTCGCGTACCGATCCGCTGCTGGGACGTCCGGGCGCATACTCTGTCTTGGCTGATGGCCGCCGCCCCGCTGTTGATCGCCGATGTCCCGTGGCTGCTGTATCGCGCGTTCTTCTCGCTGCCCAAATCGATCGCCGGGGCGGACGGGCAGCCGGTCAATGCGCTGCTGGGCACCGTAAACGCGCTGCTGGGGGTCCTCGACACCTGTCCGGCGCGCGCGGTCGTCGTGTGCTTTGGCGCAGAGCAGGCGACTTATCGGGTGCGCATGTATCCGCCCTACCACGCTCATCGCGAGCCGATGCCGGCAGAGCTGGCGACACAATGGACACAGGCCCCGGGCCTACTCGAGAGTCTCGGCTGGACGGTATGCGACGCGGGCGAGCTGGAGGCGGACGACGCGATGTTCTCCCAGGCGTGCGCGGAGGCCGAGGCCGGTGGAGAAGCGCTGCTGCTGACCGGGGACCGCGATCTTTTCCAGGTGGTGGATGAGCGCGTTGCGATCGTGGAATTGGCGAAAGGACGCGTCGCAGGAAAGATCGGCCCGGCGCAGGTGTATGAGCGCTATGGGATCGAGCCCGCGCTCGTCCCCGACTTCATCGCCCTGCGCGGCGACCCCTCCGACGGGCTGCCCGGCGCGCCCGGGATCGGCGCGAAGACGGCCGCCGAGCTGCTGCGGACGCACGGGTCGCTGGAGGCAACGCTGCTTGCCGCCGGGGCGGAGGGGGCGAGCAGCGAGTCCGCGGGCGAGAACACCACACGCGCGGATGACGTCATGCGCCCGCGAATCGCCGCCACGCTACGCGAGCACGACGAGTTGCTGCGCACGTTCAAGCAGATCGCCACGCTCGTGCCGATCGGGGACATCGGCCGCCCGCCGGATCGCGCCACCGACTTCGCCGCCGGGGCATTGAAGGCACATGAGCTCGGAATGAAGCGCTTGGCGACGCGACTGGAGCAGATGACCGCTCCCGAGCGTCAGACCTGAGCTGACTACGGCGTGAACTTGACGGTCAGCACATCCCCGTCGACCATGACGTAGTCGCGGCCCTCCAAGCGCAGGGTGCCGCGGTCGCGGGCGCCGGAGTAGCCGCCGGCGTCGACGAGCTCGCGCCAGCCGATCACCTCGGCGCGGACGAAGCCCTTCTGGATGTCGCTGTGGATCTGCCCGGCCGCGTGCCACGCGGTCAGGCCTTCACGCAGGTGCCAGGTCTGTGCCGGCTTGCCCTCGCCGGCGGTGAAGAACGCAATCAGCTTCAGCAGCGCAAACGCCCCGCCCACGACCGTCTGCAGGGATGATTCGCCGGGTGGGCGGGCAAACAATTCAGCGCGCATCGCTGACGCGTCCTCGTCGTCGAGCTCGGCGAGCTCGGCCTCGATCCGCGAGGAGACCGCCACCGCACCGGCGCCCTGGGCGGCCGCGTGCTCGGCCACCTCGGCGGGCACCTCCTCTGAGCCCTCATCGACGTTCGCGACGAACAGCACCGGCTTGCTCGTCAGCGAGCCGAGGTCGCGGGCCGCGTTCGGCGCCTCCTCAGGCAGCGGTACACCGCGGGCCGGGCGACCCCCCTGGAGCTCCTCGATGACCTCGCGCAGCCACCCCTCCTCGGCGATGGCCACTCGGTCGCCGCCTTTGGCCTGTTTGGCGACGCGCTCGACGCGCTTTTCCGCCGTCTCCAGATCGGCGAGCACGAGCTCGGTTTCGATCGTCTCGATATCCGCCAGTGGATCCACGCGCCCGTCGGGATGGATCACGTTCTCATCGCCGTGCGCGCGCACCACGTGAACGATCGCGTCGGTCTCGCGAATGTTCGCGAGGAATTTGTTGCCCAGCCCCTCCCCCTCGTGCGCCCCGGCGACGAGGCCGGCGATGTCGTGAAAGTCGATCGTGTCCCACACGATCGACGACGCCTTCACGGTGCGTGCGACCTCCTCCATGCGCTCGTCGCGCACCGGCACCACGGCGACGTTTGGCTCGATCGTCGTGAACGGATAGTTGGCCGCCTCGGCTCCAGCTTTGGTCAGCGCATTGAACAGCGAGGACTTGCCCGCGTTGGGCATTCCGACGATGCCGATCTTCGTGCTCACGGCGCCTGCCCCCCTCGATCGGCGCGGGAGTCGCTCGCGAGCGCGGCCACGGCCGTTCCAAACAACGCGCCGGCGAGCACATCGGAGGGGTAGTGAACCCCCAGGTATAGGCGCGATACGGCCAAGGCCTTGGCCAGCGCATACAGCGGGATCATCGGCAGGCCCAGCTGCGTGTACGTCAGCGCGCCGGCAAACGAGGTGCTGGCGTGCGCGCTCGGGAAGCTCAGTTGCGTGGGCGTGCTCGTCAGCGCCGGCAGGCCGGGCAGCTCGGGGCGGCGGCGGCGGACGGCGAGCTTGATCAGCGTGTTCAGCGCGTATGCCCTCGCAACCGTGCCGGTGGCGCGACGCCATTGCGGGCGCCTGGGTTTGTCGAGCGCGTACCCGACCGCTCCGATCGCGAGCCAGATCGCGCCGTGCTCGCCCAGTCGCGAGAAGCGCGCGACGGCGCGCTCGGCGGACGGACTGTGTCCGTGAGTGCGTGCCGCGCGCAGCAACCGCTCGTCCAGCGATTGCGGGGCGCTAAGCGCCAAAGCCCACGCGGGAATCCTCATCCTCCGCGCGTACGTACACGACTTGGCCGAGGTACAGACGCACTGGGCCGTCATCGCTCTCCAACTCGTGCCAGCCACCGTCCCCGAGCGCCTTGTACAGCGCGTTGAGCTGCTCGTCACTCACACGCAGCGCGAGCACTTGGCCGCCATGGAAACCGATGCTGATTTGCCGTGCGCCGTGCGCCATCAGTGCGCTCCCAGACCGATGGCGGGCTCGACGATCTCCGTCAGCACGCCAGCGGTCGCGCGCGGGTGCACAAATGCCACGCGCGAGCCGCGGATCCCCACCCGTGGCTGCTCGTCGATCAGCTGAAGACCCGCCTGCTTCAGCGCGGCGAGCGTCGTGTCGATGTCGGACACCTGGTAGGCGACGTGGTGCAGGCCAGGGCCCTGCTTCTCGAGGAACTTGCCCACAGGCGTATCCGGACCGAGCGGCGCCAGCAGCTCCACGTGGTTCTCACCCACGTCGAGCAGCACGGCCTCCACGCCCTGCTCCTCGACCACCTCGCGGTGCGCGACGGCCATCTGGAAGTGGTCACGGTACAGCTCGAGCGTCAGCTCGTCGATCTGCTCGACGGCTACGCCGATGTGGTCGATGCGACTGAACACCCTCCGCAGTCTATTCGCCCGGGACCGCATCGACCGCCGACGCGGCGGCGACCACACGCAGGCCGACACCCGGGGCGCGCTCCAAGCGTGGCACGTCTTTCATGATCCCCTCGATCGCCTCGCGGTCGATCGCCTCGTGCTCCAGCAGCTCGAGCGCGAGCGCATCGAGCTGCTGGCGGTGACCGACGATCAGCTTCTGCGCAGCGCGGCGGGCGTCCTCGATCAGGTCCTGGCGCTCCTCATCGCGGATCCGTAGCGTCGTCTCCGACAGGCGCACGTCGCCGTCCGGCGCGCGCCCCACGCCACCGCCGACCATCGCGTAGTCGTGCACCATCGAATGGGAGATCTCCGCTACGCGCTGGAGGTCGTCAGAGGCGCCCGTGGTGATCGCGCCGAACACCACCTGTTCGGCGACGCGCCCACCGAGCAGCACGGTCATGTAGTCGAGCAGCTCCTCGCGCGTCTTCAGGTAGCGGTCCTCGGCCGGCAGGTTGAGCGTGTAGCCGAGCGCGCGCCCGCGCGGGACGATCGAGATTCGATGCACGCGATCGACCGACGGCAAGAGCTCACCGCACAGCGCGTGTCCGGCCTCGTGGAACGCGACCACGCGCTTCTCGTGAGCGTTGAGCACCCGCCGTGACTGCACCCCCGCGATCACCCGCTCCAGCGCGCTGTCGAAGTCCTGATCGTCGATCCGCTTCACGCCGCGCCGCGCCGCGAAGATCGCCGCCTCGTTGCAGATGTTCGCCAGGTCGGCGCCTGTCAGCCCGCTCGTCTGCTGTGCCACTAGACCCAGGTCCACGTCGCCCATCGGCTTGTTCCGCGTGTGCACCTGCAGTATTCCCAGACGCCCTTTGACGTCTGGGGGCACGACGAACACCTGGCGATCGAAGCGACCGGGGCGCAGCAGCGCGGGATCGAGCTTCTCGAGCAGGTTCGACGCGGCGATCACGACCACACGCCCGCTCGTCGCGAACCCGTCCATCTCCACGAGCAGTTGGTTGAGTGTCTGGTCCTTCTCACCGGAGATGTCCATCCCGCGCCGGCCCCCGACGGCGTCGAGCTCGTCGATGAAGATGATCGCCGGTTCGTGCTTGCGCGCGA
>DAIOGX010000084.1:0-8502 GCA_036744995.1 Solirubrobacteraceae bacterium | reverse complement strand
CTCTCAGCGCGAGAGCAGCGTCCTGACCTGCCGCGCGATCTCGAGGTCCTCGCGCGCGGCGATCACAAGCGTCGCCATGGATGCATCCGTGGCCGAGATGTCGGAGTCCGCCGCCGCCTCCACCGAGGCATTGCGCTCCGGGTCCAGAGCCAATCCCAGGAACTCGAGCCCGGAGACGGTCAGCTCGCGCACCATCGCCGACCCCTCCCCCACGCCGCCGGTGAACACGAGCACATCGAGACCCCGGAGCGACGCGGCCATCGCGGCGATCCCGGCACGCACCCGGTGGACATAGACATCCAGCGCCAACCGCGCGGGCGAGTCACCCTCCGCGGCCCGCACGACGATCTCGCGCATGTCAGCGCTGCCCGCGAGGCCGAGGAGCCCAGAGCGGTACTCGAGCGCGTCGGCAAGCTCCGCCGCCGAGCACTCCTCGTGCTCCAGCAGCCACAGGAGCATTCCGGGATCGACGCTCCCCGAGCGCGTGGCCATGACCAAGCCCTCCAATGGAGTGAAGCCCATCGTTGTGTCCTGCGAGCAACCGTCCTCGATTGCACACAGCGACGCCCCGGCCCCCAGATGGCAGCTGACGATCCGCAGTCCAGAAGCGTCCTCTCTGAGCACCTCTGGCGCGCGCCGCGCGACCCACGCGTGCGAGAGCCCGTGGAAGCCGTAGCGGCGCAGCCTCCAACGCTCGCGCCACTCCGCCGGCAGAGCGTAGGTGGATGCCGCCGCCGGCATGCTCGTGTGAAAGGCGGTGTCAAAGCATGCGACCGCGGGCAAGCCCGGCAGCGCCTCGGTGACGGCATCGAGCGCGGCGAGGGACTTCTGCTGGTGAAGCGGGGCGAGGTCTGTCAGCTCGCGCATGGCCGCCTCGATGTCGGCGTCGATCCTCACGGCCTCGCGGAAGCGCTCGCCTCCGTGGACGATCCGGTGGCCGACCGCGTCCGCCTCCCCCAACGAGTCGAGCGCCGCGCGCAGCTCCTCCGGGTCCATCTGTGCGCGCGGCGCCTCGAGCTCTCGCGCGGCGATCGTCGTGTCATCGCCGTCACCCTCACGGGCACAGGCGAGCAGCGTGAGCTTGAGGCTGCTGGAGCCGGCGTTGACGACCAGGACTCGCATCCCCGGGCCTATGCCTGCGCGTCCTGCTCCGTGCCGGGGTCCTTTGCAGCGGGCCAGCACCAGTCGGTGACGTCGGGCGGGTCCTCACCATGCTCACGGGTGTAGGCGCGGTGGCGCAACCGCTCGTCGGCCATGTCCTGACGCAGCTGGCCGGTGCGCTCGGCCAAGCCAGGCACCCGGTCGATGACGTCCATCACGAGGTGGAAGCGGTCGAGGTCGTTGAGCATCACCATGTCAAACGGTGTCGTGGTGGTGCCCTCCTCCTTGTAGCCGCGCACGTGGATGTTGTGGTGGTTGCCGCGGCGGTAGGTGAGGCGGTGGATCAGCCACGGGTAGCCGTGGTAGGCGAAGATCACCGGCCGGTCGGTCGTGAACAGAGCGTCGAACTCCGGGTCCGGCAGCCCGTGGGGGTGCTCGCTCTCTGGCTGTAGGCGCATCAGGTCAACGACGTTGACGAGCCTGACCTTCAGTTCGGGCAGGTGCTCGCGCAAGATCGCGGCCGCGGCAACGCTCTCGAGCGTCGGCACGTCACCAGCGCAGCCCAGCACCACGTCGGGCTCCTGCTCCCCTTCGCTCGAGAAGCACTCCCAGATCCCCAGGCCACGGGTGCAGTGCACGATCGCATCCTCCATGCAGAGGTAGTTCAGCGAGGGCTGCTTGCCGGCGACGATCACGTTCACATAGTCGCGGCTGCGCAGGCAGTGGTCTGCGACCGACAGCAGGCAGTTGGTGTCCGGCGGCAGGTACACGCGCACGATCTCGGCCTTCTTGTTGATCACGTGGTCGATGAACCCGGGGTCCTGGTGTGAGAACCCGTTGTGGTCCTGGCGCCACACGTGCGAGGAGAGCAGGTAGTTCAGCGATGCGACCGGTGCTCGCCAGGGGATGTCACGGGTGACCTTCAGCCACTTGGCGTGCTGGTTGAACATCGAGTCGATGATGTGAATAAACGCCTCGTAGCAGTTGAACAGCCCGTGGCGGCCGGTGAGCAGGTAACCCTCCAGCCAGCCCTGACACAGGTGCTCTGAGAGCACCTCCATCACCCGCCCGTCGGGCGCGAGGTGGTCATCAGTCGGTAGCCGCTCAGACTCCCATGTGCGATTGGTGACCTCAAACACCGCGCCCAGGCGGTTGGAGGCCGTCTCGTCTGGGCCCATGATGCGGAAGCGGTCCAGGTTCAAACGGATCACATCGCGCAGGAATGCGCCCAACACTCGCGTGGGCTCGCTGATGCTCACAGTCGGCGCGGCCACCTCGACCGCGTAGTCGCGAAAGTCTGGGAGCTCCAGCTCGCGTAGCAAGAGCCCACCGTTCGCATGTGGGTTTGCGCCCATACGCCGCCCGCCCGTGGGTGCCAATGCGGCGAGCTCGCCGCGCGGAGCACCCTCCTCGTCGAACAGCTCATCGGGCCGGTAGGAGGCAAGCCACTCCTCCAGCTGCGCCAAGTGCTCAGGGTTCCCGGCAAGGTCCGCGAGCGGCACCTGGTGGGAGCGAAACGAGCCCTCCGCCGGGAGCCCATCGACGATCTTTGGGCCGGTCCACCCCTTCGGGGTGCGCAGCACGATCATCGGCCAGCGCGGGCGCGGGTGGGTGGGGTCTTCATCCTGGGCGGGGTTTCCATCCTCGCGCGCGCGCGTCTGAATATCTCTGATCTCCTCAGCTACCTCATCTAGTGTCGCGGCCATCAGCTGGTGCATCGCAATCGGATCGGAGCCCTCGACGAAGCGCGGGGCGTAGCCGTAGCCCTCGAGCAGGGCCCGCAGCTCTTGCTCGGGGATGCGTGAGAGGACTGTTGGATTGGCGATCTTGTAGCCGTTGAGGTGAAGGATCGGCAGCACCGCTCCGTCATGGACGGGGTCCAGGAACTTGTTGGAGTGCCAGCTCGCCGCGAGCGGTCCCGTCTCGGCCTCGCCGTCGCCGATCACGCAACAGACCAGCAGGTCGGGGTTGTCGAACGCCGCCCCATAGGCGTGCAGCAGCGAGTAGCCGAGCTCGCCGCCCTCATGGATCGAGCCGGGAGTCTCCGGCGCGACGTGGCTCGGAATGCCGCCGGGGAAGGAGAACTGGCGAAACAGCCTGCGGATGCCCTCCTCATCCCGTCCTATGTGGGGGTAGACCTCGCTGTAGGTGCCCTCCAGGTACACGTTGGCAACGATCCCGGGGCCACCATGGCCAGGACCCGCGATATACAGCGCGTTCAGATCACGCTCGCGAATCACACGGTTCATGTGTGCATAGATGAAGTTCAAACCAGGGGTCGTGCCCCAATGCCCGAGCAGTCTTGGCTTTACGTGCTCGATCAGTAGCGGCTCGCGCAGCAGCGGATTGTCGAGCAGGTAGATCTGCCCGACGGACAGATAGTTCGCCGCCCGCCAATAAGC
Organism: Solirubrobacteraceae bacterium; assembly: GCA_036744995.1. Classification (GTDB taxonomy): domain Bacteria; phylum Actinomycetota; class Thermoleophilia; order Solirubrobacterales; family Solirubrobacteraceae; genus Palsa-744. The sequence continues at coordinate 4,999 of DAIOGX010000084.1, read as the reverse complement.
GTCCAACGTGCGCAGTGCCTCACGCGAGAGAGGCTCGTCTGTCACCGTCGCCTCGTCGGTCATAGAGGAGACTCTACGCTTGGCCCGTGGCACACGAGACCGAAGGCACCACAGACGAGCTGACCTTTGACGAGGAGCTGCTGCTGTGGCTCGGCGACGAGCCTGCGGGAGTGCGAGCCGCCGACGCGGAGCGCATCCGCGACATCGCCGGCGAGTTCGCTCGTGGGTTTGACGCGCTGGCCCACGTTGGGCGGGCCGTGACGGTGTTCGGATCGGCGCGCACGCCGCGCGAGCACCCCGACTACACGCTGGTCCGCGAGGTCGGCGCGTGCCTGGGCCACGCCGGTTACGCGATCATCACCGGCGGCGGTCCTGGGCTGATGGAGGCGGCGAACCGTGGCGCACGCGACGCCGGGGCGCTGTCGATCGGCTGCAACATCGAGCTCCCGCGGGAGCAGGCGCTGAACCCCTATCTGGACATCGGGCTTCGCTTCCGCCACTTCTTCGCCCGCAAGGTGATGTTCGTCCGCTACGCCAGCGCCTTCGTGATAGCGCCGGGCGGATACGGGACACTCGACGAGTGCTTCGAGGCGCTCACGCTGATCCAGACCGCGACGATCCGCCACTTCCCCGTGATCCTCCTGGGCGATGGCGAGTGGGATGGCCTGTTGGAGTGGCTGCGCGCCCGCGTGCTCGCCGAGGGACGCATCGCCGCCGGAGATCTCGCGGTGCTGCAGGTAGTCAAGCAGCCATCGGAAGTCTGCGAGATCGTCGATGCCGCACACAGGCGCCAGCGCGAGCACTCGAGCCGGCAGAAGCGGCGCACTACGACAACCACATCGACCTGACAGCCGATCTCAGAGGTGCGAGGATGCCGTCGGTGCCAGCCTCAGAACAGCTCAGTCCCAAGCAGTACGAGAAGGAGCTCTTGCGCCTGCAGACCGAGCTCGTCTACATGCAGGAGTGGATCGTCGCTCAGGGCCGCCGGCTGGTGGTGCTGTTCGAGGGGCGCGACACCGCGGGCAAGGACGGCGCGATCAAGCGCATCACGACCTACCTGAACCCGCGCACCGCTCGCATCGTGGCACTGCCGGCTCCCGACAGTCGCGAGCGCACGCAGTGGTACTTCCAGCGCTACGTCGCGCATCTGCCGGCCGCCGGGGAGATCGTGCTGTTCGACCGCAGCTGGTACAACCGCGCCGGGGTCGAGCGCGTAATGGGCTTCTGCACGGAGGACGAGTACGAAGAGTTCCTGCGCTTCTGCCCGGCATTCGAGCAGGCCCTGCAGAACGAAGGGATCATGCTCGTCAAGTACTGGCTGTCGGTCTCAGACGAGGAGCAGGAGCGGCGCTTCGAGAAACGGCTGTCGGATCCGCGCAAGCGCTGGAAGTTCAGCCCGATCGACCTGCAGGCCCGCGCTCGCTGGGTGGACTACGCCGAGGCCAAGGACCGGATGTTCGCCTACACCAATACCGAGTCCAGCCCCTGGTACGTGGTCGAGGCCGACGACAAGCGCGCCGCGCGGTTGAACCTGATCAGCCACCTGCTCTCGCTCGTCCCCTATGAGCACCTCGACGACGGCAAGTCGCCGAAGCTCCCGCCGCGCCAGGATCGCAAGTACCTGCGCCCGCCGAAGCAGTCCGAGCGTGAGGTGCCGGTTCGCTACACGGTGAGCTGACGCTCACGCCAAGGCTCGCGCACTCAGTAATACTCCACAGGTCTCGCAGGGACGCTCCCGGATGACGCAGGGACTGTGTGGCACCTAGCGTGTAGCCGAACCCGACAAGGAGACTCGTGATGTTCAAGAACGTGCTCGTGGGAGTGGACGGCAGGCCAAACGGCCGTGACGCGATTGCGCTTGCCTCCCTCCTCACAGACCCCGACGGAAAGCTGACGCTCGCCCACGTCCACACCGGCGATTTGCGCCCGTCCCACGCGATCGCGCCCGGTCTGGTGAGAGAGGAGCGCGGGGCCTCTCACAAGCTGCTAGAGGCAGAGCGCGCCGAGGCCAATGTCAAAGCGGACCTCATCAGCATCGTGTCGATGAGCCCCGGTCGTGGTCTGCACGAGCAGGCCGAGGAGCAGAACGCCGACCTACTGGTCGTCGGCTCTTGCAGCCACGGCGCGTTCGGCCGCGCGATGCTCGGCGACGACACACGCGCCGCGCTGAACGGCGCTCCCTGCGCTGTCGCGGTCGCCTCACGTGGCTACGCTGAGCGGGCGGGCGGGGCAGGCAGTCAGATCTCCAACGTTGGTGTCGCCTACAACGACTCACCGGAGAGCAAGGCTGCGCTCACCCTCGCCCAGCAGCTCGCCGCGCCCACCAATGCGACCGTTCACGCCCTGGAAGTCGTCTCGATTCCGGCCTACGCCTATGCCGGGCTGATGGCTCCGCCGATCGGGGAAAACATCCAGCCGCTGATCGAGGAGGCAGAGATCCGGATGAAGGAGCTCGGAGGCGTCGAGGGTCATGCCGTCTACGGCCTCGCCGGTGAGGAGCTGGCCGCGTTCGGCGATCAGGTGGACATCCTCGTGGTCGGCTCACGCGGCTACGGTCCAGTGAAGCGGCTGGTGCTCGGCAGCACCTCGGACTTCCTGCAGCGCCACGCGCGCTGCTCACTGCTCGTGCTGCCCCGCGTCGCTACCCGCCCAGACGAGGACTCCATCTCGTAGGTCCACCGCGGCGTCACCGACTCGCCACGAAGCCTCCTGCTTGGAACCGCTCGCTACCGAAAGCAGAAGCGCGCGTCGCCGGCATGGGCAAAGGAGACAAGCAGCCATTCGGCCCGGGCCGACACCGCGAGGTGCTATGTGCCGCCGTCGGTAACGGTGTCGGCTGCGAAGAGTACGAGTGCGCGTGCGCGGCGCAGGGCGGACCGCAGCTCGGTTGCGCTCACGTGAATCACGCCGTACTGTGCGGCGTCCTTGAGGTCGAGGAGGCGCCTTAGATCCTTGGCGGCGTCGCGTCCCGCGGGAACGATCTCCGTGAGCAGGCGCTCCGCGTCGTGATGGTCTTGTGAGCGCGATCGGCGGCCAAGCCTGGCGCAGCAGGCTGCGTCGCAGGCGGCGATCCCGGCCAGGACGGCAAGCGATGCGGCAACGCTGGCGTTCGCCTCATCGTCGGAGACATCGGTCGCGATCAGCTCGGCTGCATCGAAGAACTTGTGGGCATGGGCCAGCCGAGTGGCCGCTTGAGGGCGTCCGCATCTCTGCGTTCGCCCCGGGTGTCGAGTGCTCACGCGATGACTTTCTCTTTGCGACGGGCGAGCAGGGCGGCGATCTCGGGGCCGGCGAGCACGATGGAATCGTCGCGCAGCGACGCGATAACGGGCTCTCCTCGGCGCAGAGCAGCCTTGAGCCCTTTGGGCGAGACCTCGTGCAGAGAGGCATGGTTGCCCGACCATCGCTCGATCCGCTCGGCAAGCCGGTGGAGCTGCTCCCGCCAGTGCGGATCGTCTTCGGCGACATCTTCGGGGCGAACGATCAAGAGGTCGATGTCGCTCTCTGTGTCACCGTCTGCTCGCGCCGCGGAACCGAAGACGGAGACGTGGACCGGCCGGCTGGACCAGCCCTCGACCTCGCCGCGGATACGCTCGATCAGGTCTGCCCGCAGCCGCAGCAGACCCTCGAGGATGCCCGCCGCGACATGTTCGCGGTTCAGTACATAGAGGGAAGCAGACCCGGCCTCCCGCGCAGTCACCAGCCCCTGAGCGACCAGCCGGTGAAGAACGAGGCGCACGCCCCGCTCCGAACCTCGACTCGCAAGGCGCGCGATCTCGCGGCCCGTCAGCGGACGGGTCGTGTGGGCGAGCACGTCCAGGACAGGCCCCTCCAAGGTCGGGCAGATCACCGTGTAGGGCCGGCTCAAATCCATCGCCGCAGTATTCTACCCGACCGGATAGAAAAGTACGCAATCCGGCAGTCCAGTGCCGCACCCTCTGCCCCGCCGCCCGCGGGGCTCACTGGCGAGGTTCGCCGACTCTACCCAGCTGAGCAGCGGTGGGCGGCTGAGACTTTGCCACGACCAGCCTCGACTGGCTAGCCTCTACGCCTTATGGCGGTCCGGATCACGCTCTACCTCGGCGACATCACCACCGATGCCGAGGCCGAGGCAATCGTCAACGCGGCGAACTCCAGCCTCTTGGGAGGCGGAGGGGTGGATGGCGCGATCCACAGGGCCGCTGGCCCGGAGCTCCTGCGGGAGTGCCGCGAGCTCGGTGGATGTGAGACCGGCCGGGCGAAGATCACCGGCGCCGGCAGGCTTTCGGCGGGTCATGTGATCCACGCGGTCGGACCAGTGTGGCGCGGCGGCAACGAGGGCGAGAGCGAGTTGCTCGCCTCCTGCTACATCGAGGCGATCGCGCTGGCCGCGGAGCATGATTGCCGCCGGGTTGCCCTCCCCGCGATCTCCACCGGCGTCTACGGCTATCCGATCGGGCTGGCCGCCGAGGTTGCGATCAGCGCGACCTCCAGGGCGTTGAGCGCGCACAGGTCAGTCCAGGAGGCCCGGTTCTGGCTGTACGACGAGATGGCATATGACGCCTTCTCGGCGGCTCTGACGAACCGTTCATCTCGGGGTTGACGACGCCTCGTCGGTGGCGCGGTAGCGACGCAGGCCCTGGATCAACGTCTGACCGGCCCGCTTCGCGGGACTGGGAGCGCTTCTGCATTCTGCTGGCATATGCTTGCGGTCCAAATCCCCGAGCAAGAGAGGTGATCGGATGGCTGTTGCGGTGCTCGTAGAGGTCGAGGGCACGGGGCTGGAGACCTATGACGCCGCGAATGCGGCGATGGGAGGGTTGTCCGAGAATCCCCCTGAGGGTCTGCTGGTTCACATGGCCGCGGCGCGAGAGAGCGAGGGCTACTTCGTCTTCAACGTCTTTGACTCATTGGCCGCCTGGGAGAGCTTTCGCGATGGACGCAGGGCCGCGGCCCTGCGTGAGGCGATGCCGGACGGAGTCCCGGCGCCGAAGATCTCGATCTGGGAGCTGCATTCGTT
>DAIOGX010000083.1:0-8676 GCA_036744995.1 Solirubrobacteraceae bacterium | reverse complement strand
TTGGCCTACAGGAAGAAGGCGATGAAGCCGCCGACGAGGCCGTAGAAGAAGCACGCCTCGGTGAGCGCGAAACCGAGCCACTGGTCGCGCTCGACCTCGGCGCGCAGCTCGGGCTGGCGGGTCTTGGCCTGGATCGAAGCGTTGAACACCGCTCCGATGCCCGCCCCGGCGCCGGCGGCGCCGCCACCGGCTCCGACGCCCAGCGCGATCGCGCGACCGGCATCCTGGCTCTGCTTGATGATCGGTTCCGCAACACCCAGCAGCGGGTGAATCGCACTCAATAGGTGTAGAAACTGCATCGCTCGATAGCTCCTTGTTTGTTAGTGACTTTCGACCGCTCCGCCGAGGTAGATGGCGGTCAAGATGGCAAAGATGAAGGCCTGCAGGCCGGCGATCAGCACGGCCTCGAACAGGAAGATCGCGATTCCTGCCGGCAGCAGGAACCAGGACACGACTTGCAGCCCCACCAGCACGCCGAGCTCGCCGCCCATGAACGCGATCAGCATGTGACCCGCGAGCAGGTTGGCCCACAGCCGCACCGTCAGTGAGATCAGGCGCAGGAAGTTGGAGAGGATCTCGATCGGGAAGATCAGGCCCACGATCGGGCCTTTGACGCCGCCGGGCATCAGGCTTTTGAGGTATCCGATCGGGCCATGGTGCTTGACTCCCTCGTAGGTGAACAGGACGAACACGCCGAGCGCGAGGATCAGCGGGAAGGCGACGTTCGTGTCGGCGGCGTAGATCTGAAACGACGGGATGGCGGCACCGAACAGCTTGAACGTCTCGCCGCTGTTGATCGGGAGCGGGACGTAGCCGATCAGGTTGGAGACGAGGATGAACACGAAAATCGTGGCGATGAGCGGGAAGTACTTGCGTTCCATGTCCTCGTTGAGGTTTTCTTTGGACATGCCGCGGGTGAAGCTGTAGAACATCTCAACCGCGACCTGGAGACGACCGGGGCGCTGCTGCAGGCGCTTGGCGATATACAGCATCACCCCGATGGTGATGCCGACCGTGATCAGCAGGTACAGGACGCCCTTGTTGAATGCGATCGGGCCGAGCTTGAACCAGGTGTCGAGTTTGAACTCGTCGGTCGGGGAGAAGGCGTTGCTGGCGACCGCGGGGGCCTTGTGCGCGGTGACGCCGAACAGGATCGCGAACAGCACGAGCCCGCCGATCCATACGCCCAGGACCGAGTAGAGGATCTTTCGTCCCTGGCTCATCCCCTGCCGGGGAGCAGGCGCTCCCGCGGGCAGAGATGCTGCCGCGGCGCTCATCGCTTGAGCCCTCTTTGCGGTCGACCGCTGATCAGACGCATAGCGAATGCGATCGAGTAGGCGCAGAAGATCAGAAGCGCCGCGGCCAGACCGTCGCGGCGTCCACCGATGACGGCGGCGAGCACGATCGCTCCGGCGAGCAACCAGATGCGCCCGAACGCATCGATGAGATTGAGGCCGAAGCGGGCGTCGGCCCCCCGACCGGCGATCCAGCGTCTATCGAGCTGCTGAAGGACACGCTGGAGTACCCAAGCGCCGGCGGCTATCAGGCAGCCGAGCGCGGACGCTCCGAGCGCTATCGCCACCGGCGCGGCGATGACGACGAGTAGGACATCGAGATACCGCAGGATCACCCGGTGAGCGTCCGCAAGGTCGAGTAGGCCTCCCGGCCCAGCACCGGGCAGGCGAGTGAGATCCTCGTTGGCATCGCAGTCTGGCATGGTGAGTAGGGCCACCCTACAGACGAGAAAATCCCCGCGCTCTTTGCTGCGGAGCCGTCGAAGCGTCCCTCAACTATCTGCGGCGGCCGCAGGAGTCTAACCGGTCTTGGACTTCGTAACAACTTTGTGACAAGAGCTACGCGGACCAAGGTCCCGAGACTTGCGAGGAATGACCGTATACCCCCAGCCGGCGAGGTACAGCTCTAAAAATGCGCGCCGGTTGCGCGCGAGCGGTGGAAAATCCTCAACGACTCCCTCCAGCGCGGCGCCATCCGCACGATCAGCACCGAGATCGCGATCGCCACGAGCCCACCCGCGATGTCGAGCACGAAGTGGTTGCCCGTCGCGAGCACCGCCAGCGCGGTCACGCACGGGTGGAGGACCGCCAAGCCACGCACCCAGCGACGCCCTGAGATGCTCCACAGCGCGAGCGTGCACCACACGGCCCAGGCCATGTGCAGCGAGGGCATCGCCGCGAGCTGGTTGGCCTGCGAGGCCAGCGCTCCGGTGTGCCACGAGCCGAACGCTCCGCTGGCGGCAACCACGTCGGTGAACCCGTTGAGCATCCGTGGCGGGGCGACCGGGTAGAGCCAAAAAACGATGAACCCGAGCACGTTCACCAGCACCAGCGAGTTGCGCAGCGGCCGATACAGATCCGCCCGCCACCACCAGAGATAGCCCAGCAGGCCGAGGGTGACGATGAAGTGGGCATTGTCGTAGTAGTCCGACAGGATCAGGGCGAGCGTGTGGTGCCCCGCGAGCCAGCGATCGAGGCTCAGCTCGGGGTCCAGATGCAGCGAGCGCTCCAAGTCGAGGATGCCCCGCGCGTGACCCAACGCGAGGTTCAGGCGCAACGAGGCGAGGTTCGTGATCGCGTCGTACACCCAGCACAGCCAGACGATCACGCCGGCCTCGATCCACCAGGGCGAGCGGGTCGCCTGCGGGTGCTTGGCGCGAGCGGCGCCGAGGGTGGCGGCACTTGGGGTCGCGGTCGGGCCGCTGCCCGTCTCGATCGGAGCTCCGCCGGGCGTGAGAACGCTGCTGGACAAGCGTCCGATGTTATCCGGCTCCCCAGCGGGTCGGGTCAGGGTGCAGCCGGCTGCAGACCACGCTCGGCCAACACGTCGAGGACCCGCGGCAGCGCCGCGACGGTGCGCCGCCACGAGCCCAGCGCAGAGTAGTCGTCGGCGTCGTGGAGCAGCAGCACCGAGCCCTCGCCGGCGCCGTCCGTGACATGTGTGGCGATCGACTCGGGCGTGGCGCGCGCCTCCCAGTCCCGGCCCCAGTGCGTCCACAGCAGCGTCCGCCAGCCTCGTCCGCGGGCCTGTCGGAGAGCCGATGCGTTGAGCACACCGTACGGCGGGCGATAGAGGCTCGGCGAGCAGCCGGTGGCATCCTCGATGGTCGCCTGTGCACGGGCGATGTCATCGCGCACCTGCCACGGCGCCAAGCGCAGCAGGTTGCGGTGGCGGTCGCAGTGCAGCCCAATGCCGTGGCCCGCCGCGACCAGCTCGCGGCCGAGCGTGGGGTTGCGCCGCAACTGCTCGCCGACGAGGAAGAACGTAGCCCGCATGCCCGCGCCGGCGAGGATCTCGAGCACAGCCGGAGTACCCTCCGCGTGGGGGCCGTCATCGAAGGTGAGCGCGTAGCCGCGCCCGCTCTGTGTGCGGTCCTCGATCCCCAAGCCACCGAGCACAGCGCGCGCGCAGCGGCGGCTCGCCACGCTCTGCGTGTCGCTCGCAACCCTTGTCGCGGCGCCAGCGAGGCCGGGGAGCATGTAGCCGAGGATGCCCAGGGCTAGCGCGCTGGCCAGTGGAGGGCCCGGAGTGCGATGATCGGAGGGGCACATGGTCGATCTCATCCTGGGAATCGTGGCGGCGGTGGGAGCATCGGTGCTCTACAGCCTAGGGATCGCGCTCCAGGCGATGGACGCCAAGGAGGCGCCCCACGAGGAGCACCTGCGCCTGGCGCTGGTGTGGGGCCTCGTCAGGCGCGGACGTTGGATGCTCGGCACGGGCCTGTCGATCCTCGGCTGGCCGCTGCAGGTGATCGCGTTGCTGCTCGCGCCGCTCGTGGTGGTGCAGCCGGCGCTCGCGGCCGGCCTGCTCGTGCTGGTGTTCTTCGGCCAGCGGATGCTTGGCGAGCACGCCGGCGCCCACGAGTACATCGCGATGGCGGCGATCGTGATCGGCGTGATCGGCGCGGGGCTGTGCGCGCCGCCGCGCAGCACGAGCCACACCTCCGAGCGCCTGACGATCTTGATCGTACTGCTCGGCTTGGCCCTGGCGAGCCTGCTGCCCTACCTGCTGCGCACGTTGCGCCGCTCACCGGCCGGGGTGACGATCATCTGCGCCGGGCTGGCGTTCGGCTGGAGCGGCATCGCGACCAAGCTCGCTTCAGATGACCTCTCACAGGGCTATCTGGCCGTGGCCATCGCCTGGGGCTTGGGGACGGCGGCGGCATCGGCGGTCGGCACACTGAGTGAGATGAGCGCGCTGCAATCGCGTCCAGCGATCCAGGTCGCTCCAGTCGTGTTCGTGACCCAGACGGTCGTGCCCGTGGTGCTGGCGCCGCTTTTGCTTGGCGAGCACTTCAGCGACACCCCGCTGGGAGGCGTTCCGCTCGCGCTCTCGCTCGCGCTGCTCGTCGCCGGCGCCGCGGTGCTCGTGCGTTCACCGCTGCTGCTGGCCCTGATGGAAGCTCAGCGGGTCAACGAGCCGAGTGGCTCTGAGCCCAGCCCGCCCGCGCGGAGCCAGGAGACGATCCGCTCGAGCCCGCGCAGCGAGGAGGACGACCCGTCGGCCGTCACCACGAGCACGTCCCCGGCACGCAGCGGACGTTGAGGCAGCGGGCCGGTGGCGCTCAGCTGCAGCTTCCCGGCCACGGGGATGCCCCCTGTGGTGCGCGCCAGCACCAGCTGACCCACGCTCAGCGTGCTGCGGGGTGGAGGCAGGAAGTAGAAGTGGTGACGGGGGCGCAGACCCAGCGCCCGCTCCTGTGAGTGCAGCGCGCTACGAGTACGTATCCAGCGCAGGACGTTGGAGTGGGGCACCTCGGGCATCAGCTCGTCGCCCAGCCCATGCAGCTCGAGGATCGTGGCGCGAGCGGGCACGCCGCCGTCGTCGGCGAAAGAGACATGGATGCCCTGGCCGGCCAGCTCCGCGGCCAGCAGCGTCTGATCGCGCGCGGGGACGCGCACGATCAGCCCCACGTCGGGCTCCTTGGTACTGATGTGCTTCAGCGGATGCACTTGCAGGACGATCGATGCCAGCGCCGTGACCTCGTCGGTCGACATCGTCCACATGGCCGCGCCGAGCAACAGCACGAGCGGGGTCAGTAACGCAGCCAGACGCAACCGCCACAAAGGGATCTGGCGCACACGTCGCGGGACATCCAGCACCATGTCAACCGCGGAGGGATCCCGCGTCGGAGAGGAGTCGATCGCCCGCATCTCGAGCTCAGACAGGAAGCTTGCCTTGACATGCTCGCGCAGCTCGTCGGTGTCGTTGGCCAGCCGCAGCAGATCGAGGTCGGCCATCGCGCGCGTATTCAGACGCGCGTGTCCGACCGGCAGCCCGTAGGAGACGACCGGGGTGCCCGCGGCCCTGGCCTCGAGGCAGGTGACGCCACCCGTCGAATGCACGAGCACGTCGGCGGCGGCCAGCAGCTCGGGCATCTTGTCGGTGAACCCGTACACGCGAACGCGCGGGTCGTCCGCGAAGGCTCCACCCAACTTCTCGGCGAGCTGCTCGTTGCGTCCCGCCAGACATACGATGCTGCTCACTTCGGGCACGCGCGTGAACTCGCGAACGGCGCCCGCGATGTCTCCCACTCCCCAGCCTCCACCGGAGACGACCACCATGCGGCCCTCCTCGGGCAGGCCCAGGCAGCGACGGGCCTGGAGAGGACAGCGGGGCTCGAGGAACTCCGCCGAGATCAGCGGACGCACCAAACGCGCGCTGCCCTCCCCGGCGATGCGCTCGACCGGGCGCATCGACTGACCGTACATCACCAGATGCATGTCGATGCCCGGCTGCGCCCAGAAGAACAGACCTGTCAGGTCGGTGATCGTGGCGACCGTCGGACAGCGCACCTGTCGGGTGCGGCGCAAGTGCGCCAGCACGACCGTCACCGCCGGGTAGGTCGAGACGATCACGTCGGGATCGTGCTCGGCGACGGTTCGCGCCAGTGGACGCGAGCCGAGCAGGTACAGCATCCGCCGAGCCAACCAGCGAATCGGGGGGACCTTCTCGAGCAACCAGTACACAAGCGTGTACGTCCATGGTATGAAGCGCAGCTGGACGCGGTAGCCATCCTCGACAACGGGGCGCAGCAGGCGACCCATCGAGGCAAGGCCATCGATGACCGTGACCTCGGCCTGCTCGGGAGAGTCCTCGATCTGCCCGGCCAGCACCCTCGCCGCCGCGGCGTGACCCTCTCCCACGTCGGCGGACAAAATCAGAACGCGGCGCGGCCCGGGAGCCCGGCGTGCGGTGGGTTTGCGGTAGCGGCTTGGAAGTAGTCGCATGTTGTGCAGAGCCTCGTCCGCGCTGCGGACGGTTCAAGATCGCACGCGCACCCGCTAGCGGGTGCCCACGGCGAGCGCAGCGCTTATACAGCGCTTATTAATTCTACTCGGCTGGTCAAACGCTTGCATGTTGTCCAGACGTAACAATGAGCGCATACAGACCAGGACCCCCACAGCTCGTATCCGGACTGCCGGGGAAGGGCCCGATGAATCCATAGACGGTGGAGCCTCCCGATGGATATCGGCGAGCGCGCTGCGCGCGCTGGGCGCACTCGGCCTGCTCGGTGTCCTTGCAAGCGTCTTCCTCGTGGCAGCCGGCGCCGCCGGGCAACCCTCGCAGTATGTTCCTGCACGCAGCGGCGGCTGGCCGAGCTGGCTGGCGGGCCCCTTCTCGGGCCTGAACGTGGGTCTCACCACGGGCAGTTTCCAGACGCTGACGCTGATCATGTGCGCGAGCTACCTGGTGGTGCTGCTCGCCGCGCGAGCCATGCCCGTACCCGCGCTCCTGGCGGCGATCTTGGTGGCGCACGTGATTCTGCTGTTGGGTCCTCCGCTGATCTCCCAGGACGTGTTCGGCTACCTCGGCTTCGCCCGCCTGGGCGCCCTACATGGCCTCGATCCTTACACGCATGTCCCCGCCGAAGCGCCCAGCGACTCGGTCTTCGGATTCGTCGGCTGGCCCTTCCAGCTCTCCCCCTATGGACCGCTGTTCACACTCGGAAGCTATGCGACCGCGCCGCTGGGGCTCGCCGGCGGGTTGTGGGCTTTGAAGGCGCTCGCGGCCTGCTCGAGCCTCGGCGCGGTCGCACTCGTCGCACGAGCCGCTCGCAAGCTGGGTCATTCGCCGCGCTGGGCGGCGGCGTTCGTGGGCCTGAACCCGGTGCTGCTCGAGCTGGCCGTGGGCGGCGCACACAACGACACGCTGATCATCTTGGCGCTTGCCGCCGCGCTCGCACTCACCGCCGGGGCCAACCCCCGCTTTCGCGCCGGCGCGGCCGCGCTGGTCGCAGGCATCGGGATCAAGGTCACCGCCGGGTTGGCGCTGCCGTTCCTGATGCTCGCTCCGCGCGACACGCGGGAGCGCCTGGGCGTGGCGGTGAGCGCCGCGCTGAGCTTGTTGGCGCTCGCGGCCGTGGGGCTAATCGGCTTTGGCTCCCACGCACTCGGATTCCTGAGCGCGGTGGGCGAGCAGCAGCAGCTGGTGGCCACACACAGCGTGCCGGCTGAGACCGCGCGCCTAGTGGGTCTGAGCGGAACACCGGGCTGGTGGCGTCATCTCTTCATCGCGGTTTTCGTAGTGGTGCTGGCGATCGAGCTATGGCGCACCGCGCGTGGGGCGTCCTTGAGCGTCGCGGCCGGTTGGACGACCCTGGCACTGCTCGCCGCGACCGCTTGGCTGTTGCCCTGGTATGTGATCTGGGCGCTGCCGTTAGCGGCGGTCAGCGGCGATCGGCGCCTGCGCGCCGCCACGCTCGTCTTCTGCGCCTACGCGATGCTCATCCACCTGCCGCTCGCCAACCCGCTGCTCAGCCCGCGGCAGACCCATATCCACAGCCGGGGCATTCGCCACCTCGGCTACAGAGATCGCGTCGATCTCGCCGGTCTCCAGGTCCCTGATCACGTCGCTCTCGATCTCCGCCGCTGATGCCTCCGGACGCAACCGCCTGAGGCGCATCGAGTCCAGGCGGCTGAACTTGAGGATCTCGAGCACGTAGACCAGATACACGCTGGCCGCGACGACGATCAGGAAGAGAGCGGCCATCACCAGCGTCCAGCCGGTGCGCAGATGACCGTGGTGATCGCTGTAGGGAACAAAGCGCAGAGCCAGGGCCAGGCCCGCGAGCATCAGCGTCCAGGTATACAGATAGGCGATCGTGCGCCGGCTGGAGAAGCCGATGCGCGCCATGCGATGGTGGAAGTGCTCGTTGTCCGGACGATAGATCGGTTGCCTGTACTTCAGTCGCTTGAGCACGACAAAGGTCGTGTCCAGGAACGGCATGGTCAGCAGGATCAAGGGCAGCACGAACGAGACGACGGCAGTCGTCTTGACCGCCGCCTCGACCGTGATCACGCCCATCAGCAAACCCAGCAGGTTGGCGCCACAGTCACCCATGAAGCTCGACGCGGGAGGAAAGTTGTAGATCAGGAAACCGAGCGCCGCCCCGGCCGTCAGCGCCGCGAGCACACCCGGCTGGGCGCGGTTCAGGTCGAACGCGATCACCGCGAGCGCCGCCGCGAGGATCGCACACACGCCGGCGGCGAGGCCGTCGACGCCGTCGGAGAAGTTGACGACGTTCATCATCGCCACCAGGCCGATCACCGTCAGCACCGGCCCGGCGTTGGTCACGCCGGCGTTGGGGAAGTGCAGTTTGCCGACGAACGGCAGCGTGATCACCTTCACCGCCACGCCGAAGTGCACGACGATCACCGC
>DAIOGX010000082.1:0-8855 GCA_036744995.1 Solirubrobacteraceae bacterium | reverse complement strand
CGCACCGCCACCGCCCAGTTGGAGACTCCGCGCATCATCACGCCCTCCAGCACCGCCTGTCCACCCACGGGCGCGTCGCGCTGGGCACGTAGATCACCCTCACCGTCGCCGAGGACCGCCGGTAGGACGCGATCGGCCGCGGGTGCCGCGGCGTCAACTGACGCACCGTCACGGGAAGCGAGGAATGTCTCTAGCTGCCCTCTAGATGCCTCGCTGCTATCGACCGGCTTCGTCGGCTGGACGATCTCCGATCGGTCGCCGGCCAGGCGCGCGGACATCGGTTTACTGGGAAGACCGGGATTGCGCCGTGTGCAGGCGGCCCTTGGCCACCCTGCGCTGGAAGCGCTCCACACGGCCGCCGGTGTCCATCAGCTTCTGGCGTCCGGTGTAGAACGGGTGGCAGTTGGAGCAGACCTCTACGTGCAGCTCGTCGCGAGTCGCACGGGTGATGAACTCGTTGCCACACGTGCAGCGCACGTGCGCCTGCATGTAGTTGGGATGGATCTTCGCCTTCATCGTCCACCTATTCTAGCGGCGAGGAAGGCAAGGCGGGTGTTTCAGGGGGCGGCGGAGCCGGCTGCACGCATCTGGGCGTGAGCCGCTCGGTGCGCTTGATCGGGTCACCCATCGCGTTCAGCCAGTGGAAGCGCACCATCGCCCGGTAGTACGCCGGCGCCGAGAGGTTGGTGACCTGTTTGAGGTCCTTGTAGACCTTCACCCCTGGATCTGAGCTCCGCCACACACCGAGCCCGGGAGCGCTGACCGTATGGAACAGTTCTTCGCCCGGCATCCGCTCCTGCACTTCGATGCGTATCGTCATCCGCACGGTGCCGGCGATCGCCGTCATTTCGCCGGAGAACGTGGCGGAGCGTTCGGTTTGTTCGACCGCCGTGGTGCATTCACCGAGCGTCGCCGATGCACTCGGCGCGTCCGGAGCGGCCGGGGGTTGGCTCGCGGACCCGCCGGTCTGGGCGATCGCGCCGGGAGCCCGTGCAGCGCACAGCAGCAGCGCTATAACGCACAGGAGCAACGCAAGCGGGCGAGGAGCAACCCGGCCCGGGGCGGTTGCCCTGGGAAACGTCGTCTTTGTCACACCCCCCTAACACGCCCACCCGCACAATGTTGCGCACAAAGTCGCGAGGGATCGATCATCTCGCGTTGTGCTTCCCCACGTTCTGAGCGTCATCGGCCGAGCAGAGCAAGACTGAAAGGCCCGCCCACCCAACGAAGTGTGCTCCGCACACGTGCTGGCCGATCGGGGATCCCGTCGATCCCCGATCGGTGAGGACACAGCCCTGCGCCGTGTCGAGGGCGCTCAGGTGATTTGGTAGAGGGGGCCGTCGCCCCCCTCAGGCACCGTCAGCCGGCCGCCCTTGGCGGTGATCGCCCCACACTGGACGCAGTTGGTGTAGTTGACGATCACGTCCACGTCGCCGGATTCGTCCCCACCCTCCCCATCCTCGGGAATCTCATATACGCCCGCGGGACACATCCAGCGCCACGTCTCGGCGAGCTCGCGTGGGACGTGCTTGCGCACGCGGATGTGGTTCGGTGCGTCGTCCCTGGTGGCGTTGCCGCTGATGAACACAGAGGAGAGCTTGTCGAAGGTGTATTTGCCGTCGGGCTTTGGATAGCTGTCCTTCGTCTTGCCGATGAACATCGGCTTGGAGTCGTTGCGGTGCAACGCCCAGCGCCCGCCCGGGAACCGGCCCTTGGTGGCGATCATCAGGTTGACGAGCGGACCGCCCCTGATCAAGCCTTTCTGGAAGGGCTGGCGCGTGTTGCGCTGTTCCCACATGTCTTTGCCGATGATCGAGTCCTCGACCACCTGCTCGTAGTTCTCGAAGGAGGACTCGCCGCGCTTCAGCGCCGCGTAGATCGACTCGGCCGCGAGCATCCCCGACTTGATCGCGTAGTGGACGCCCTTCAGCGAGGCCAGGTTCATGATCCCCGCCGCATCCCCGACGAGCACCGCCCCGGGCATCGACAGCTTCGGCATCGACCAGTAGCCACCGGCGGGCAGCGCCTTGGCGCCCCAGGCGACGCGTTCGCCGCCCTCGAGCACGTCTCTGAACAGCGGGTGCGTCTTGATCTCCTGGAGCAAATCGTGCGCGGAGGTGGTCGCGTCGGCGTAGTCGAGGTCGATGATGAAGCCGATCGAGACGAGATCATCGCCGGTCTTCTCGTCCTTCATCGGATACATCCAGGAGCCGCCGATCTGCCCGTAGGAGGCCGAGATCTTCAACGGCCAGCCGGCGAGCGTGTGGATCACGCGGTCGAGCGGGCGCTTGACCTTCCAGACCTCCTTGACGCCCAGCTCCCAGACCTGCGGTTCGCGGTCCTTGGCGAGATCGAACTCACGGATCGCCGCCCCGGTGATGTGCCCCCAGCAGCCCTCGGCGAGGACCGTCGCCTGCGCCTTGATGTCGGTGCCGGGCTCGAAGTTTGAGAGCGGCTCGCCATCCTTGCCGCGGCCCTTGTCGCCCGAGCGCACCCCGACCACGCGGCCGTCCTCGACAATCAGCTGGGTGGCGGCGGTCTCGGTCAGGATGTAGGCGCCGGCCTCCTCGGCCACGCGCTGCTGGTAGCGCGCGAGCGCCGAGACCGAGACCACCTCGTTGCCCTTGTTGTGCTGCGGTGGTGGCGGCGGGATGCGTAGCTTCGTCTTGGCGCCGGGCAGGATGTAGACCGACTCTTTGGTGACCTCGCCGAAGGCGAAGCCCTCCTTGCGCCAGTCCTCGCGGCTGAGCTCTCCGAACAGCTCCCGCAGCGGCTCGGGGCGCATGACCGCGCCGGACAGGTTGTGCCCGCCGCAGGTCTTCGCCTTCTCGATCACCGCGACCGGCACTTCACCCAGGCGCTCCATCATCTCCGGGTCCTCAGCCAAGAGCTGCAGCAGACGGTTCGCGCAGGCAAGCCCGGCGGTGCCGCCGCCGACGATCGCGACGCCGACCTCGATCAGCTCGTCCTCGCCGTCGAGGCCGCGCTTGACGAACTCCTTCTGGGAGTCCACCGGCGGCGGGTACGCCGCCGGTATGACCCGTCCGTTGCTCGAGCCGCTATGAGATGACATCGCTTGACGCTCCTTTTCGCTCGCGCATCCGCCCCGCCGGGGCGGGTGGGAATCGATTCCTCAGGCGCCCTTCTTGGCCTTCACAGCCTCCGTGAGCTTCGGCAGGATCTTGTTGAGGTCGCCCACGATCCCGAGGTCTGAGAATTCGAAGATCGGCGCATTGGCGTCCTTGTTGATCGCGACGATGTTCTCCGAGGCCTGCATGCCCACCTTGTGCTGGATCGCGCCGGAGATGCCCGCCGCCAGGTACAGCTTCGGCGCGACAGTCTTGCCCGTCTGGCCGATCTGCGCCGCGTAGGGATACCAGCCGGCGTCGACGACCGCGCGGGTGGCGGCGACGGCGGAGTTGCCACCGAAGGCAGCGGCCAGGTCCTCGGCCAGCTGGAAGCCCTCGGCCTTGCCGAGACCGCGGCCGCCGGCGACGAGGATGTCGGCGCCCTCGATGTCGACGTCGGCGCCGCGCTGTTCCCCGCGCGTGAGCATCGTCGCCTGCTGGGCCTGCGAGCTGAGCTCAAACGACAGCTGCTCCACGGGAGCATCGCCCCCACCGGACTCCCTGATCTCGAACGCGTTGAGGCGGCCGATGATGATGCCCACCTGAGAGCGGTATTTGATCTCGGAGATCGCGGAGTCGCCCAGGATCGGGCGCTCGGCGATCAGCTCGCCATTCTCGGCACGGACGGCCGTGACCTCCATCACGACGCCCGCGCCGAGACGCGCGGCCAGGCCGGCGCCGATCTCGAAGCCGAGCAGCCCGCCGCCGAACAGCGCGTAGGAGTAGCCGCCGCCCTGGATCGCCGCGGCCATCGCATCGACGAGCGGCTGCGCGAGACCCTCGGGGCCCTCGGCGACGAGCACCTTGGAGGCGCCGTAATTGCCAAGCGACGCCGCCAGGTCGTGGGGGACGTTATCGCCGAGCAGGATCGCGTGCGCCTCGCCGCCGAGCTCCGCGGCGAGCTTGGCGCCCTCGGAGACGGCGCCGAGCGAGTTCTTGTTTATCGCGCCGTCGTAGTGCAGCGCGTACACAAGGATATTTGCCATTTAGATCAACTTCCTCTCGTCGAGCCAGGCCACGATTTTTTCGACGGTTTCGCCGGTGTCCTCGTCCTCGATGATCATCCCGGCGGCCTTCGCCGGCGGCGCCTTGGCGGCGACCCACTGGGCGGCGGAGTTGTCGCCGCCCACTTTTGCCGGGTCGATCTGTACGTCGCCCGCGGTGACGGTGTCGAGGGGCTTCTTCTTGGCGCCCATGATCGCCTTCAGCGACGGGTAACGCGGCTCGTTGATCGCGTCGCCGACGGAGATCACCGCCGGGAGCTTGATCTGGACGGTGTCGTAGCCGTACTCGGCCTGGCGCTCGCAGCGCAGCGATCCGGATCCCACCCCCCCACCCCCCTCCGCCTCGACGTCCATCTTGATCACCTGCGTCAGCGACGGCATGCCCAGGTGCTCGGCCACGACAGCACCGATCGTGTAGCACTCGCCATCGTCGGACTGCTGGCCCAACAGCACGAGGTCGGGGCTCTCGCGCTCGAGCGTCTTGGCCAGCGCATAGCCGGTCGCGGCCACATCCGAGCCGGCAACGGCCGGGTCTGAGAGGTGGACTGAGCGATCGGCTCCGAGCGAAACCGCCTTGTGCAGCGCGCGCACGGCGCTGTCCGGACCCATCGTCACCGCAACGATCTCCTCGACTGGCACGGTGCCACCCTCTTTGATCTGCATCGCCGCCTCAATGGCGTGCGTGTCATACGGGTTGAGATTCTTCTCGCCGCCGCGGTCCATGCGCCCCGTCGAGGGGTCAATCCTCTTCTCGACGGCGGCGTCCGGAACCTCCTTCACCAGGACGCATATCTTCATTCTGGGCTACTCCTTGGGGTCTGTTGAGGGTATCCTACCCGTTTCGTTGACTGACGAGTCAATCGGGTCTAATTTGGCTCAAAATCCGCTGCGGGGCGGGATGGGACGCCGAGCACCGCTGTTAGCACCGCTGTTCAATGATGGTGGACGGAAGCGCGGATGAAGTCGACGATCGACTGGGTCGGGGCGCCGGGGGTGAACACCTCGGCCACGCCGAGGTCCTTGAGCTCGGGAATGTCCTCGGCGGGGATCGTGCCGCCGACGGTGACGACCACGTCATCGATGCCCTGCTCGCGCAGCAGCGCGACGACGCGTGGCACGAGCGTCATGTGGGCGCCTGAGAGGATCGACAGGCCGACGGCGTCCGCGTCCTCCTGGATGACGGTCTCCACGATCTGCTCGGGAGTCTGGTGCAGGCCCGTGTAGATCACCTCCATGCCGGCATCGCGCAGCGCGCGAGCGATGATCTTCGCGCCGCGATCGTGGCCGTCCAGGCCGGGCTTGGCAACGACCACGCGGATCTTGCCGCGCTGGGTGTCTGCGGTGGTGGTCGAGGATGAGGACATGATGATGATGAGGTTGAGGTGCGGCGAAGCGAGCAACCCGCGCGGATCGGCTCCGAGGGCGTGTCCGAGCCGCGCTCTAGCGGCGCGCGCCCCGGCGAGTCGGCCGCTTGAGAGTCGGGCGGGATTGTAGAGCGCGAGCGCTCGCGCGCGTCGCCCGGGACCCGTCGAGGCGTGCCGCTCCGCGCTCGCGCACAACCCTCCCGAGCGATGCCAGCACCGTTCCGGCGCCGAGCGCCGCGAGCATCTTCAGGCGGCGGCCGAGACGGTCCAGGCGCAGGATCTCCCAACCCTCCTCGACGGCGATGCGACGCAAGTCGGCGTCCGGGTTCACGACCACCGGATGCCCGACCGCGCGCAGCATCGGCAGGTCGGACTCGGAGTCCGAGTAGGCGTAAGACGCGCTCAGGTCGATCGCCTCGCTCACGGCGAGCTCGCGCAGCGAAAGGACCTTGCCCTCGCGATAGTTGAACGGCCCGGCGGCCCGCCCGGTGTAGCGGCCGTCGCACACCTCCAGGCGAGAGCCCACGCCACCGTCGAAGACGAGCACGTGCGCCATCAGATCGGCCATCTCCTGGGAGGCGGCCGTGACGATGTAGACGGGCCGCCCCGCATCCTGGTGGCGGTAGGCGCGCTCGAGCATCTGCGGATACAGCCGCGGCAGCACGCCGGCCAGGACGCGGGGAGACATGCGCTGCAGATCGCGCACCGCGACCCCCGCGAGCATTTGCCCCACGCGCCGGCGCACCTCGTCGGCCCAATCGTCGGTCGAGCCGCGCAGGCGAAAGCGCAGGTTCTGCCAGAGATCCCCCAGCAGGCGCCCGCGGGTGATCATCCCCGCCTCATAGGCGGCGCGCGCGAAGAAGATCCCCGACGAGCCCGCCATCAGCGTCTTGTCGAGATCAAAGAACGCGGCGGCGCGCAGCGGAGGAGCGCCGTTGCTGCCCTCAGCCACGCGTCAGACCTTGAGGATCACCGCGTCGCCCTGGCCGCCGCCAGAGCAGATCGCCGCACAGCCGAGGCCACCACCACGGCGGCGCAGCTCAAATACGAGCGAGCCGAGGATACGTGCCCCGGACGCGCCGATCGGATGGCCGAGCGCGATCGCGCCGCCGTTGACGTTGACGCGATCCTCGTCGATGCCGAGCATCCGGATCGAGTTGAGCGTGACCGAGGCGAACGCCTCGTTGATCTCCCACACGTCGATGTCTGAGGGCTGGAGGCCCGCTTGCTCCAACGCCTTCTTGGCGGAGCTCGCCGGGGTGGTGGCGAGGTAGGCGAAGTCGTTTGCGCTCTGCGCGTGGGTGACGATCTCAGCGAGCGCCTCCTTGCCGTTGGCGGCCGCCCACTCGTCCGAGGCCAGCACCAGGGCGCCGGCGGCGTCGTTGACGCCGGGGGAGTTGCCGGCCGTGTGCGAGCCCTCCTTGCCGACGAGCCCGGGCAACGAGGCGAGCTTCTCGAGCGTCGTATCGCGGCGAGGAGCCTCGTCGACCTCGACGACCGTGTCTGCCTTCTTGCCTTTGACGGTCACCGACACTATCTCCTCCGGGAGCCTGCCCTCGTCGGTCGCCTGCAGCGCCAGCTCGTGAGAGCGCAGCGCCCAGCGGTCGAGGTCTGAGCGGGTCAGCTCGAGCTCGTCTGAGATCTCGGTCGCCTCGATGAACATCTGCTTGCCGGAGAACGGGTTGGTGAGCCCGTCGTGGACCATCGCGTCCAGCGCGGTGACGTCGCCCATACGAAAGCCAAAGCGCGCACCGGGGAGCAAATAGGGCGCCTGAGACATCGACTCCATACCGCCGCCGACGCCAACCTGGACGTCGCCCGCGCGAATCGCCTGGTCGAGGATCACCGACGCGCGCAGCCCGGAGGCGCAGACCTTGTTGATCGTCTCGGAGGAGACCTCCTTCGGTATCCCCCCCTTGATCTGCGCCTGGCGCGAGGGGATCTGCCCCTGGCCTGCCTGCAGGACTTGGCCCATCACCACGTGGTCGACCTGCTCGGGCTCAACGCCCGCGCGCTCGAGCGCCGCTTTGATCGCCACCCCGCCGAGCTCGGTGGCAGCGAGCGTTGACAGGGCGCCGCCCATCTTGCCAATGGGGGTGCGCGCGGCGCCGAGGATCACGGTGGTGGACATTGGACAGGGCTCTCCTGTGGGTGGGTGAAAGAGGTGCGAGACCGGCAATGCTAGTAGACGCATTCCTCGCCGGCTGGATATTGTGCGCTGATCGTGAACGTCTCCTGGACAGCCGATCCCCCTGAGGCGACCGAGGCCGACACCGTCGTCCTCGGCCTGTTCGAGGGCGAGGAGCCCCGCGAGGGCATACCCGTAGAGCTGGGCGGCGCACCGGAGCAGGTGAATGAGCTGCTGTCGAGCGGCGAGGCGCAGCGCTCGTTCAAGTCGCTTGCTTTGACCCACGTCGAGGGCAAGCGCTGGCTGACGGTAGGACTCGGCGCGCGCAAGGACTTCACGCCCGAGCGCGCGCGGGTCGCGGCCGCACTCGCGCGTGAGCGGGCGCGTGAGCTCTCCGCGCGGGTGCTCTGCTGGGAGATCCCGGCGGCCGGCCAGGGTCAGGCCAGCGACGCGGATGCCGCGGTCGCGGGGGCGCTCGTCGAGGGCACGATCCTCCCCGACTACAGCTTCGACGTGCACAAGTCCGCAAGGGCCGACGGCCAGAACGGCGACACCAAGCCCAAGCACCTCGACGCGCTGATCGTCTCCGGAGGCGGGGCCGTCGAGTCGGCGGTCGCCGACGCCGCGATCGTCGCAGCGGCGGTCAACGCGGCGCGCGACCTGCAGAACCGACCAGGCAACGACCTCACGCCGACGGTGCTGGCAGACTACGCGCGGGCGCTGGGTGCGGAGATCGAGGGGCTGCAGGTCGAGGTGCAGGGGCGCGCCGGAATCGAGGGGCTCGGCATGGGCGCCTTCTCCGCGGTCGCCCAGGGCTCCGAGCAGGAGCCCGCGCTGATCGTCCTGCGATATGAAGGCGGCGAGGCGAAAGGTCCGTTGCTGGGTTTCGTCGGCAAGGCCGTCACGTTCGACAGCGGTGGCATCTCGCTGAAGCCCGGGGCGAAGATGGCGGAGATGAAGTTCGACATGTCCGGCGGCGCCGCCGTGATCGAGGCGGTTGCGGCGATCGCACGCCTGGGACTGCCGGTAAGGCTCATCGCGGTCGTGGGCGCGACCGAGAACCTGCCGGACGGGCGCGCGATCAAGCCCGGCGACATCGTGACGGCGGCGAACGGGAAGACGATCGAGGTGAACAACACCGACGCCGAGGGCCGGCTGGTGCTGGCCGATTGCCTCTGCCACGCCGTCTCGCTCGGGGCAGAGCGGATCGTCGACCTGGCCACGCTCACCG
>DAIOGX010000081.1:0-8985 GCA_036744995.1 Solirubrobacteraceae bacterium | reverse complement strand
TTCGTTGACGCGTTGCACGTCGGGGGTGACGTTCTGGCTGTTGAACACCCACACCTCGATCTGGCGATTCTGGGCCTGACCGTCCACGGTCTGCTTGTCTTCCGCGGTGACGTCGGTTCCCTCGGCGATCGCCTTGACGAAGCTGTATGGGGTCAGCAGCTTCAGCCCCAGGTCTTCGCCCAGACCCTGGAAGATGCTCTCGCTGTAGCCCACCGGCACACCCGCATACCTGGCGCGAATCTGCCGACGCAGCTGGTCATAGCGGGCAAGACCTTGGGTCTCGAAGGCCTGCTTCTGGTGCGCGAAGTACGCGGCATCGGCGGGGTCGAGCTCGTCGTAATCGGCGACGATCTGGTTGGCGACCGTGTACACGTTGGACGGGAAGTACCAGCGGTGTGGGTTATCGCCGTCCTTCAGCCCGAGCAGATCGCCTACGTTCAGCACGACTCGGCCACTGAGAGGGCTGGCCTCGAGGAGCTTGGGCGCCCAGTTGTCATAGCTGAGGCCGTTGACGATCGCAAGCTTCGCGCCCGCCATCGTTCGCGCGTCCTCGGCGGACGGTTCGTAGCTGTGCGGGTCGGTGTTCGGGTTGACGATGATGCTCGTGACGCGCGCCCTCTCTCCGGCGAGCTGTGCGGCGATGCTGCCCCAGAAGTTCTCGGCGGCGACCACCTCGAACTTGCCCTTCCCCGAGGTGCCCGCGGAGGACGGGCCCGAGCTGTCACAGCCCGCCACGAACAACACGAGCGCGAGAGACAGGAAGATAACGACAGTTCTGAGAGCCAATCTGAACACGAGCGCCGCCTTTTGTTGTTGTTGTTGTGAGGGCAATCGATGTGCGAGCCCCTTCGGGGCTGAAAAGCTATCACAAGAATAAGACTCGATCTTATTCTTAGGCCCTCTCCCAGCACTCAGAGAGCATCGCCGAGGTCATCTTGGCTGCGCCGTGGCCGATGGGCGCCGGTCCCCCGGTGGTTGCGCGATGATGATGGTCTCCCAGATGGACGCAGAGGCGCTCAAGAAACGTCGCGAGGCACGTGGCGAGGAAATTCGCCGCCGTCGTCAGCGAGCCGCCGGCCTGATCGCCGTGCTGGCCGTGGTCGTTGCCGCGGTCACGATCATCCTCCTCAGCAGCTCAGGCGGCGCATCGCAGAGCAGCCGGCAAGGCACGGACTCCGCCGGCACGGCTGGTCCTCTTCACCGGCGGGACGCACACAGAAGAGCATCGAGCACATCGAAGGCAACTCCAGCGACTGGCCGTCGGGGGACCGAGCCGGTCCCGATCCTGATGTACCACGTGATCGCCGCTCCGCCGGCGGGAGCGCCGTTCCCCGGCCTGTATGTGCCGCCGAGCGAGTTCGCCGCGCAGATGCAGGCGCTGAAGAGCGCGGGCTGGCATGCCGTGACGCTCGATCAGGTGCAGGCGTATTGGCGGAGAGGGGTGGAGCTGGGAGCGGGCAAGCCGATCGTGGTGAGCTTCGACAACGGCTACCAGTCTCAGTACACAGAGGCGCTGCCCGTTCTCGAGCGGCTTGGGTGGGTGGGCGATGAGAACATGCAGCTCACCGGCCTCCCGCCCTCCCAGGGCGGGCTAAGCCAGAGACAGGTCCACGGCTTGGTGGCTGCGGGCTGGGAGCTCGATACCCAGGGCTTCAGCCATGCCGACCTGATCGCGCTGGATACGCGGCGGCTGAGCTACCAGGTCGCCGTGGCGCGCACAACGGTGGAGCGGCGCTATGGCGTGCCCGTGAACTGGTTCTGCTACCCATCCGGCCACTACGACGCAACCGTCGTCGCGGCGGTCAAAGCCGCCGGCTACACGGGATCGACGACCGTAGTTCCCGGTTGGGCGCACCCCACGGACGACCCCTATCGCCTGCACCGCCTGCGCGTGCTTGGCGGCACCACACCAGAGGAACTGCTCACGCTGATCGCGGACACCCGCGGTAACGTGCCCGCGCCGCCATCGTACAACGGCGCCTGAGGGTTCGCGATGATGATGCCCACAGCGATGCCCACGCAACGGATAGCCATCCTGTTCGACATCGACGGGACGCTGCTGATCACCGGTGACGCGGGGGCGGCCTCGTGGCGGTTAGCGTTCGACGAGCTCTACGGCGTGCCCGCCGACATCGGCGAGTTCACCGACGCCGGCATGACCGACCCCGAGGTCGGACGCAAGACGTTCGCGGCCGTTCTCGATCGCGACCCCGACCGCGAGGAGTTCGCGCGGCTGCTCGAGCGCCGGCTGCACTACCTGCACCAGACGGTCGCGGAATCCGCGGGTTACCGGGTGCTGCCCGGGGTCGAAGAGCTGCTTCCCCGGCTGCTCGGGGACGGCTACCTGCTGGGGCTTGTGACGGGGAACGTCGAGGCTGCGGCCCACATCAAGCTGCACCGCGCTCAGCTCAACCGCTTCTTCTCGTTCGGGGGGTATGGCTCTGACGCGGTGCAGCGGGGAGAGCTGACACGGATCGCGCTGAAACGGGCGAGCCTCGTATACGGGGAGGAGATCTCCCCCGAGCAGGCGCTCGCGGTCGGCGACACGCCCCATGACGTGGAGGGCGCGCATGCCGCCGGGATCGCGTGCGTCGGCGTCGGGAGCCATCACTTCAGCGTCGATGAACTTCGCGAGGCGGGCGCCGACTACGCGATCCCCTCGCTGGAGCAGGGCCTGCCACTCTGATGATCGACTCCTCCTTCGCGAACTCCAACTCAGACGAACTTGGGGTAGAGGGACATGCCACCGTCGACGGTGATCGTCACGCCGGTGAGATAGCTCGCTTCGTCGCTGGCGGCCCAGACGACCGCGGCAGCGATCTCCTCGGGCTTGCCCATGCGACCCAGGGGAATCTCGGACTCCAGGGCCTGTGTGGCCTTCGGATCGTCGAGCACGGCTGTGTTGATTGGCGTGGCGATCGCGCCGGGGGCCACGCTGAGCACGCGAATGCCCTTGTCGGCGAGCTCCCTGGCGGCCGTTTGCATGAGCAGCTTCATGCCTCCCTTGCTCGCGCAGTAGTGGGCGAAGCCCGGCCAGGGGATGAACTCGTGCACGCTCGAGATGTTCACCACCACGCCGCCCCCGTTGGCGGCCATCACCTTGCCGGCCTCGCGCAGACACAGGAAGGCGCCCGTGAGGTTGGTGCGGAGCACGACCTCCCAGTCCTTGGCGGACATTGCGAGCAATGGGATCTCCTTCTCGATCCCCGCGTTGTTGACGAGCAGGTCAAGTCCTCCAAAGCGCTCGGTGGCGCTCTGAACCATCGCCTGAACCGCGTCCTCGTCGCCCACATCGGCCTGCACGATCATCCCGCTCGGACCCGCTCGCTCGACGGCTTCGAGCACCATACGGGCGTCGTGGGACTCGTGCTCTGAGTAGTAGTTGATGCAGACGCTCGCGCCCTCTCGGGCCAGGCGTTCGACCGTCGCCTTGCCGATCCCGCTCGAGCCTCCCGTCACGATCGCCTTGCGCCCCTCGAGCAGCATGCTCGTCCCTCCCGATCGTGGTGGTTTCTCAAGAGCGGCGGACGGGAGTCGAACCCGCGACATCGACCTTGGGAAGGTCGCGCTCTACCAACTGAGCTACCGCCGCGCTGACGCAGATATTACGCGGGCTGAGGTCTAATCTTGCTGCTCGTGAAGCGTCTGGCCCTGCCAACTCTGATCTCACTCGTCGGCGTGGCTCTGCTCGGATTGTTGATCTACGGGGTGACCCACCAGGCGGCCAGCCGCACGCTCGACGAAGCCCGCGCCCACGGACAGGATCCCGTCGCTCCGCAGGCCACCCGCAAGCTGCCCGTGCTCTCGGGCGATGCGGCTGTGAGCAGCGATTCGCTCGCCGCCTACAGAGGCAAGGTCGTAGTGCTGAACTTCTGGGCGTCCTGGTGCGAACCCTGCCAGCTCGAGGCGCCGCTGCTCGAGCGCGCCCAGAGCCAGCTGGAACGCCATGACGGCACGGTGCTCGGCGTCACCTACCTCGACGCCTCGCCCGATTCGCTGAGCTTCGTGCGTCATTACCACCTCACCTACCCCAACCTGCGCGACAACAGCGGCACGTTCGCGCATTCCTACGGCACCGACCAGCTACCGGAGAGCTTCGTCATCGACCGCTATGGCCGCATCGTCGCGATCTCTCGTGGAGAGATCGACCAAGCCTTCGTGGACCACGCGATCGCGCTCGCGGAGAGCGCATGAGTCTTCCGACAGTGTCCCTGAGACGCCCGCTGGCGCTGCTATCCGCGTCGATTGCCCTCATCGGCGCCGCCTGCGCCCCCACGAACGCCTCGGCAACCGTGGCGCGCACATCGCTGCCGGTGATCGAGCGCCAGGTGATGTGCGTCACCTGCAAAATCCCCCTGAACGTCGCGGAGTCTCCGCAGGCCGACCGCGAGCGAGCGTTCATCCAGGGTCTGATCGAGGAGGGCGAGACCGAAGCACAGATCAAGCGCGCGCTGGTCAACCAGTACGGACCCACGGTGCTCGGCCTGCCGAGCACGCACGGATTCGACCTGGCCGCCTACCTAGTGCCGCTCGTGATGGTGCTGGCGCCGCTTGCCGCGCTCATCCTGCTGCTGCCCAGATGGCGCCGCCGCGCGCGCGCCCAGGCTGCTCTAGAGGCACCCACACCACGGGCACTTGACGCCACCGACGCCGCCCGCCTGGAGGCCGATCTCGCACGCTTCGACTGAACGGCTGGCTCTGACCCACCGCCTCCGGGAGCCCGATCGGCGCGTCGGCTCCGAGGCACCGCATCCAGGAGCCCCATCGGCGCTGGCCTCTCCTCATCCGCCGCGCTACATCTCCTCAGGCGCACTCACCCCGAGCAGATCGAGGCAGCGCGCGATCGTGCGCTGCGTCGCGACGGACAGCGCAATTCGCCGCGACTCGACCGTCTCGGGCTCTGAACCGACCACGCGGCAGTCGCGATAGAAGGCGGTAAAACCCTGGGCGAGCTCGAGCGCGTAGGCCGCGATCCGGTGCGGGGCGCGGCGCTCGGCGGCCTCGTATATCTCCTCGGGAAAGGCGAGCAGCTGCTTGACCAGTGCCCGCTCAGCTGGATGCAGCGGCGCCTGGGTAAAGCCCGCCGCGGTGTCCAGCGCCAGCCGATCCCCGATCGACCCGATCCGCTTCTCCCCCACCTTGGCAAGCATCGAAACGATCCGCGCGTGGGCGTACTGCACGTAGTACACGGGGTTCTCGCTGGACTGCTCGCGTGCCAGGTCGAGATCGAGATCGACCGTCGTGTCGTGGGAGCGCGCGAGCAGGTACCAGCGCGCCGCGTCCACGCCGACATCCGCCAGCAGGTCGTCGAGTGTGACGAACTCGCCAGATCGCTTCGACATCTGCACACGCTCTCCGCCACGCATCAGGTGGACGAGCTGCATGATCAGCAGCTCCAGGTGCCGCGGGTCGCCGCCGAGGGCCTCGTACGCGGCCTTCATCCGCGCCACATAGCCGTGGTGGTCGGCGCCCCACACGTCGATCTGGCGATCGAAGCCGCGCTCGCGCTTGTCCTGATGGTAGGCAATGTCTGAGGCGAAGTAGGTGTGCTCGCCGCTGGAGCGCACGAGCACGCGATCCTTGTCGTCGCCGTAGTCGGTCGTGCGCAACCACAGCGCGCCATCGTCGCGATAGGTATGCCCCTGCTGCTCGAGGATCTCGAGCGCATGCGCCACCGGACTCGGATCGCCCTCGTGCAGATCACTCTCATATGCCCAGCGATCGAAGCCATGCACCGCGAAGGCGGCGAGCGACGCCTGCATCTCGCCCACCATCACGGTGACGGCGGCGCGGCCCAGCTCGGCGGGATCCATCGAGGCCGTCTTCACCAAGTGGACGAGCTGCTCCACATAGGAACCGCGATAGCCGTCCTCTGCCACCTCCTCACCCCGCGCCAGCGCCTGGACGGACTCGCCGAGCTTACGCACCTGCGAGCCGGCGTCGTTGACGTAGAACTCTCGCTCCACCCGATGGCCATGAAAGGAGAGCACACGCGCCAACGCGTCGCCGTAGGCGGCATTGCGAGCGTGGCCCACGTGCATCGGCCCGGTCGGGTTGGCCGAGACAAACTCGACGAGTATCCGCTCGGGCACCTCTGCTCCCAAAGAGCCGAATGCAACGCCTGCGCTGAGCACATCCTCGAGCGCGCCCAGCAGCCACTCATCGGTCAGGAACAGGTTGAGGAAGCCCGGTCCAGCCACCTCGAAGCGCTCGAGGCTCACGCCGAGCTCGAGCGCGATCTCCTCCCCCAGACGCTGAGCCACCTCGCGGGGAGAGCTGTGAAGACCCGCGGCCAGCAGCAATGCGGCGTTCGTCGAGTAGTCGCCGAAATCCGCGCGCGGCGGGCGCTCCAGCGTGATCGCCGCTCGCTTCTCAGAAAGTCCACCATCGATCAAGGATCGGCTGGCAAGCCCTTCCGCGACCGCTAGCACGGCTTCGCGCAGGTCAGTGAGAGGCCTCGCGGGGCCTTGAGTGTCGATCTTGCTCACCGCTTGCGATACTAGCTGTGTGAACGACCAAGACTCAGGCGCCGAGCGCCACATAAACATCCATCTTTCCCCCGAGATCATGGGTGGCGTATACGCGAACTTCGCGAACGTCAGCCACTCCGACTACGAGTTCACCGTGACCTTCGCGCGCGTCGACCACGAGGTCGAGTCCGAGGAGGTCCCGGGCGTGGTCGTCTCCCGCGTCAACCTCTCCCCGCGCTTCATGCGCGAGCTGATCGACGCGATGGAGGACAACTACTCCAAGTGGCGCACACGCGAGGGCATCAAGAACCTACCCGAGTACGGCGGCGCGGAGGCGAACTCGGAGGAGGAGTAGGCCTGAGCGCGCAGGCGCACGCCCGGGCTCGGAAAGGCGCCGGCCAGCTCGAGACGCGCGTGATCCGCTCGCCGCCAGTGAGTTTGCAACGGTGCGCGATTACCGGCGCGTACGTCAGACTGGCCGATCGTGGCGAGCATTTGCGCTTCCGCCTGGGCAATGCTTCCGCTTGGGGAATGCATCCCGTGCGGGATTGAGTCATTCCCCGATGAGCAACGATGAAGGTCGCAGTCATCTCCGACATCCACGGCAACCGGCACGCCTTCGAGGCGACGCTCGATGCGATCGCGAGGAGTGACGCCGCCGAGCTGTGGTGCCTTGGCGACCTCGTCGGCTACGGCGCCGAGCCCGACGCTTGCGTGGAGCTCGCGCGCGAGCACGCCGCGGTGTGCCTGGCCGGCAACCACGACCTCGCCGTAACAGGCGAGGTGCCGCTGGACGAGTTTTCCCGCGGCGCGAGCCTCGCGGCGCAGTGGACCCGGGAGGTGATCGCGCCTGAGAACCTGGCCTTCCTCGAGGGTTTGCACCCGCAAGGACAGGAGGGCCCCGTGGGCCTGTATCACGCCAGCCCGCGCGATCCCGTCTGGGAGTACGTGCTCTCCGCGCTGCTCGCGGAGCTCTGCCTCGACAGGCAGCCATATCGCGTCTGTCTGATCGGCCATTCGCATGTGGCGCTCTCATTCGTGCGCCACGAGGGTGAGCTCGCCACCGGCGAGCCACGGCGCGACGGCGCGCAACTCGACCTCACCGCCGGCGAATGGCTGCTCAACCCCGGCAGCGTCGGCCAGCCGCGCGACGGCGACCCGCGCGCCTCCTGGCTGCTGCTGGACCTGGAAGGCCTCACCGCGTCCTTCCGGCGCACGGCCTACGACGTGGCCGGCGCCGCGACCGCAATCCGCGCGGCGCGGCTGCCGGACTCGCTCGCCGAGCGCCTGGAGTACGGTCAATGACCATGCGCCATCGCCGGACCGGAATCCTGCGCGCCGCCTTGGCCGCCCTGCTCGGCGTCGCCGCTGCCCTGCTCGTCTCCTGCGGGAGCTCCGGTAAGGGCCTGATCCCCGCCGCGAGCGCCGGGCCGTTGCAGAGCGACTTCGAAGCCGTCGCGCAGGCCGCGCAGAACGGTGACGGCAGCTGCACGACCACCGCTGAAGCGATACGCAAGACAGAGCAGGACTTCAACGCACTGCCCACTACGGTCGATGCGGGTCTGCGCGAAAAGCTCAGCCAGGGCATCACGAACCTGCGCTCGCGCGCACTCACACTCTGCGCGCAGCCGCTCCCACAGACGACCGTGACGAGTCCCGCGCCACGTACGACCACGACAAGAACCCAGTCGACGGCGACCACGCCCACCACCACGCAGACGACGAGCACCCAGACCACACCGACCACTCCTGCCCCCACGACCTCGAGTCCGGGGGGCGGCACGCCCGCGCCCGGAGCGGGTGGTAGCGAAAACTCACAGGGAGCCGGCCCTCCACAGGGCGCCGGCCCTGGACAGGGAGGCGGCACGGGGGTCGGAGAAGCGGGCGGAGCGGGAGTCGGCGTGGGCGGGCAGGAAAACGGCAAATGAGCGCGGCGACGGCGACGCGCGGCGACGCGCGGCGGAAACCGGGGGCGCGCAGATGAGCGATGGCGACATCATCGCCCGGCGCTACCGTCTGGGAGACCGGCTGGGTTTCGGCGGAATGTCCACGGTCCATCTCGCGCTCGATGAGCGCTTGGAGCGCCAGGTGGCGGTCAAGCTGCTGGCCGAGCACCTCGCGGATGACCCCACATTCGTGTCGCGCTTCCAGCGTGAGGCGCAGGCGGCGGCGCGCCTGGTCCATCCGAACATCGTACAGGTCTTTGACTCCGGTCTCGACGAGGGCTCCGGTCGGCATTTCATCGTGATGGAGTACATCGAAGGATCCTCGTGCGCGGAGATCCTGCGCGATGACGGCTGGGTCGAGGTGGACGAGGCGGTCTCGATCGTCGAGCAGGCATGCGAGGGCCTTGACTACGCGCACCGTCATGGCGTCGTCCACCGCGACGTCAAGCCGGGCAACCTGCTGCGCGCGCGCGAGGGCGAGGTCAAGCTGGCCGACTTCGGCATCGCGAAGGCCACCGAGCAGTCGAGCATCACCCAGGTCGGCTCGGTCCTCGGCACCGCCGCCTACC
>DAIOGX010000080.1:0-9713 GCA_036744995.1 Solirubrobacteraceae bacterium | reverse complement strand
GATGTCGACGATGATCGGCCGCGAGCGCTCGCTGCAGAAGGCGTTCGAACCGATCCTCGAGGACTACGACTTCATCTGCATCGACACTCCACCGAGCCTGGGATTGCTGACGATCAACGCGTTGACGGCCGCCGACAAGGTGATCGTCCCCGTGCAGTGCGAGTATTTGTCGATGCGCGGTCTCATCCAGTTGCAGAACACGCTCGCGATGATCCGTGAGAATCTCAATCCCGGGGTCGACATCGAGGGTATCTTGCCGACGTTGGTCGATTCCCGCACGATCCACGCGAAGGAGGCGATCGAGATCCTCGAGGAGAACTTCGGCGATCGCGTGTTCGCCTCGCGCATTCGCAAGACCGTGCGTTTCGCCGAGGCTCCGGTCAAGGGCATGTCGGTGCTCAAGTACGAGCCCGACGGAGTCGCGGCGCAGTCCTACCGCCAGCTCGCCCAGGAGGTCTTGACTCATGGCCAACCCTAAAGAGCGCGCTTCGATGCGCGAAGGACCGCTCGCGGCGCTGTTTCGCAAGACCGAAGAGGATGAGCAAGTCGGAGCTGGGCGGCCGGCGGCCGAGACCAAGCGCGCTGCGCCACGCGAGCAAGATCCTCCGCCGCCTCACCCGCGCGAGACCGGCCTGCCCCACCCGGCCCTCAGTCCATCCGCTGGGAAGCCCGAGCCAGAGGTGCACGTGGCGACCCCGCGCGAGCGCTTGCGCCATGCCTTCTCCTCGGAGATCCCCGGCAATGTGATGATGGATCACGGCGCGCCGGCGCGCCCCGTGATGGACGGCTACGCCCGCGAGCATCCGGTGGGGCTGGGTTCGGCCGGACCGGTCGGCCAGCCCGTGATCCGCGTCGTCGGCGTCGGCGGCGCGGGCGTGAACGCGGTCAACCGCATGGTCGAGGCGGAGGTCGAGGGGGTCGAGTTCCTCGCCGTCAACACCGACCTGCAGTCGCTGCAGCAGTCGACAGCCGACATCACCCTGCACATCGGCGCGGAGATCACGCGCGGGCTGGGCTCGGGCTCGGACGCGAACGTCGGCCGCCAGGCGGCGATGGAGGACTACGACCGCTTGAAGGCGCTCTTGAAGGGCTCGGACATGATCTTCATCACCGCCGGCGCGGGCGGCGGCACCGGCACCGGCGCCGCGCCGCTCGTGGCGCGCATCTCGCGCGAACTGGGGGCTCTCACCGTGGCGATCGTGACGAAGCCGTTCGGCTTCGAGGGCTCGCGCCGCTCTGAGCAGGCCGAGCACGGGATCGCCGCGCTCGCCGAGGAAGTCGACACGCTGATCGTCGTGCCCAACAACCGGCTGCTGGCGGTGCTCGACAAGCAGACCGCGATGGTCGAGGCGTTCCGCGTCGCCGACGACGTGTTGCGCCAGGGCGTGCAGGGCATCTCCGATCTCGTCACCCTCCCGGGCTTGATCAACCTCGACTTCGCCGATGTCCGCACGATCATGTCTGAGGCCGGCAACGCGCTGCTGGGGATCGGCATGGGCGAGGCCGGCGAGCACCGCGCGACCGAGGCCGCGATCCAGGCCGTCTCCTCGCCGCTGCTCGAGACTTCGATGGAGGGCGCGCGCTCGATCCTGCTGTCGATCACGGGTGGGCGCGACCTGTCGCTGTGGGAGGTCAACGAGGCCGCGAAGGCGGTTTCCGAGGCCGCGCACCCTGACGCGAACATCATCTTCGGCGCGATGATCGACGACAAGCTCGACGAGCAGGTGTGGGTGACGGTCGTCGCCACCGGCTACGGCGACGAGGGCCGGCGCAAGAGCGTCAACCGCCTGCGTGAGCCATCGGTCGCGGGCGGCGAGGTCCGTGTCCAGCGCACGGGCTCGTCACGGCCGTCCACGCGCGGCGGCAGTCTGGATGAATTGGAAGTGCCCGAGTTCATGCCGCGCTAGCTGTAGTTCCTGGGTAGGTTCGTCCCGCGCTAGCCGTTTACGCTGCATGCATGGGCGGAGCTGAAAAGGGAGTTGTCGCGGCCGGTCATCCGTTGACGGCCGAGGCCGGCGCGAGGGTGCTGCGCGAAGGCGGCAACGCGGTCGACGCGGCCGTGGGGGCGATGCTGACCTCGTTCGTCTCAGAGCCCCTGCTGACGGGGTTGGGGGCGGGCGGGTACATGCTCATCGCCGGCGGTGGTGGCGGTGAGGAGCCGGTGCTGCTGGACTTCTTCGTGCAGGCGCCCACCCGTGCGGACGACGGATCGGAGGCCGAGCTCCATGCGATCGACGTGTCGTTTGGAGACGCCGCGCAGGTGTTCCACATCGGCCCGGCCTCCTGCGGCGTGTATGGGACGCCGGCGGGCGTGTGCGCGGCGGTCGCGCGCTGGGGTACGGCGTCGCTGGCGGACCTGGCGGCGCCGGCCGCAAGGCTCGCGCGGGAGGGCGTCGTGCTGAACGCCGGGCAGGCGTATATAGCGGAGATCCTGGCCGACCTCTTGAGCTCTACGCCCGAGTGCGCGGCCCTGTGGGCGCCCGCGGGCCACATCCTGCGCGAGGGTGAGCGGCTGCGCAACCCCGAGCTCAGCGACGCGCTCGAGCGGCTGGGTGCGGACGGCGCGGAGCCCTTCTATGAGGGGGACGTGGCGGCGGCGGTGTGCGACTGGCTGCGCGAGCGTGGGGGGTCGCTCACGCGCGAGGACCTCGCCGGCTACCGCGCGATCGAGCGCGAGCCGGTGAGGGTCGGCTACCGCGACCGCGAGGTCCTCACCAACCCGCCGCCCTCGGCTGGCGGGACGCTGCTCGCCTACGCGCTTGCGCTGCTCGATCGCGGTCCCGCGCCGCCGACGCTCCGCGGGGTGGTCCAGGCGATGGCGGCCGCCCAGTCCGAGCGCACGCCGGAGTTCGTCGAGGGACTCGCCGCCGAGGGCTTCGCCGAGCGCTTCCTCGCCGAGCGCTTGGGCGCACACGGCGGTCGCCACGAGCGCGGCGACGCCGGTCACATGGGCGCCACCACGCACATCTCCGTGCTCGACGGGGAGGGCCGCGCGTGCAGCGTCACCGCCTCAAACGGCGAGGGCTCCGGCGTGGTCGTGCCGGGCACCGGGATGCACATCAACAACATGATGGGCGAGCAGGATCTCAACCCGCTCGGCTTCCACCGCCACCCCGCGGGCGTGCGCATGCCCAGCATGATGGCCCCCTCGGTGGTGATGCGCGACGGCGAGGTCGAGCTGGTGCTGGGGAGCGCGGGCTCCAACCGCATCCGCTCGGCGCTGCTGCAGACGATCGTGGGCGTCGTCGACCACGGCATGAGCGCGCGCGCGGCCCTCGACGCCCCGCGCGTGCACTACGAGGATGGCGTCCTCTACTCAGAGCCGGGGGTCGCCCTGGACGAGCTGAGCGGGTGGGACACCCCGGTGGGCGGGGTGGGCGGGGACAACGCCCCGGCGGCTCCGGCGGGCATGGCGGTCACCCCGGCGGTGATGAAGGACACGCGCAGCGTACGGTTTCACTCGCTCAACCTGTTCTTCGGCGGAGTTCAGGCCGTGCAGCGCCGCGGGGAGGGGCTGACCGGCGCGGGCGACCCCCGCCGCGGCGGCGTGGCGGTGAGCTCATGAACCGTTCGCGCGCTCACCACCGCCGCGACCTTATTCGCATAGTCGTCGCGCGCCATCATCGCTGTCGCGGAGCCGTGCGCCGGACGCGGACGATGATGGCTGCGCCGGTCGCGCTTCCGATAGCCGTATTGCTCACGGCCGTGTTCCTCTTCGGCGGTTGTGGAGGGATCGAGGCGCCCGACCTGTTCATCGTCCAGCGCACCGGCTCAGGGCCGGGGGCGCCGTTGACGCTGCTCGTGAACGAAGAAGGCGGCGTCAACTGCAACGGCGGGAAGACCCTGAAATTGAACGACCCGCAGATCGTGCAGGCGCGGGTGATCCAGGAAGCATTGAAGGATCCCGCGGAAGCGCACGTCACGCTCCGGGCGCGACCGGGGTCGGTGCTCAGCTACTACCTGCGCGATGAAAATGGGACGGTCCGCTTCAGCGACAATTCCCCAGGGCAGCCGGCTGTCTTTCGCCGGCTCGCGCTGTTCGTGCTGCAGACCGCGCAGCAGGTCTGCCACCTCGCCGAGTAAGCGCTCCCCGCCGCGTCCGCGTGGGCTCGGAGGTCATCGACCGCTCGTATGTCTCTGTGACCTCGAGCAGCCGCTCGTATTCGAACACAAATGGGCGTAGCTCGTCCAGGCGCGCGTCGAGTTCTGTGCAAACGGTTTCCAGCAGGTCGGGTGCCATGGGATAGGAGTCCCTTCTGGTTCGTCGGATGTGCTTTTCCTGATGGGCTCTCGCCGCGGTCGCCTCGGGTGCTGAG
Source organism: Solirubrobacteraceae bacterium (assembly GCA_036744995.1). GTDB lineage: Bacteria > Actinomycetota > Thermoleophilia > Solirubrobacterales > Solirubrobacteraceae > Palsa-744. The sequence continues at coordinate 5,397 of DAIOGX010000080.1, read as the reverse complement.
CACCCCTCAGACGGTATGGTCGAACGCGAGCGAGCTCGCCATCGATCGATATCCGTTGCGACGAACATACGGGTCGCTTGTGACGGTACTCTCGGGCCGGCTCCTCGAATCCGGCGTTCATCGTCGTCGGCTCGCAGCGAGGCGCAGCGCCGTGTCCAGGACGCATCCGGACGTGCCGATCGATCTTTGTCAGGTGCTCGTGGCGGAGCTCCCATCAGGCCCTGTCCCGCTCACGCCTCGGAGTCGGAGAGGTAAGCAGGCCGATCATCCAATGCATGCTCAAAGTGTTCCCCTCCCCGCCCCCGCCGCGACCGCCGCCGCCCAGCCGACGACGACGATTGCCTGCAAGGACTGCCTGCGCTCCAGTTGGGTGCTGGGCGCTTTGAGCGCCCAGCTGGAGCGCAATGGCCGTGACTATCAGCGCCTGATGGGGCTGCTGGAGCTGGATCGGCTGGAGTTGATCGCGAGGATCGGGGCCGAGGACCGTGAGGATTTGCGCACTCGCCACAGGGCTTTCCAGACGGCGTGGATCCCCGACGTTCCCGGTGTGAGTGCTCTGTGCCGCCACGACCCCGGCTATCCACAAATGCTCGTCGATCTCCCCGGCGCCCCGGCGGTCATCTATCTCGCCGCGCCGCCCGAGCGTCTCGAGGCCATGCTGTCCCAGCCCGCCGTGGCGATCGTCGGGGAGCGTTACGCGAGTGACTACGGCAGCATGGTCGCGCGCAGGCTCGCGGAAGAGCTCGTCGGTGAGGGGGTGACCGTCATCGGCGGCTTTGCCCATGGCATCGCGGGGACCGCTCTGAAGGGGGCGCTGGACATGCACGGCTCGGCGATCGCGGTGATGCCGGCCGGGGTTGACATCTGCTACCCGCGGGCAAGGCATGTGCTGTATGAGCGGCTGCTCCAGGGGGGCTGCGTCCTATCCGAGCTGCCGTGCAAGCTCCAGCCCCGCCGCTGGTGTCTCCCGGCGCGCGACCGTATCGTCGCCGCGCTCGCCCCCCTGATGGTGGTCGTGGAGATGGTCGATCAATATGCCGCGCTGATGCTCCCAACGCTCGCGCTCGCCGCGGGCGGAGATGTCGCCGCGGTGCCGGGGCGGATCTACGCTCCCAGCTCACAGGGCACGCACGCGCTGCTCGCCGACGGCGCTCATCTCGTGCGTGGCACCCAGGACGTGCTCGACCTTCTCTACGGCGTCGGGGTACGCACAATCGCCGGCGGTCTGCAGCCGGAACACCATCTCGAGGACGACTGAATCAGCAGTCATACCCTCGGTCGTGGGCTCCGGCCATCCTGCATGGGGCCATCGCACATATGTCCACTGGTCGTGAAGGGACGTTCCCACCAAATTCCATATGACCGAAACATCGATGGTATTAAGCACAAAGGCGCCCTGTGGGTACTAACATCGATCGAGGCACCGGCAAACCGGCAACAAAGATCGGTCACTCGGGAGGACGAATGGGTTCTTTCTACATCATCAGTGACGAGGCGACGGTCGAGGAGGCGGGACGCGCCGACGTGGCTGTGGTGGCTATGAGCGGTGAACTCGACTATGCCGCCAGCCCTCAGCTCAGACAGCGTATCGACGGCCACCTCGAGGCTGGCAGGCGGCGTCTGGTGCTCGACCTCTCAGAGGTGACGTTCATCGACTCGACGGCGATCGGCGTGCTCCTGGGCGCCGTCACGAGGCTGAATGAGGCCGGCGGGGGGGCGCTCGAGATCGTCTGCGCGGATGAGAATGCGAGGGTGTTGCGAATCTTTGCGATCACCGGTATCGACAGCATGATCGCGCTGCACAGCACGCGCGAGGAAGCCTTCTCCGCGCTCGCGGTGGCCGGCTGAAGTGCGCGCCCGCACCGAATCACCGAACGCTTGTGGCTCTGGCGCGAGCGAGGTGTAGCTGTGCATCGGCCCGGGAGCACCGTCGTCTCCGAGGTGCGTGCGTGATGCGTCGCCTGGTGGCGCTGCTGCTCCTCCTCGGCCCGTGTGTAGCGCTGCCGGTCTCAGGCGCCCAGGCGATCGCAGCCTCGGGTCGGCCCGCCGCGTCCCCGCCACGCGCGACCGCCACCGCGACGTCTCTGCTCGGCGTGTCCGTGCGGCACGCGACGTCGATCGGCGTGTCGCTCCCGAACGCCGTGGTGTCCCTGCCGGGAGTCGGAGTGCCGCTGCCGGGTGTCAAAGTGTCGCTCCCGAGCGTCGGCGTGTCGCTCCCCGGCGTCAGCGTGTCCACTCCCGCGGTCAGCGTGTCCACGCCGGAAGTGACCGTGTCGCCGCCGAGTCCACCCAGCGCCAGCCCACCCAGCACGACCTCCACGGAAACCCCCACCACGGGCAGCGCGCCGACGGGTCCGGCCGGCGGCGAAACAGGGACGTCTCCCAGCTGGCCGCCGTCCTCCACGGGCAGCGACCCCGGCAGCTCAGACGTCGCGGTCGCGGCGTCCGTTTCCACAGCGGCGCACACGTCCTCGCCCGTATCCCCCGCCGCGGGCGCCCAGCTGCCTTCGGCCGGCGGTGGTCGAAGGTCGCCGCCGACCGTGCGCCGTTCCGCACGGGTGCGCCGGCGCCGGCGTCCCGGCAGCCGCGCGAGCACCGTGGGCCTCGCCGCGAGTCACGCAACCGCGCCGATCTCCTTCCCTGTGAAGGCGTCGCGCGCGCCGGGGTCCGGCTCGCACGTGCGCGCAACCCGGCGGGGCGCGAGCAGCGGTAATCCGCTGGAGGCGATCGGCCGGCACATCCCCCTGCCGCTGCCGGTCCCGGACTGGAGCAAGCCGATCATCCTCGCGCTCCTGCTGCTGGCCACCTGGTTCGGCGTTCGCTCTTACCTCGCCTCGCGTCGCGCTCGGCGCCTGGAGGGTCAGCGCGTCGGGCTGCTGGCGGATATGGGCGTCATGCAGGCGGCGCTCGTGCCCGAGGTGCCCGGGAGCCTCGGTGGGTTGTCGGTTTCTGTGGCCTACCGGCCCGCCGAGGGGCCGGCCGCCGGCGGTGATTTCTATGACCTGTTCGTGCCCGCGCCGGGGAAGGTGGCGATCATCCTCGGGGATGTCGCCGGCCATGGCCATGAGGCGCTGAATCAGGCAGCGCTCACGCGCTACACGCTGCGGGCGTACATCCAGGCGGGCCTCCAGCCCCGCGCGGCGCTCGGGCTCGCGGGCCGAGTCCTGGCCGATCCGGAGGGTGAGCGTTACGCCACCGTTGCGGTCGGCGTGTATGACAGGCGCGGCAGCCGACTCACCTATGCGCTCGCCGGTCATCCTCCTCCGATCCTGCGCGGCTTCGAGGCCTGTGAGCCGTTGACGATCTGCTCCTCTCCTCCGCTCGGCTGCGGCATACCGACGGGGCGTCGCCAGAGCACCGTCTCGCTCCCCACGGGCGCCGCGGTGTGCTTCTTCAGCGACGGCCTGATCGAGGCGCGCTGTGCGGAATCCGAGGAGGGCCGGGCCGCGGGCGACGACGGGCTGCTTGGACGCGAGCGCCTGAGCGAGATCCTCGCCGCGCTCGGTCCCCGACCCGCGGCCGAGGACCTGCTCGCGGGCGTGCGCGCCGCGGCCGAGGCCACCCCGGACGACATGGCCGCGTGCATCCTCGCCCCGCAGGCGCCGGCCGGCGGCGCGGGCGCTCAGGTGGAGGAGCTCGAGGTGGATCAGCGGGCGCTGGCTCAGGGCCAGGTCCGGCGCTTTCTCGACGCCTGCCGCCTCCCCGCCCCCGAGGTCGCGCGCGCTATTGAGCTCGCGAGCGAGATTGCCATTGCCCGCGATACGGCCGTGCTGCGCATCGAGCGCTCCTCCACCGCAGCCGCCGTCACCGTCAGCCTGCCCAGAGTTGGCGCGTCGCACGTCACGTCCCGTGGCGAATGGCCACTCGCCGCTGTCGAGGAGCCGCTGCTCGCGCACGCGCTGATAGGCCCCTAACGGGCCCAGGCGGGCTGAGACCGAGACGCGCCGCCGCTCCCATGAGCGGTGCTCTCCCCAAGCCGACGGCGCAAGTCTTCCGCTCGCGCTCGTCGCTTCTCTGGCTATCTGCCGCTCCTCTGAGAAATAATGCATGTCGGCCAACTTACGGATCGCTTGGGACGGGACTCTCGATCCGGCCTCGATCCGGTGTCCTGAGTCATTCATTCGGCCAGGTTCGCCGGATGGATGGACGTGATCTGACGAGGAGCGGTGCTGGGCGTCGCCGTGGAACAGCGCTCACACGCGTTTGAAGCCCAGCTCCTCAGCGACGGCGGCTTGATCGTCATCGCGGGAGGCGAACGCGATCTCATCTTTGTCCGGTGCGGCGAGCGCGGGCACGGTCAGCGAGGCGACTGCCAGGTGCCAGGCGTCGAGGGCTCGCAGGGCGTGCTCGCGCACGAGCTCCAGCGCCTTCTCTTCGACGTTCTCCTGAGGGACGGTGAGCTCGGTCACGCGTCCGTCGGCGTCGAGATCCGCATTGAGGGTTGCGAGCAGGCCTTGCTCATCAGCTTCGCTGCGCCCGGCGCGCGCCGCGCGAATCAGTGCGCCGGAGACCTCGATCCGCGTCCAGCTTCCGGTGACGCGGGTGATGTCCGGGTCTTCGAGCAGTGTGAGGGCCTCTCGATGACCGTCCTCGTCGTCGAGGTAGGACCGTACGAGCAGGGACGAGTCCAGGTAGGCGATCACTCCAACCTGCCGCGGTCTTCGTCGATCAGCCGGTCCACGATCGGTCCGATCCCCCGGGTCGAGGCGATGATGCGGTCGCGTTCGGCCTTGCTCACCGGGCGGGCGGGGATCTCTCTGCTGAGCATTCCCATGGCGGCGGCTCTGGCACGCAGCCGCTGCTGCGGAGTGAGTGGCGTGGGCGGGGTACCCAAATCATCGTCCGCGGAGGCGTCGAGCATCGCGCCGGCAACGGCGTTCATGCTGCGGCCCTCACGGGCTGCCCGCGCGGCGAGACGCCGATGGAGATCCTCAGGGACTCGTAGGAGCAACTGCTTCACAAACGCCATGATATCACGCCGCCGACTTGATATCAGCGGCGATCGGCCTGTGCCGGTTGGAATTCGACCCATGCCAACCACCGTACGCCGTGCTTGGGACGGGACTCTCGATCGATCCGGCCCTTCGACACCTCCTCGATGGGTGCCTCTGCAAGTCGAGTGCGTCCCGTGTCGGCCCACCTCCGGCCAGCCGAGACGACTTCACCTCCGTTCGATGTCGACGCCGCCTGTGGATTCGGTCGCTTCTGCGGTCGCTTCGCCATATTCACCGCGAAACCATGCACGAGATCGCGTTGCAAGGATCGCCGTGATCGCGGTGGCGAACCACAACGAAGAAGTAGCGGAAAATGAAACAAGAAATCATGCGCAGTCGAGTTAATGCGGGTTTCTTTTGTGTTGGTTGTGGGGGTGTGTGCCTGCTATGGCCTACGCAGGTC
>DAIOGX010000079.1:0-9970 GCA_036744995.1 Solirubrobacteraceae bacterium | reverse complement strand
CAGATTGGTCCATGCACGTCCCGACCGCACCCGCCTATTTTGAAACAGGTTCTAAAGCCAAAGCGCCTCGATCGGGGTCGCCCATACGCTGTGGCCGAGGAGGGTTGTCCGTCGTGCAGTACACAGCACGAGACCCGCCACGAAGCGCTCGCCGGCCAGGGCTCGGAACTTGTTCAGTCCGCGCAGGTCGGTCCTCCTGATCGTTGCGCCGGACTTGATCTCGATCGCGATCACCCTCCCCGCGCGGTCTTCGAGCACGATGTCTACCTCTTCTCCATGGGCGCCGCGCCAGTGGCGCATCACCGGCGCCGTGTCGGTGTGCGGGAGCAGCCGTGCCAGCTCCATTGCCACGAAAGACTCGTATGCGCGGCCGCTGAGCGCGTCGTCCTGCGCGATCCGCGTCGCGTCGGCGTCCAGCAGATGGGCCATCAGGCCCACGTCCTCGATGAACAGGCGCGGCGCGCGCACGGCGCGCGCGGGGAAGCCGGGGGTCCACGCCGGCACGCTTACGAGCAGGTGCAGCAGCTCCAGCAGGCGAACGTAGGTGCGTACCGTCTTCTCGTCGGCCGCCAGCGCCTGCGCGATGGGTCTCATCGAGATCAGCGAGCCGGAGCCGGCGGCGAGATGGAGGAGCAGCGCAGGGAGCAGATCGGGGCGGCGAACGTCGACGAGGTCAGGAACGTCGCGCGCGATCAGCGCCGCGAGATAATCCTCGAACCATGCCCTGCGGCGGCGCTCAGGGCGGGCGATCGCCGCCGGGAATCCGCCTGTTGCGATGCGCTGTGCGTGCGCGGCTCGGCCCACCTCGTGCGACTCCACGTAAGGGGCCCCCACGCCTTGCCAGATCTCATCCAGCCATCGCGGTACGTCTCTGCGTGCGATCTCGGCCTGTGTGAACGGGCGCAGCGGGACCCGCTCGACGCGCCCCGCCAGCGAGTCGCCGATGCGGGGCGCCAGCAGCAGGCTGGCCGATCCGCTCACCAGGAAGCGACCCGCCTGCGGTTCCTCATCCACCGCCATCTTCAGTGCCAGCACGAGCTCGGGCACACGCTGGAGCTCGTCTATGAACGCCCGTTCGCCGAGTGCAGCGGTAAAGCCCTGTGGATCGTCGATCGCGCCGCGGCGAGTGTTCGCGTCATCGAGCGTCACGATCCGCATGCCTCGCTCCGAGGCGAGCTTCGTACAGAGCGTCGACTTGCCCGCCTGCCGTGGACCTTCGACAGCCACGATGCGCGTGTCCGCGAGCGCCTCAACGACGCGTGCCGCCGCATGCCGGGGGATCTCCTGCGCGGACATAGACACGAAAGGATAGCGGACGATCCGGAACAAGTATCCGGACTATCCGGAATATATGAGCGGACAATCCGGATCTCCGGCCTGCCGTCCCAGCCGTCCGGCGCAGTTGTGGCGGGGAAGCCCGTATGACGCCAATGGGTCCGATCTGGTCTAGCACCGTCTAGCTCGTCTAGCGTCGTCTAGCCCGTCTAGGAACGTCTAGCTTCTGCTAGGTCTGAGGTGGTCCTCCAGCGCGATGCTCTTGGCGGGCTCGCTGCCAGGACCGGAGGGTTCATGCTGACCGTTCGCCTTTTTGCCAGGGCTCGTCAGCTCCCGTGGTGGCCGGCGACACTGACCTCTTGGCGGTCTTGTAATAGCCAGCTGTCAGAGCAGGCTTGGATGTTCGCCGGCAGAATCAGCGCGCGAAGTCTTCTCTTTGTAACAACCCAGCAAAGCAGGCGTGGACATCCGCCGATGGGATTGGATGCCCACCCGCCCGCGAAGTCGGCCCGTTCGGCGGACTGTCCACGACCTGCGTAGGCGCCTGCCCGGGCCGACCGTCCAAGACCTACGTAGGCGCCAGCCGCGCCCGCAGGTCGAAATATAGGAGCGCGAGGGTGAGCGCCGAGAACGAGGCCGTGATCGTGCGAGCCGCGATTCCCATCGCCACCGAGGCCGCGCCGGCGGTGCTGCCGAGCGGGATGACCCGGACGCCGAAGAGGATCGCGGAGTTCAGCAGCCCGGTGATCAGCAGCAGGGCGAAGATGTGTCCGTAGTGTTCGCGTGTGAGCTCACGGCTGCGCCGTAGCGAAGGGAGCCAGCCGTCGTTCTCTAGGGCCGCGACCTGCGCCACGACCGACCAGCGCAGCGCGAGCAGGACACCGGGAACGATCAGGGCAAGGAAGCCGAGGCCGATGCCGAGGGCGGACATGACCACCGCCGCGACCACCACGGGGAGCACCCGCAGGGCGCGCGGAACCACTCGCTGCAGGCGCGGCGTGTCTCCCTGCCCGATGACCACGACCGCATGTATGTGGAGGGCCGACACCAGCGGTCCCACCAACGCGGTGTCGAGCAGCAACAGGAGGTATGTGACCCCCACGTTCTGGTGCGCGCTGCTGACCAGCGGCCCGTCGCCTGTGATCGCCAGGACCGCGAGCTCATACGGGGCGATCACGCCGAGCGCCATCACTAGGAACAGCAGCGGATAGCGCTGGTAGATTTCGAGCGCCTCGCCGATGATCTCAGCGACAGACCGCGGGCGCTCGATCTCGCTCGGCTCTCCGGACTCCATGCCGAGGGCAGCCTAGTGGTCCCGCCGGAGCGCAGGGCGGACGTGGCTATCTATATGTCTGCCTGACTAAGCTGTGAAGATGGACCAGGATAAGGCTGCGGACTTCGTGAGGCGCTTCACGGAGTTCTGGCAGGCGCCTGTGCCCGAGCGCCTGGACACGGTGCTGGCGCCAGACGCCCGCCTCTCCGCGCCGATGGTCCCCACCACGCACGGACTGGAGGATGGCAGGCGGGCCTTCGCCGAGCTGTTCGAGCTGATCCGCGACATGACCGCCGAGGTCCACCGCTGGGGCGCCACCTTCGACGGTGTCCTGATCGAGTTCACGGTTCGCGGCACGGCGGGCGGATCGCCCATCTCCTGGGAGTCGGTCGATCGCTTCGTCCTCGACGAGCACGGGCTCGCCATCGAACGGTTCACCTACTTCGACTCGTTGCCGCTGGTGCTGGCCCTGGCGCGGCGTCCCCGCGCATGGCCCGGGTTCACACGCAGCCGTATCAAACAGATGCGCCGCTGAGCTGTGCCGGATCAGCGCGTACTTTTCTTCGGGGATTCTCTCGTGGCCGGCGTCGGAGATCCGGCGGGGCTCGGATGGGTTGGTCGTGTTGTCGCTGCCTCGTTCACCTCAGGTGTGCCCGTCACGGCGTACAACCTCGGTGTCAGGGGAGAGACGTCCGTGCAGGTAGCCGCGCGCTGGCGCGCGGAGACGCAGCCCCGTCTCTTGACAGGGACGGAAACTCGCGCGGTGCTGTCCTTCGGCGCTAACGACACGACGGTTATCGATGGTCAGAGGAGAGTCGCGGCCGAGCGCTCGCAGGAAGCTCTGGCCACCGTCCTTGACGAAGCCGCGATGCTCGGACTGCCAGTGCTCCTCGTGGGGCCAGCCCCCGTCGACGATCCTGAGCAGAATCGCCGTATCGAGGATCTCTCGACTTCCTTCGCCGATGTCTGCGTGGCGCGAGGGACCCCGTTCGTAGGTGTGTTCGAGTCACTCCTGGCCTCGCGTGTGTGGATGGCGGAGGTCACCGCGGGCGACGGTGCTCATCCGTCGAGTGAGGGCTACGACGTCCTTTCCCAGCTCGTCCTCGCCGGCGGTTTCCTTGACTGGCTGGGGATAGCCGGCGGGACTGAAAAGGACCGTCCCTTGATTGATCGGATCTTCAGAGCGAGGCCGGATGACGGTTCCGGCCGGTGAAAGCCGGTCGTCAGCCTTGGCTTTTGTCCAAACACGACGCGAAGATGCTGGCCGGTGGTCCGATTTGATCGCCCAGCAAGCATGTCAAGCTCCTCAGCATGGCTGGCAAACTCGAGATCGTCGGTGGGCCGACTTTGATACCCCTGGCTCGCGTGCCCGGGAATCTCTACAGGTGGAAGGTCCAGAACGGCAGCGCTGAGCAGCACGTCTATGTGCAGATTGCTGACCCGCTGAGGCCCGAGACGGTGGATGAGCCGCTGCGATCGAGCATCGAGTCAAAGGGCGAGTCGGTGCTCCGTAAGCTGCTCGAGCGCGGCAACGTTCCGGCCCGCATCAAGATCACCTCCGGCGGCATCACCGAGGTCGGCGTAGACCAACGCGCACAGCCTGTGTCGATGTAACGAGCGTTGATACCAGCCACGCCAAGAATCCTTGGAAGCACATACGTATTCCCCATTACTCCCGAGCATTGCTTGATACCAGCTACGCCAAGAATCCTTGGAAACACGTAGCTGAAGAGCTCGCCTTCCGACGGTTGTCATGGCGACTCGTTACAAGCAGTTTTAGAAAAGCAGGTCCGGACTTCGGCCGGCAGAATCAGCGCGCGAAGTCTTCTCTTTGTAACAACCCAGCAAAGCAGGCTTGGACTTCGGCCAGCAGAATCGGCGCGCGAAGTCGCGCCTGCTGGACGAACGTCCAAGACCTGCGTAGGCGCCTGCCGGACGAACGGTCCGGAGCCTGCGAAGGATCACGAAGATTCTCCATCTTGTGTGCGACTGGTGTGGATGAGTGGGTTATCGCCGAGTGCTTGCGCCACGAGGGCGAGGTCGTTTTTATCGTGGAGGTGGGCGGCGTGCTCGCGTAAGTCGAATGCGGCGTTCATCGCCGCGACGAGATCGGCAGCGTGGGCGTCGAGGATGAGCTTGGCCTTGTGGTGGCGGGTAAGCCAGTGGGCGACGTCGGGCCAGTGCCATAGGCGGGTCTTGCTGTCGGGGTATGCGACTGGCGCGGGGAAGCCTCCGGGGCCGCGCTGCTGGTTTGCGAGTAGCCGGATGTACTCGCGTGAGAGCCCTGAGCGCTTGGCGATGGCGGCCATCGTGACCAGCTCGTCGGGCTCGATGCGTACGACTCGCAGGCCGGGAACCGCTGAGGTGGTGTCTGCGATCGCGCTGGTCAGAGCTTCGCTGAAGGTCTTAGCCTCACGGTCGAACGCGCCGTAGTGTGCGCCGTCACGCACTCCGAACAGGGCGTCATCGCAGCCGGCCTCGTGTAGGGCGTCGAACTGCTGGTCGTCCAGCACGTCGACGCCGCTGAAGAAGAGCGTGAAGCTGTGGATCGAGGGTCTGGCGCTGGTGCTCATCGGTTGTCCTTCTGGCGCTTCGCGGTGTTCGATGTGCTCAGGTCGTGATCGCACTTCTTGATCGCCTCCCGGATGCGCTTGGCGATGTCGCCCGGCCGTCGCGGCGTGCCCGAGATCGCGACTGCGCAGCCCTGTCCGCATGAGACAGTCCCCCAACGATGGCCGGTTCCTCTGGCTCGCTCTACGTTCCAGCCTGCGTTTTGTGCGTCTTTGACGGCCTTGCGGATGTCCTTGTCTGGGTGTCGTGCTTCTTTCACTATCAGTCTAGCACTGAGTTGGAGGTTGTCAACACGTCCTCTTCCGCCGAGATCTGGAGGCAAGTCCGTTGGAATCGCCGTGCACCACCACATCTCCCACTTCGACGCCAACCAACCGACGGGACATGCGGACCTCAGAAATTCATCGCGCCAGCGGGACTGTCAAGCTTTATGCGTGGGACTGGCGGGTTACAGCTTGGAGAAGCGAGCGGGAGAGGTATCAAGACGGATGCGCCCCGCGAAGTATTGGGTTGACCTCGACGGTCTTATCTGAATTGTCATGGAGCTGGTCGACGGCAAGCTCGTCCTCTCGGCGACGGATCTCATCAACTACCTCGAGTGCGGGCACCTGACGTGGCTCGACCGGGAGCGAGCGGAGGGGTTGCTGGCAGCTGAGCCAAAGCGGCCTGAGACGGCTGAGCTGGTGGCCGCGAAGGGAGACGAGCACGAGCTGGCGTACCTCGAGCGGCTCAAGGCGGAGTACGGCAAGGCGCTGGTCGAGATAGCGACCGATGGGGGACGGCCCGGGCTCGAGCGTGCCGTGGCGAGAACAGCCGGCGCGATAGCCGCCGGCGCGCCCATCATCTTCCAGGGGAGCTTCCTCAGCGGGCAGTGGCGGGGACACGCGGACTTCCTGCGACGAATCGATCGCCCGTCGACGCTCGGGGGCTGGAGCTACGAGGCGATCGACACCAAGCTCGCGCGCTCGGTCAAGCCCTACTTCGTTCTTCAGCTCTGCTTCTATTCCGAGCTCCTGGCGGAGCTCCAGGGCACGGAGCCCGAGCACATGTACGTCGTGCTCGGCACTGGCGAGGAGAAGTCCCTTCGCTACGCCGACTTCTCCGCTTACTACCGGCGACTGAAGGCCGAGTTCGCATCCGCGCTCGCGGACGGCCTCGCGGATATCTACCCCGAGCCGGTTGCCCACTGCGGTCTGTGTCGCTGGTCAGATGTCTGCGACGCGCGCTGGGTAAGGGACGACCATTTGAGCCTGGTCGCCCGGCTTGCCCGCACGCAGCTGATGGGCCTCTCGCAGGCGGGGATCACAACGGTGGCGGAGCTGGCGCGCGCGACACCGGAGGAGAAGCCTGCGCGGATCGGTAGAGACACCTTCGCTCGTCTGCGCCAGCAAGCCCGGTTACAGGTCGCCCAGCGTGAGTCGGGGAAGCCGAGCTACGAGCTGCTGGATCCGCGGCTCGACCCCGATGCGGCGCCGCACGGCTTCGCGCGGCTCCCGCGGCCCTCGGATGGTGACCTTTTCTTCGACATCGAGGGCGACCCATTCTGCGGTGAGCAGGGGCTCGAGTATCTCTGGGGTGTCAGCTACAGGCAGGCCGGCGTAGAGCGTTACCAAGCCTTCTGGGGGAAGGACTCGGGTGAGGAGAAGCGGGCGTTTGAGCACTTCATCGATTTTGTGATCGAGCGCCGCAGGCGCTTCCCCGATATGCACGTCTATCACTACGCTCCTTATGAGCCAAGTGCCATGAAGCGTCTGATGGGCGTCCACGGGACCCGTGAGGATGAGGTCGACCAACTCCTGCGAGACAATCTGCTGGTCGACCTCTATCGCGTCGTGGAGCAGGCGCTGCGGATCTCTCAGCCCTCCTATTCGCTCAAGCAGGTCGAGGTCTTCTATATGCCCGACCGGAAGGCCACGGTCACCGATGGCGAGGACTCGATCCTCAAGTTTGAGGAGTGGCTCGCCACGGGTGAGGACTCGCTCCTTCAGTGGATCGAGCGATACAACGAGGAGGACTGCGTCTCCACCTTGCGGCTCCTCGATTGGCTGGTGGAGCTCCGCGGTGAATGTGAACTGCGGTACGCAACGCAGATCCCGTGGCTCCCGCAGGGCGGTCCCTCGTCCGCCGGTGAGGAGGAGAAGAAGGATGACGAGGTCGAGCGCCTGCAAACACAGCTGCTCGCCGACATCCCCGACAACCCCTCCGACCGCACCGACGATGGACGAGGTCGCTGGCTGCTCGCCCAGATGCTCGACTACCACCGCCGCGAGCGAAAGCCGTTCTGGTGGGAGTACTTCGACCGCCTGCAGCGGACCGCAGAGGAGCTCGTTGACGCGGACTCCGAAACGATCGGTGGATTGGAGCCGACGGATATCGCACCCCGCACCGACGTTCGGTCCCTGATCCATACGCTCAGGTTTCCCCCGCAAGAGCACAAGGTCGCACCGGGCATGTTCGCGGACCCCTTCAGCGCCGCCATCGACACCGCCACGGGCCTGCCCGCTCCGTTCAGCGTCACCCAGTTCAACGTCGAGCGAGTCATCGATCAGGAGGGACTGGTCGAGATTCGCCGCCAGGCGCAGTGGTGCGACAGGCCGTTGCCGCGGGCGCTGATGCCCTGCACGGTTTACCCGACCGATGAGCACGAGGTGGCGCTGCGCGAGGTGGCCGAGGTGGTCCTCGCGCACGGGGTCGCCGGAGACGGCCCCTATCGAGCAGTGCGCGACATCCTCATGCGCGCCGTCCCGCGCACCGCGGCTGTGCCTAGAGGACAGCTGCTCCAGGACGGTCCCGCCGACCTCGAGCGAATCAAGGAGGTCGTGCGGGGGCTTGACCACAGCTACCTTTTCATCCAAGGGCCGCCGGGCTCAGGCAAGACCTATACCGGCGCTCAGCTCGTCCTCGACCTGCTCTCCAAGGGTTACTCCGTCGGCGTCACCTCCAACAGCCACAAAGCCATCAACAATCTCCTCGGCGACGTCGAGAAGCATGCCGCCGACATCAACTTTCGCGGTCTGAAGAAGTCGAGCTCGACAGACCAAGACTTCGAGTCCGAGCTCGAGCACCCGCTGATCGGCAACTCACGCAAGAACGCGGACTTCGCCGGGGGGCACGGCCTCGATCTGATCGCCGGCACCGCCTGGCTTTGGTGCCGTCAGGAGATGCGCCAGTCTGTCGACTGCCTCGTCATCGATGAGGCAGGACAGATCTCGCTCGCCGACGCCCTTGCCATGGGCACCGCCAGCAGGAACCTTGTGCTGCTCGGCGATCCACTGCAGCTCGCCCAGGTTTCACAGGGCGCGCACCCAGATGGCTCGGCCGTCTCGGTGCTCGAGCACCTCCTTGGCGAGGATGGGACCATCCCACCACGCCGCGGCGTGTTCCTCGACCACACGCGACGCATGCACCCAGACGTCTGTCGGTTCATCTCCGAGGCGGTCTACGAAGGACGCCTCTCGGCGATCGAGGAGTGTGACCGGCAACGGATCGATGCCGCTGGGCCGCTCACCGGCACCGGCGTGCGTGCGATCCTGCTCGACCACGAGGGCAACACACGCTCCTCGCCCGAGGAGGCCACGCGCGTCGCTGAGGAGATCCAACGAATGCTCGGCGCTGCCTACACCAGGGCCAACGGCGACACCGTGCCACTCACCCAGGGCGACTTCATGGTCGTAAGCCCGTACAACGCACAAGTGCGCTGCCTGCGCGCGGAGCTCAACCGCCAGGGGTTGACCACAGTGCCGGTGGGAACGGTCGACAAGTTTCAGGGCCAGGAAGCGGCCGTCGTGTTCTTCTCGATGGCGACATCCTCCGGCGAAGAGATCCCACGCAACGTGGAGTTCCTCTACAGCCGCAACAGGCTGAACGTTGCCGTGTCGCGCGCCCGCTGCCTCGCCGTGCTCCTCGCCAGCCCAAAACTGCTCACGATCCGCTGTCACACCGTCGAGCAGATGCGGCTGCTCAACGCGCTTTGCTGGTTTGTGGAGATGGCCGGGATACCAGCATGATGTTCTCCAGAATATTCCTCCGCGATCGTTCCTCCACGATCGGTTTTACAAAGGCCACACGCTGACAATGCGCACCGCACCCTGGTCAATCCAATGGGGCGAGACCGCGCTCGGTCCCCCGACTACTCGTTGACGCCAAGCACTTCGAGCAGTGCGATCCAGTCGGCCTGACCGCGCATGAATTCAAGTTCTTCGAACCTGGTGGCGAGGTGTTCGTCCTGCTTGCGCAGGCCCCTGTCCGCCGGTTGCACATAGGGAACGAGCAGGTGCCGGGGAATTTCATGGACTTCGATGTTTTCAACGTGTTCGTCGTATTGCTTGACGTCGGCTGGCGCCGCGCCAAAGTGGTTCGCGCCCCACGCGCGGACGTCCGCACAGATGTTCGGCACCTGTAGTTCGGTCATTTCCTGTAGGCCCCGGGTGAGCCTGCGGGCGGCACGCGTGATCTGCGGGTTGCTCCACGTCAGCCGGTTCACGGTGTTGACGTACGCATGGACAATCGCCGCGTCGGTGTGGTAGCCGGTCGCCCACAGCGCGCCGGCCGCCTCATAGCTGAGCTTCTGATCTTCTTCGTTCTGCGGCGAGCCCGCCCCCACGTCCGGGCATTCGGCGTGGAACCGGAGGTCGAGCGTGTGGATCCTCGCTTCGACCGTCGACCAGGTGGTCACCGCGGCATGCAGAACCTTGTAGCTGGCCTCGAGATAGGTGTGCGTCGAGGCGATGTCTCGCGATGTGGCGCCAGCCGATGCAGGCGCAAACGCGACAGCGAGCACAGCCATGAGAACCGCCACACATCTCAACATCCCACTTCAATATATCCTGGATGACGGAAACTCGTGCGCCG
>DAIOGX010000078.1:0-10004 GCA_036744995.1 Solirubrobacteraceae bacterium | reverse complement strand
AGGCGTTCGGCGTGGCCTACGTCGAGGCGATGGCCGGCGGCGTGCCCGCGATCGGCTGTCGCGGCGAGCCGGGGCCCGAGGAGATCGCGGCCGCGGGCGACGGCTTGGTGCTCGTCCCCCCCGGCGACATCGAGCGACTGACACAGCGCATCGACGAGCTACTGTCCGACCCGCACAGGCTGCGCGAGGCAGGGCAGCGCGCGCACGCCACCGTAGCCGCGCACTTCACCTGGGAGCGCTGCGGCGAGCAGACGCTCGCCGCCTACGAACACGCACTGCGGTGAAGCCAGTCCTGTTCGTCACTGGGCACGCGCCGCCTGACCGGGTGGGCGCGTTTGCGCGCTTGCATGAGCTGGAGAATGTTGAGTTTGCGTTGTTCGGGGGACCGTCCAAGCACGGAGGGCCCGCATCTTCTGAGGAGGAGTCGCTCGACCGCGAGCTGCAGTTCCCGCACCGCCACGTGCGCCAGCACGAGCCGGCAAGGCTCGCCACGAGCGGGGACTACCGCGCCGTCGTGTGCTCCACCGCAGGACGTGTGGCATTGGGCGCAACGTGGGTGGGCGCGCGCCGCGCCCGCCTGCCGCTGATCCTGTGGACCTCGCTGTGGGCGCACCCGCGGAGCGCCGTGCACGCTTTCAGCTACCTCGCATTGCGGCGCCTGTACCGCTCCGCCGACGCGGTCGTCACCTACGGACCGCACGTCAGCGCCTATGTGCGGGCGCGTGGCGCGCGCAACGTACATGTCGCCCCGCAGGCCGTGGACAACGAGTTCTGGAGCGCCCCCGTCACCACACCGCCGAACGAGCCTTCGTGGCCGGAGGGAGCGGAGACGAAGTTTCTGTTTGTAGGTCGTCCCACTCGGGAAAAGGGAGTGGGGGTGTTGCTCGAGGCCTGGCATGCATCGGGCCTGAAGGCCCCAACCGCCGCGCTCGTCCTCGTCGGTGTGGGATCCAGCCCCCCCTGGATCCTCGCCGGCGGCGCGGCGGGCTTCGCGAAAAGCCCCTATCCATCGGAGTCTGGAGTGGTCTGTCTGGACCCTGTCGCACCTGTGGAGCTGCGCGACCTCTACGCCGCCGCCGATGTCCTTGTGGCGCCTTCGATCGCGACGCACACGTTTCGCGAGCCCTGGGCCCTGGTCGTGAACGAGGCGATGAACAGAGGGCTGGCGGTGATCGTGAGCGACGCCGTCGGCGCCGCTGCCGGCGGCTTGGTGCGCAATGGTGAGAATGGCCTGGTGGTGCCCGCCGGCGACAGCGCCGCACTCGCGAAGGCCATGCGGCGGCTGGCCGCCGATGTCCCGCTGCGCGTGCATCTGGGTAACAACGGCGCGAACGACGTGCGCGCCTTCAACTACGACGCCTGGGCTGAGGGGTTCTCCCGCGCGCTCTCCACCCTCGGCCTCGCCCGGAGGCGTTGGTAGCGTTGTCCGCTTCAATGACGATGGCCAAGGCTACCCCCACTCGGCACCCGCGCCGCGCCAAGCATATGTTCACGCTGCCGAAATTGTTCCATGTTGCTCGCGGGCTGCAATCGCGCGAACACAGGCGCACGTTCACTCCAGCTGTCGTGCTGCTGGTAATCACGATGCTCCTGTCGATCGCCCCCACGGCCAGCGCCAACGTCGGCGAAACGATCATCCTGAGATGCACCCACGGGCAGTCGCTGGGCGGGTTCAGCCAGATGGCATACAGACAGGCGCTGAAAGAGCTGAGCGCCGACGCCGAAGAGTACACAGACTGCTCGTCGCTGATCCGCCAAGCCCAGCTCGCGGCGGCGGCGTCCGCTGGGCGGGGCGGCGGGCCCAGCGGCTCGGCCACGACGCCAAGTGCCGCCGCGCTTGCTCCCACCCCATCCGAGCAGCGAGCGATCACACACGCCGGGCATGCCGGCTCGGCACCAGTCCAGGTGGGCGGCCAGGTGATCCACCCCGGCGTCGTGCACGCCGATATCGCATCCGCATTCAGCTCGCTACCGACTCCCCTGTTGGCGACCCTTGCCTTCCTACTCGCCTGCCTATTGCTTGTGGTAGGCGGCGTCCTGCACAACCGTGTCCGTGCACGCCGCTCCCGCTGAGCGCGCACCCAGGCTGGGCGCGGCGCTGCCCGAGCATGCACGCGCGCATGTGCCGCGTCGACGGCCGTTGCACTTCGACGCCGGCGCCCTCTGGTGGCCAACGCTGCTAGTCGCGGGGGTCGCCTGCTTCGTCACCTTCTACGCCAAAGGTGGCCTAAACCTCGAAACGATGACCACGACGGAGATGGCGCTCACGCTCGGCGCCGGCGTCGTGGTGGCCGGTGCTGTCGTACTCACGCCTCCGGGCAGACGCACGTACGGGCTGTGGCCGGTTGGGCTGCTGCTGGCATTCACCACCCTCGAGGCGCTGTCGGTCGTGTGGTCGGTGCAGCCCGACATCAGCTGGCAGGATGCCGGCCGGATGCTCGCCTACAGCGGCGTGTTCGGCGCAGCGGTCGTACTCGTGCGCTTGGCCCCTGAGCGCTGGCCGGCGATCCTCGGCGGGCTGACCCTGGCAGCGGTGGTCGTGTGCGGTTATGCGTTGCTGACGAAGGTCTTCCCGGGCAAGCTCGCTCCTGCGAGCACTTACGCTCGTCTGGAGGAACCGTACGAATACTGGAACGCAATCGGCCTGGCTGCCGCGATGGGAGCGATCTGTTGCATGTGGCTGGGTGCGCGCAGGACCGGGCACGCGCTGTTGAGCGCGCTGGCCTATCCGGCGATGGGGCTAATGCTGCTCACGCTGATGCTCGCCTACTCGCGTGGTGCGCTAGTAGCGCTGGCGCTCGGCCTAGCGCTGTGGTTCTGCCTCGTGCCGCTGCGCCTGCGCGGCGCCGTCGTGCTGATCGCCGGGGCGCTCGGCGCCGGAGTGGTGGTCGGGTGGGATTTCTCCACACACGCGCTCAGCGCCGAAGGCGTGACGCTGGGCGAACGCGTCACGGCCGGACACCAGCTGGGGGCCTTGATCGTCGCGATGGTCCTGGTGCTCATGCTGGCGGGTCTCACGATCGGCTTCCTCACGAGCCGACGCCCACCCGCGCGCGCCGTGCGCCGGCAGGCCGGCGCGATCCTGCTGGGGCTGATCGCGATCGCAATCGTCGCGTTCGCCGGCGCGCTCGCGCACAGCCACCGCGGGCTGACCGGCAGCGTCTCGCACGCAGTCGACGCATTGACGAACCCCAACACGAAACCCCCGCCGAACACGCCCGGGCGCCTGACCGCGGTCGCGAGCGTGCGCGCGCGCTACTGGAAGGAGGCGCTCCAGGTCTTCGATGCCCACCCGACGCTCGGGGCGGGCGCATCCGGATATCAGACCGCAAGCCTGCGCTACCGCACGGCACCGCTCGAAGTCAAGAACGCCCACGGCTTCGTCGTACAAACGCTCGCCGACCTCGGCGCGGTCGGTCTCGCTCTGGCGCTCGCGCTGCTCGTCGCCTGGATGGCGGCTGCCGGGCGCTGCACGCACCCGTTTAACCGACGCTGGAGCGGCTGGCGCACGTGGCGTGACATCCGCTCAGGCGCCCGGCCCGGTTGGCACCGCGTGGATGAGCGAGAGCTTCGTCGCTACACACCCGAGCGCATCGGCCTGCTCAGCATGCTCTGCCTCGTGATCGCGTTCGGCGCGCACTCGTTCGTGGACTGGACCTGGTATGTGCCCGGCGACGCATGCGTTGCGCTGCTGTGCGCCGGCTGGCTGGCGGGTCGCGGGCCGCTCCGAACCGCGACTGCTGGCCGAGCTCCGAGCGGTGGGCTGTCCAGGACTCGGACAGCGGCGGTTCACAGCGAGATGGACTGGGCGACGCTTCCCGCAGGTGCGGCAGGCCTGGGGGGCAGAGAGGGTCGAGCGGGCAAGCGGCGCCTGCCCTCTCGACGTGAGCTGAGTCCCGTACAGGTTGGGGTCGCCTGCGCCGCGGTGATCGCGGCGCTGCTCGCCGCCTGGACACAGTGGCAACCCCAGCGCTCCGTGGACGCCTCCCAGCAGGCGCTGGCGCTCCTCGCGAGCGACCCCAAGGGCGCACTGTCGGCTGCGCAGACGAGCGTCGCGCGTGACCCCCTCTCGGCGCAGGCGCTGTTCACGCTCTCCACGATCCAGCAGACGACCGGTCAGACGACGCTCGCACGGGCAACGCTCCAGCGGGCAGTGCGCCTGCAGCCGTCTAACCCAGAAACCTGGGTACGCCTCGGAGAGTACGACGTGTTCCGCAACTCAGAGGCTGCGCTGAACGAGCTGCGCGCCGCCATCTACCTGAATCCCGAGTCGATCGCTCCCGAAACAATCGCTCAGGGCAATGAAGAATCGATCACCATTCAGAACGACTACATCGAGGCGCTGCGCGCGACCGCCGCGCCGGCGGCGGCGCTCAAGACCGCACCGCGGAGGAGCGGAGGGGCTGTAAGCGCGCGAGGACTATCGCGGCGCGCGCCTACCAGCGCGACCGCCGCGCCGAAGCCAGCAGCCGCCGCCGAAAGAGCCCACCAGCTCGCTCGCCGACAACGTGCGCTTCGACTTCTTCGAAGCCGAAGTCGTTGAGTAGACGCGTCAGCGTGCGTCGCGTATAGAAGCGCAGGTGGTCCGCGCGCGGGTCGAAATGGGCATCGAACGCATGCTTTGACAGCGTCAGCCACAGCAGCATGAGCCGTCCGTGATCGGGCGTACTCAGCAACAAGCGGCCACCTGAGCGCAGCACGCGGCGCACCTCGGACAGCCACGCCGCGGTGTCGGCGACGTGCTCAATCGTCTCGCCCGCCCAAACGACGTCGAAGCCCGAGCCCTCCAGCTCCCACGGTCCTTCGGCGGCGACGAGTCGCAGGTCGAGCTCGGGGTGGCGCGCCCGCGCTCGCCGCAGCGGTTCCTCAGCGACATCGATTCCCACCACCTCTGCCCCCGCATGCGTGAGCTCGACCGCGAACCGCCCTTCACCACAGCCGACGTCGAGCACACGTTCGCCGGCCCCGATGTGCTCCAGCAGGAAGCGGCTGCGCAGCGCGAAAGCGGGCGGATCGAGCCCTTCGGGCACCTGCTCCCATAGCCCTTCGTAGTACTCGCGCGACGGCATCTCGACGCAAGGCTAGTGTCGGGAGACAGATACAGTGCAGCGAAGCTGTCATCTCTGCAGATGCCTACCCGAACCGACTATGTTTGCCCCAGTGCACGTTCTGGGGACGACATGAAGGCGCGCTCCGACTGGGCTCAACGCCTGTGAGGGTTGCGTTCGACAGCCGTCCCACCACCGACCCGCACGGGGTCGGACGCTACTCGAGCTGCCTGCTGCGGGCGCTGCGCGACACCGGCCAGGCGCTGGGCGAGATCGTCGAGACACACCGCCCCTCGGCGGCGGGCCGGTCGCGGCAAGCATATGACGTCTTCCACGCACCCTGGATGGAGGGCGCGATCCTGCGCAGCCCCTGCCCGATGGTCGTCACGCTGCATGATCTCGCAGCACTCAAGCGCCGCTCAGAGCACCTGCGCACGGGCGTGCGCCTGCGCCTGCGCCAGCTCGCGGTGCAGCGCGCAGCGCACGTGATCGTGCCAACCGAGGCGGTTGCCCAAGACGCAGTCGATCGCCTCGGGCTGGAACGCGAGCGCATCGTCGTCATTCCCGAGGCGCCCGACTCGATGATGTACAGACGGCCCGACCACGAGATCGCCGTGGCGCGCGAGCGCTACGGACTGCCCGAGCGCTACCTGGTGTGGGTCGGCTGCCTGCAACACCCCGATCCGCGCAAGCATGTCGCCAAGCTCGCCGCCACGCAACGCGAACTGCCGCTCGTGCTCGTCGGCCCCACCCGCCCGTGGGCGCACGAGCTACCCGATGTAACCCTCACCGGCCAAGTCCCCGACGAGCATCTCGCCGCGATCTACAGCGGCGCGCACGCGCTCGTGCTCCCATCCGAGGACGAGGGCTTCGGCCTGCCCGCGGTCGAGGCGCTCGCCTGCGGAACGCCGGTCGTGGCCTGCGACATCCCGGCGCTGCGCGAGGTCCTCGACGAACGTGCCACGTTCATCGAGCCGGGCGATCTCAAATCGCTGATCCTCGCGGCCCAGACGGCCCAGCGCCCGGCGCCGGCGCCGCCCGCGTGGACGTGGGAGGATGCCGGACGTTCAACCTGGGAGGTCTACGAGCGGGCGACGGCCGTCTGACAGGAGGGTTGACAGGCCTCAGTAAGCCCCACGCTGCATCAGCACAGCCGGGATAGTCTTCAGCAGGATCGTCAGATCGAGCGCCAGCGACCAGCGCTCGAGATAGATGAAGTCGAGGTGCACGAGGTCATCGAAGTCCAGCTCCGAGCGGCCCGAGACCTGCCACAGTCCGGTGATCCCGGGCAGCACGAGATAGCGCTTGCGGTGCCAGTCCTCGAGCATCTCGTAGTCGCGTTCAGGCAGCGGCCGCGGGCCGACCAGCGACATCTCGCCGCGCAGCACGTTCACGAGCTGCGGCAGCTCGTCCAACGAGTAGCGCCGCAACGTCTGCCCGACGCGCGTCATCCGCGGGTCGTCGCGGATCTTGAACAGGGCCCCCGAGGCCTCGTTCAGCTCTTCCAGGTCGGCCTGGTGCTGCTCGGCGTCGGTGTGCATCGTGCGGAACTTCAAGCACTCAAACGGCCGCTGGCCGATCCCCCGGCGCGTCGAGCGGAACACGATCGGCCCGCGTGAGGACAGGCGCACGGCAAGCGTGATCACCAGCAAGAGCGGGCTCAGCAGCACCAGCAGCAGCGTCGCCCCCACCAGGTCGAAGGCGCGCTTCAGCGCGAAGTCCACCCCCTCGAACACCGGCGAGCTCAGCTCGAACAGCGGCACCGACTGGCCCGGCACGAACTCCGCCCGGTGGATCAGGATCTCCATCGTCGACGGCGCCAGCCGCACGCGCACGCCGCGCCGGTGGCAGTGGTCGACCAGCTCGACCGCCTCGACCTGCGGGAAGTCCGGGTCGGCGATGATCACCTCGTCGATCCTTTCGGTGTCGAGCACCTCCTGCAACTTCGCGAGCGAGCCCAATGAGCGCAGGCCGTTCGCGGGCAGCTCCGCCGGCGAGAGGAAGCCGACGACCTCGATCGGCGAGTGCTGCGCGTCCGCGAGCGCGTGGGCGACGTCGCGGATGTGCTTGCCCGTGCCAACGAGCACCGCGCGGCGGCGGTACCCGGCGGCGCGCAGCAGCGCTCCCGTCAACCACTCATACGCCCCGCGCAGCGAGGACACGTACAGCAGCGCGAACGCCAGCGAGCCCCAGAAGATGTAGAAGCTCGAGAAGTGTTCCCCGCTCACGACGGCGAACAGCAGCGCGACGAACGCGACTTGGAACAGCGCCCCCACGATGCGCGACAGGCCCGGACGCTGCGCGCGCTCGGCGTATAGCCCCGAGCGCGCGAACAGCAGCGCGGTCACCAGATAGGCGAAGGCGAGGATTCGCCTGGTTTCTTCCGATGCCTGGCTCACGTCCACATGCCCCAGCACCGCCGCCTTCAGTACCAGCGCCGTGAAAATCGCGAGAGCCACACCGACGAAGTCGAGCGCCAGCAGGGAAAGCACGCGCGCCAGGCGCCTTGCCGTGGCCATCCGCAGCAGAAACGACATCGCGGGCGGGCGCTTGCTGCGCATGTCCCGATCGGACGGCTCGCGGCGCACCGTCGCCTCGGACAGCGTCGCCCTGGCCGCCTCTGACCTTGACGACGCCTCTGCCTTTGCCGCGTGTGGTGATCCGGTCGGCGCCGTCGGCGCCCGCGAAGAACGCGGGCGGGGAGCCGGCGGAGCGGACGTTCCTGAAGAACGTGATCCCATCTCGCCTTTCACAACGCCTCAGACTCGCAGATGTAGCGGTCGGGTGGCGATTTACGGCTCAGCCGATCAGGACCTTCGCGCCGGAGGAGTCGATCGTGCGCTGCAACCCCTCGCGCAGCGTGACCTCCGGGGACCAGCCCAGCAGGTCTTTCGCGAGCGTAATGTCCGGCTTGCGCTGCTTGGGGTCGTCCTCCGGCAGCGCCTCGTAAACGATCTCTGACGCCGAGCCGGTCAGCTCCTTGATCGTCTCCGCGAGCTCCAGCAGCGTGAACTCGTCGGGGTTGCCGATGTTCACCGGGTCGTGGTGCCCGGACTCCGCGAGCGCGATCAACCCCCGGATCAGGTCGCTGACGTAACAGAACGAGCGCGTCTGGCTGCCGTCGCCGAACACGGTCAGCGGCCGGTTCGCGAGCGCCTGGCGTAGGAACGTCGGGATCGCGCGGCCGTCGTGCGGGCGCATCCGATCGCCGTACGTGTTGAAGATCCGCACGATCGCCGTGTCCACGCCCTGCTGGCGGTGATAGGCCATCGTCAGCGCCTCCGCGTAGCGCTTCGCCTCGTCGTACACTCCCCGCGGCCCGATCGGGTTGACGTGGCCCCAGTAGGCCTCCGTCTGCGGGTGCACCTGCGGGTCGCCGTACACCTCGCTAGTCGAAGCAATCAGAAACCGGGCACGCTTCGCCTTTGCCAGCCCGAGCGTGTGGTGCGTGCCGTAGGAGCCGACCTTCAGCGTGTGCAGTGGGAGCCTCAGATAGTCGATCGGCGAAGCCGGGGACGCCAGGTGATAGATGAAGTCGATCGGCTCATCCACGAAGTAGGGATCGATGATGTCGATCCCTAGGTGCACGAACCGCTCCGGGTCGCGGATGTGCTCGATGTTGGCGAGCGAACCCGTCTCGAGATTGTCGACGCAGATCACCTTGTGCCCGCGCGCGAGCAGCTCGTCGCACAGGTGCGATCCCAGGAACCCGGCGCCGCCGGTGACCAGACAGGTGGACATTGGCGCAGGATACTCTCCGGGCTATGTCCGAGCACGAAGAGCACCCGACCGTAGCCCCGATCGTCGGGGCGGATGACCCGCGCCGCTTCACCGACTCCGGCATCGAGATCTCCGAGCTCTACAGCGAGGCGGACCTGCCGGATCAACTCGAACTGGGCGAGCCCGGCGAGTTCCCGTACACGCGCGGCGTGCACCGCGAGATGTACCGCAAGCAGACCTGGACGATGCGCCAATACGCGGGCTACGCCTCCGCGAAGGAGTCAAACGAGCGCTATCGCTACTTGCTCTCCAAGGGCTCCACCGGCCTATCGATGGCGTTTGATTTGCCCACCCAGCTCGGCCTGGACTCCGATAACCCACGCTGCCTCGGCGAGGTCGGCCGCACCGGGGTAGCGATCGACACGATCGACGACATGCGTACCGCCTTCGACGGCATCCCGCTCGATCAGGTCTCCACCTCGATGACGATCAACGCGCCCGCCGCCTGCCTGTTGCTGCTATACGAGCTCGTCGGCGAAGAGCAGGGCGTACCTTCCGAGCAGCTCCGCGGGACCACCCAGAACGACATCCTCAAGGAGTACATAGCGCGCGGTAACTTCATCTACCCGCCCGCGGGCTCCATGCGGCTGACAACCGACCTGTTCGCCTACTGCCACGAGCACGTCCCGCGCTGGAACACGATCTCGATCTCCGGCTACCACTTCCGCGAGAAGGGCTGCTCGGCCGTCCAGGAGGTCGCCTTCACCTTGTCCTCGGGGATCGCCTATGTCCAGGCCGCGATCGACGCGGGCCTATCGGTCGACGAGTTCGCGCCCCGCCTGGCCTTCTTCTTCAACGGCCACAACAACGTCTTCCAGGAGGTCGCCAAGTTCCGCGCCGCGCGGCGCATGTGGGCGCAGATCATGCGCGAGCGCTTCTCCGCCACCAATCCGAAGGCGACGATGCTGCGCTTCCATACCCAAACTGGGGGCGTGACCTTGACGGCCCAGCAGCCGGAGAACAACATCGTGCGCGTCGCGCTGCAAGGCTTCGCCGCGGTCTGCGGAGGCACCCAGTCGCTGCACACCAACGGCTTCGACGAGGCTCTGGCGCTGCCCACCGAGCGGGCCGCCAAAATCGCGCTGCGCACGCAACAGATCCTCGCTGCCGAGTCCGGCGCCGCCGACACCGTCGACCCGTTCGCCGGCTCCTACTTCGTCGAGTCGCTGACCGACG
>DAIOGX010000077.1:0-10067 GCA_036744995.1 Solirubrobacteraceae bacterium | reverse complement strand
AGGTGGGCCCCCTCCGGCCGGAGGCCGGACCACATCATGGTGCCGGAGCCGGCCACATGGCCGGCGGAGGTGGGCCCCCTCCGGCCGGAGGCCGGACCACATCATGGTGCCGGAGCCGGCCAGATGGCCGGCGGAGGTGGGTCCCCCCGGCCGAAGGCCGGACCAAGTCATAGGTGCCGGAGCCGGTCACATGGCTGGCGGAGGTGGGTCCCCCCGGCCGGAGGCCGGACCACATCATCCAGGATCGCCCAGCATGCGTGAGCCGTCACGTGGCGACGGTCGAAGATCCATGGGATCTTCGACCGGTCCAGCGCCGTGTATCGATCCCACCCACCCCGCATCCGGACGCGCCGATCTTTTTGTTAGGCGCTCCAACGCCGGCGGTAGCCTGCGACCTCCAGGATCCGCGTCGTCCTGACCGGTGGTCGAATTGTGTCGCTCGGGGCATCTGCCCAGTCTCGGCATCCCTGCCCCGACTATTGCTGACCAACCCCGACTACCAACCCGGCTGTTATGACTCACGACGCTTAGACGAGGGTTGCGTCAGGAGTGGTGATGACCCGCAGGTGGTCCTCTGTGCCGGTGATGGCCAGGAGGCGCTGGATCTGCTGCGAGCCGCGGGTTATGGCCAGCTCTCCTCCGTGCTCCTGGAGACGCTCATGCGCAGCGAGGATGATCCGCAGGCCTGTGGAGTCGATGAACTGGAGCTCTTGGAGGTCGAGCACGACGATCGCCGCCGCCTCGATCTCGGCGCTCTCGAGCTTGCTCTGAAGGAGCGGTGCGCTGGCCATGTCGAGTTCGCCGTGGAGGCTGAGCACAGTCCTGTCCAGCTCCTGGCGAACGTCGATCCGAAGCTGGTCCTGAGGAGCCCCCACAACAGGGATGTTAGCGTGCAGTTTTACGCTTGGTGAGGCTTGGCAGGGGATAGGTGCAGGGCCAGCAGCGCGATGTCGTCGCGCAGTCTGCCTTCGACATGCTGAAGGACGGCCTGCTCTATGTGCTCCAGCAGGCCGGTGAGGGTCAGGCTGGGCGCCTGTCGGCACAGCTCCAGCAGTCCGTGCTCGCCGAGCTGCTCGATCGATCGGCCTGCCTCCGGCACGCCGTCGGTGTAGAGCAGGAGCGTCTCGCCGCGGTGCAGCTCAGCTGCGCTTTCTTTGATCTCGATCGGGTCGAGCACGCCGAGCAGCGTGCCGGGGTGGCCGATTGGCGTGGCGGCTCCGCTGGCGCTGATGAGCAACGGCGGCGGGTGTCCAGCGAGGGCTACGGTGAATCGCGCGTGAGCGTGATCATCGGCTGCGGGCGCCAGCATGACCAGGCAGACGGTGCAGAGATCTGCCCCGGGAGGCTGGCGGCGCAGCGCCTGATGGAGCGTGCCGAGCATCTCCGCGGGTGACTGGCCTCCCGTGGCGGCGGTGCGTAGCGTGTGGCGCGCGAGCGCGGTTACGCTGGCCGCGCGCGGGCCCTTGCCGCAGACGTCGCCGATCACGAGCATCCAGCGGTCCGCGTCGTATGGGAAGACGTCGTAGAAGTCGCCGCCGACCTCGTTCAGCTCGCCGGCCGCGGAGTACAGCGCCTGTATCTCGGCCCCGGGGATCTCGGGCAGGGACTCCGGCAAGAGTGCTCGCTGGAGGGTATGGGCGATACGTGTGCGCTCGGTATACAGGCGGGCGCTTTCGATGGTGGTGCCGGCGCGCCGCCCGAGCCTCTCGGCCAGCGCCAGATCGGCGTGTGAGAGCCTGCGCGTGGACCCGGTGCAGACCAGCGTGATCGCCCCAATCGTTCGCGCCGGGGCGGCCAGCGGGACGATGATCACGTCGATCGCCCCGATCGCCTCCAGCAGCGCCAAGTGCTCGCTGTCGCGGGCATAGGTGGCGAGCGCTGCGGCGTCGATGTCCGTGTAGATGCGCGCTTCTCCGCTGCGGATCACCTCGGGCACGCCCAGCGGCTCGTCCAGCGCGGGACGATAGCTCTGGTCTAGTCGTTGCGCCAGCGTCAGCATGCTCGGATCGCTGTGATGGACCGCCACGCGTTCGATCTCACCGCTCTCGCTCAGCACGTCGACCGCGCACCAGTCCGCGATCTGCGGGACGGCCAGGCGCGCGACACGTTGCAGGGTCTCTGCATAGTCCATCGAGGAGGCCAGCACGCGGCTGGCCTCGGCCATGAAGCTCTCCGCCAGCTGCGCACGCTTGACCTCGGTGATGTTCTCGAAGACATTGACCGCGTAGAGGATGCGTCCGGTCTCGTGGTCGGCGATTGCTGAGGCACGCACGATCAGCCAGCGCTCCTCTCCGGTGGCGCGGACTACGTTCCTCACGAGCAGTGGCTCGGGCTGCTGCTCGCCGGCGAACAGCCGCCGTCCGGGCATGCGCTCCAGATCGAGCTCTTCTCCCTGCTCGTCTGAGACGAGGAAGCGCGGCATGATCGTCCCCGGCCGCGCGCTCGTCAGCTCCTCGGGAGTGTCGGCGCCAAGGAGATCGGCGGCGGCCTGGTTGGCGAAGACGGTCTGCCCGTGCTCGTCGACCACGGTGATCGCCTCGGCTAGATTGACGAGGATCGCCTCCAAGCGCTGCTCGGCACCGTGGAGGTCGGAGAACAGGCGAGCGTTGTCGATCGCGAGCGCTGCCCGTCGCGCCAGCTCGCAGACGAGGTCCAGGTCCTCCTCGCCGTAGGGTTGCCCGTCGTCGAATCGCAGCACCGACAGCGCGCCGAGCGTGCGACCACGCGCTAGCAACGGCGCGACCACCGCCGAGCGGTAGCCATTGTCGATCATGAACCGCGCGTGCTCAGAGCCCTGCGCGAAGGAGCTCAACAACATGCTCGTCATCTCTGGCAGCAGTTCTGGCTCCCCGCTGCGGATGACCCGTGCGACCGGATGTTCGCCACCCGGATCGAGCGGGTGTCTCGAGCGCAGCTCCTCCAACCCATGGGCGATTCCGTCCCGTGCTGCGGCGACCGCCACATCCCTGATCGAGCCGTCGTCATCGCGCAGGTCGATCACGCAGAGATCCGCCAGTCTCGGCACGGTGAGCTCGGCGACCTGGCCCATCGTCGTCGTCAGATCCAGGGAGCTCGACAGCACCGCTCCGGCCTTGACCAGCAGGCCCACGGCGGGGTCGCTCACCAGCTGCGCATCGACCCCGATCGGCTTCCCCTGTGATCTAGACATCGCGTGTGCGCGGCATCCTTCATGGCTCCCCAGACCCACCGGTGAGATGTCCGGCTGGCCTCATTATCGCAGCATGATCGCTGTTGCGTGCTTGGCAGTGGCAGCTGATTTTGGGTCAAAATACATCCGGGGAGACGCGTGTTGGGGACGCGTCGGACGCGTATAAAGAGCGCGGCCCGGGTAAAGAAGTTGTGTGATCCAAGTAGATGGGACGGATGGGCCACGAGGGAGGTGGCCGATGACGAGTTCCGCGGGCAAGACGATCGGCTCTGTGTGGACCTGGCCGCTCGCGCTGCTCGTCGGTGCGATCCTTGCTGTCGCGGCGCCAGCCGCGCAGGCCGCCGGGTTCGGCGTGGCCAAATTCGAAGCCGGAACCTGTAACGGCAATGAAGCAGAAGTCAAAAGCTGCGAATACACCAGCCCTCATAGCGTGTTCTACACGCAGGCCGCGGGACATCCGCCGTGGGGTCTGACGGGCGTTGAACTTGCCCACGAAGGCTCTGGTAGTGGCAGGGTCCCTCGAGGGAAACCGCTGAAGCGCCTCCGCGTCGATGTCCCGTCCGGCCTCGCCGCGGACCCACAGACGCTCGAAACCTGTACGCGGAAACAGTTCGAAGCGAACCCCAAACTCTGCCCAGTCTCAAGCGAAGCGGGTTTCGTCGAACTGGAAGCGGTCGTCGAAGTTATCCCTGGGGCGCCAGTGCTCGCGCCGCCGCTGACCGGCAAGGTCTACAACCTCGACCAGGAACCGGGATTGCCGCTGTTGTTCGGCATCGCCGTCGAAGGAGCCTCGCCGATCGTCTCAGCGGTGCACCTGATCCTGGAAGGCCACGTCAGCTGGGCGAAAGAACCAGCCCTGGAAGCCAGGGGGATCCCCTCTGGTGACTTCCACGAGTACTTCGAAATCAACAACATCCCACCAGAAGTGGAAGTTCTCGGGGGGCTCAAATCACTGCTCAAAACGTTGAAGTCGAAGCTGTTCTTCAACGGGCACGCCGGCAAGGGCAACTTCCTGACACTGCCGAGTGTGTGTGGCGCGCCCTCGCTGTCGACCTCTTACGTCGAAGTCGAATCCGACAACGGTGAAGTCGCCAGCACCCCCACAGTGCCGCCTGTCGGGATCGACGGATGCGGAAAAAACGTGCCCTTCGAACCGACTATCGAAGTGAAGCCGCAGACCTCACCGCCGACCTCCCAGTACGACCAGCCCGACGGCGCGATCACCGAAGTCAAAGTCCCACAGAAGGAAAGCTCGGGTGAAATCAATACCGCCGACATCGCTGAAGCGCACGCGATCTTCCCGGAAGGGCTGACGCTGAACCCATCGGCGGCATACGGCCTGGAAGCGTGCCTGCCGGCCAAGGTTCACTTCGAATCAAAGACGCCGGCGGAATGCCCGGCCGGCTCGAATATCGGCAAAGTCAAGATCGAAACAGACCTCCCGCCCTCCTCGCTCACCGGCAGTCTCTACCTGGGAGCTCCGAAAGGCCTGCCGATAGCCGGTCCTCCTTACACCGTCTATGTCGTCGCCGAAAGTAGCTACGACGTCGGCGTCAAGGTCGAAGGAACAATTCAGCCCGACGCGAGCACCGGCAGGCTGACGGCCAACTTCGAAAACACCGCGGAACACCCGTTCAACCTGCCGCAGCTCCCGTTCAGCAGCGTGATCCTCGAATTGAACACGGGTGCACGAGCCCCGCTTGCGAATCCGCTGAACTGTGGCGGCGCGAAGACGGAAGCCGACTTCGTCGCCTACTCCGGAGAAGAAATCCTCAAACAGTTCACGCCGTCATTCGCCTTCCCCACCACGGGTTGTCCCAACCCAATCCCGTTCTCGCTCACCCAGAGCACTCAGAGCGCGAACGCGACCGCCGGCGCCTACAGCTCATACGCCTTCAATCTGAACAGGACAGACGGCCAGCAATACCTCTCACGGGTGCTCACCACCATCCCGGCCGGTCTGCTCGGCGCGATTCCCTCGGTGCCGCTGTGCGGCGAACCGCAGGCCTCGAAAGGAGAATGCGCCGCGACCAGCCAGATCGGCACCGCCGAGGTGACTGCCGGGGCGGGCTCTGAACCGTATGAATTTTCGGGTCAGGTCTTCCTCACGGGTCCCTACGACAACGCCCCCTACGGGCTCTCGATCCCGGTACGCGTCGAAGCGGGACCGTTCAACTTCGGCACAGTCACGACCCGGGCGACGATCAACGTCGACCCGCACACCGCGCGCGTGACCGTGTCCACTCCGTCGCCGGGTACGCCAGGTGCGCTGCCGACGATCGTGGGCGGCGTGCCGGTGCGGCTGAAGACCCTGAAAGTCGAAGTCAACCGACCCAACTTCATCTTCAACCCGACCAACTGCGGGCCGCTGGCGACGGAATCGACATTGACTTCGACGTTCGGCGCGACCCAGGGCCTGTCGAGCCCATTCCAGGTCGGCAACTGCGGCGCGCTCGCGTTCAAACCGTCGCTCGAGACCTCGACCAGCGCAAAGACCTCCAAACTGAACGGCGCGAGCCTGCAGGTGACCCTCACCCAGCCGGCGCACGAGGCAAACATGAAGTCGGTATTCGTGGAACTGCCGAAGCAGCTGCCGTCACGCTTGACGACGCTGCAGAAAGCGTGTCCGGAAGCGACGTTCGCGGCGAACCCGGTCAGCTGCCGCCCGTTGGGCTCAGAAGTCGGGACGGCCACCGCGGTGACCCCGGTGCTGCCGGGCTCGCTGAGCGGATCGGCCTACCTCGTCTCGCACGGGGGGCAGGCGTTTCCCGATCTCGACATCGTGCTCGAAGGCGACGGCGTGAAAGTGATCCTGACGGGGAACACGAAAATCACCAATGGGATCACGAGCTCGACGTTCGCGGCGATCCCGGATGTGCCCGTCACGAGCTTCGTGCTGAACCTGCCCGTCGGCCCTCACTCGGCGCTGACCGCGAATGGGAGCCTCTGCCTCAGACCGCTCCAGATGCCGACGACGATCACGGCTCAGAGCGGGGCGCGGATCGAGCAGAGCACGCAGATATCTGTGGCTGGCTGCCCGTTCGGGAGCTTTGGCCACAAGCTCAGGATCGTTCGTCACAAGATCGTCGGTCACACCCTCGTCCTTGAGATCCAGTCCCTCGCCGCGGGACGCATCAGTGTGAAAGGGAAGGACTTGCGAACGGTCTACAGGCGCCTGCGGAAGGCTGTGACGGTCACGCTGAAGGTTCCACTCTCGCGTAACGGACAGAGGACGCTGCACAGGCGCCGCAAGCTGAAGGTCCGAGTACGAGTGGGGCTCGTGCCCAAGCAGAAGGGCGAATCCAACTCGGCGGCGTCCGTCACCGTCACCTTCCGCTCCTGACGCTGCCTACTTCCTGACGCTGCCTAGGTGTAGCTCCTAGGTGGCAAGCGCCCCGGCAAGCTCTGCGGCGAGATCCATCACCTCGACACCGGCAGCCGTGCTGACCTCGGCCTCCGGCGCCGCGACCACGCGGTTGCGCCCGGCGCGCTTAGCCTCATACAGGGCCTCGTCTGCCGCCTTGAACAGGGAGTCGTAGCCGACCTGTGCTCCGCGAGCCGCGCTCACGCCGAGTGAGATCGTGACCGGAATGCCCGTGGGCCGCGCGTCCTCGATCGCTGTGCGCAGTCGCTCGGCCGTGTGGCGGCCATCTCTCAGCTCGATTCCTGGGAGCACGATCAGGAACTCCTCGCCGCCGAGGCGGTAGACGAGCTCGAAGGAGCGCAGTCGCTTACGCAGCTCGTAGGCGACATCGCGCAGGGCGGCGTCGCCGCGGTCGTGACCGTGCTCGTCGTTGATCGCCTTGAAGTTGTCGACATCGCACAGCACGAGGCAAACGGGCTGGTCGGTTAGTCGCGCCTGGTGGGAGAGCTCGGCGAAGCGGGGGGCGAGTGCGTGACGGTTGAGCAGCCCCGTCAACGGGTCGAGGATTGCCTCGTCGCGGTGGTGCAGCTCCGCCGCCTCGAGCGCCCATACGATCGAGACGACCACGGCGAGCAGCGCGAGCGTGGCGATCACGGGGACCGGATCGTTGATCGTCCAGTCCGGGTGCACGCCCAGGGTGGTGGCGAGAATCAGGCAGACTGTGAGCACGAGTCCGGCGACCACGACCTGGGGGCGAAAGCGCGCGGCGACCATTCCTGCGGGCAGCACCAACCAAGGGAGCATCGGACTGCGCGGGCCACCGCTCAGGGTAACCCCGCCGCCGAGCAGCACCAAGGTGACCAAGATCGCGAAGGCGCTGACGCGCTCGGGATGGGCGCTTGAATGAATCCGGCGCTCCACGTTGAGAAAGTTGAGCGCGGAGAGCGCGAACAGGCCGAGTGTCCACCAGCCGATCCATGGAGCCGAGATGACCAGCGCGGCTCCGACTGCGCCGGAGCCGACCCGGCGGATGATGCGCACGCGCTCGCTGGCGTCGACGACGCGGTTGCGGTCGAGCTCCGTGGGACATAGCCAGGACCCCTCGGTCATACATATGTCTCGGTCACCGCGCGCGCGTGCTTGAGGCGACCGCGCGCCGCGCAGACGATTGTCGATCAGGTGTTCGCCTGCTGGAATCCGACGGATTATGAGCCCGCATTAGCCCGCATTAGCCCCGTTCGTTCGCTCGTTCGCTCGTTCGCCCGTTCGCTGGGACTTTTCGGCGCGCTGCGTACGCTTGCTACATGCCTATCGACCCTTTGCCCACGGTACGTGAGATTCTTGGCGCCCGGATCGGCGAGGAGCTCGAGCTCAACGACCGCTATCTGAACCCGCAGATGGGGCGAATCTTGCGGACGCTCGGGTTCGACAAGGCCTGGACGGGCGGCGAGGGCGCGCACCTGATCGACTCCGGCGGTGAGCGGTATCTCGACCTGTTCGGGGGGTATGGAGTGTTCGCGATCGGCCGCAACCACCCGGAGGCGATCGCCGCGGTCACGGAGACGATGCAGGCGCGCACGGGCAACCTGCCGCAGCTCGGGGTGACGCTGTTGAGCGGGGTGCTGGCCGAGCAGCTGCTGGCCCGCGCGCCGGGGAGCGTGGCGGCGATGGTGCCGGCGAACACGGGGACCGAGGCGGTCGAGGCGGCGATCAAGCTCGCCCGA
Source organism: Solirubrobacteraceae bacterium (assembly GCA_036744995.1). GTDB lineage: Bacteria > Actinomycetota > Thermoleophilia > Solirubrobacterales > Solirubrobacteraceae > Palsa-744. The sequence continues at coordinate 1,810 of DAIOGX010000077.1, read as the reverse complement.
TCCGCCACCGGCCGCCCGCGCATCCTCTACGCCGAGCACGCTTTTCACGGGCTGACGCTCGGGTCGCTGTCGCTCAACGGGAACGAGGAGTTCCGTGCCGGGTTCGGCCCGCTGCTGCCGGGCTGCAATCCCGTTCCGTGGGGCGATCTCGACGCGCTGGAGCACGAGCTCACGCATGGCGGTGTCGCCGCGTTCGTGGTGGAGCCCGTGCAGGGCAAGGGCGTCAACCTGCCGCCCGCGGGCTACTTGCAGGGAGCCCAGGCGCTGTGCCGCGCCGCGGGGGCGTTGTTCGTCTGCGATGAGGTGCAGACCGGGATTGGGCGTACGGGACGGTTCCTCGCGCTGGAGCACTGGGGGCTCGAACCGGACATGGTCTGTCTGGCGAAGGCGCTGTCCGGGGGCTTGGTGCCGATCGGCGCGGTGCTGGTGTCGCGCGCGGCGTTCGACAAGGTGTTCGACGGTATGGAGCGCGCCGTGCGTCACGGGTCGACGTTTGGCGGCAATGACCTGGCGGCCGCCGCGGCGCTGGCGACGCTGCGCGTGCTGGACGAGGAGGACCTGATCGCTCGCGCCGAGCGCCTGGGCGCGCTGCTGCTGGAGCTGACCACTCCGCTTGTCGAGCGTTACGAGGTCGTCACGGACGTGCGTGGGCTGGGGCTGATGTGGGCGATCGAGTTCGGGCCGCCCTCGGGCACCGCGGCCCGCAGGATCTGGAACACGGTTGAGCATCGCCAGCCGGGACTGTTCTCCCAGCTGATAACTGTTCCCCTCTTCCACGATCACCACATCTTCTGCCAGGTCGCGGGCCACCGGATGAACGTCATCAAGGCCCTTCCCCCGCTCGTGATTGAAGCGGAGGAGATCAGGCGCTTCGCCGCCGCGCTGGAGGAGACGATCGCCGCCGCTGAGCGCTATCCGTCCGCGCTGATGCGCTTTGCTCTGCGCATGGGGCCCCGCGCGGTGCGTACGCGAAGCTGATCGCCCCGATCCCGACCCGATCGCCCCGATCCTGGTCCCGGTTCCGCCTCGATCCTGATCGCGAGCCACGCAGCGGTTGCCGGGTGGTATCCGGATGGCGCGGGCGCATGGATACCCTGTCGGGCCGTGCTCATACCCAGAGATGACATCAGGAACGTCGCGATCGTCGCCCACGTCGACCATGGCAAGACGACGCTGGTCGACGCGATGCTGTGGCAGTCCGGTGCGTTCCGGGTCGGCCAGGACGTGGCCACCAGGGTGCTGGACTCGATGGATCTCGAGCGCGAGAAGGGGATCACGATCCTCGCGAAGAACACGTCGCTGCGCTACAAGGACGTCAAGCTGAACATCATCGACACGCCCGGGCACGCGGACTTCGGCGGGGAGGTGGAGCGCGGGTTGACGATGGTCGATGGGGTTCTGCTGCTCGTGGACGCGTCAGAGGGGCCGCTGCCGCAGACGCGGTTCGTGCTACGCAAGGCGCTCGAGGCGAAGCTGCCGGTGATCCTCGTTGTCAATAAGGTCGATCGGCCCGACGCGCGCGTGGCGGAGGTGGTCGACGAGGTGTACGAGCTTTTCCTCGACCTCGACGCCGACGAGCAGCAGATCGACTTCCCGATCGTGTACTGCAATGCGAAGGCCGGCGTTGCGTCGTTGGAGTACGACGCCGGGCATCCAATCGAAGAGCGCGATCTCGCGCCGCTGCTGGATTTGCTGCTCGAGCGGATCCCTGCGCCGCTATATGACCCCGAGCACCCGCTGCAGGCGCTGGTGACAAACCTCGACGCCTCTCCTTATGTCGGCCGTCTCGCGCTCTGCCGCGTGCGGCACG